>NZ_JAOVZR010000001.1:3635987-3943816 GCF_026619415.1 Hoeflea algicola
CCGGACGGTCCGGGCTTTTAGTCGACTAACGATTTATCTGGCTGGATTAGGCAGAAATTGCCTTCACCCGGCTGGCCAGTCGGGAAACCTTGCGTGATGCCGTATTGGCGTGAAATACGCCCTTGCCGGCGGCGCGCATCAGCTCGGGCTGTGCTGCCTTCAGAGCTTCTGCAGCGGCGGTCTTGTCGCCGGCGCTGATGGCTTCCTCAACGGTGCGAAGGAAACCGCGAACCCGTGAGCGCCGCGCCTTGTTGGTGTCAGTGCGGCGGGCAATCTTGCGGGTCGCCTTTTTCGCCGAAGTTGTATTGGCCATGAATGCCTCTCAGTTGTCACTAGCGTCAGTCCGCCCGAAAAGCGCCCCTTGCAGGGCTTGTCGCTTTAAAGTCCGGAATGCGAAAAAACCACGGCAACCTCGAAAGCTGCCATTCGATGGCGGGCCTATACCGGTAATCGCGGTCTTCGTCAACGCGAAAATGGCTCAGACCTGCCTGTGTCGCGCCGGAAAGCGATAGGCTTCCCGGCGCTGGTGGCTCAGCGATGCTTGAACTGAGCCTTGCGCTTGTCGATGAAGGCGCCCATGCCTTCCTTCTGGTCTTCCGTTGCAAACAGCGAATGAAACAGCCGCCGTTCAAACCGCAGGCCCTCGGCAAGTGTCACCTCGTCAGCCCGGTTGACCGATTCCTTGACCATCATGGCCACCGGCAGCGAGAAGCCGGCGATCTTTTCTGCAGCCTTCATTGCCGTGGCCAGCAATTCGTCGGCCGGCACCACGCGCGCCACCAGGCCGGAGCGCTCAGCTTCCTCGGCGTCCATCATCCGTCCGGTCAGGCACAGATCCATGGCCTTGGCCTTGCCCACCGCGCGGGTAAGCCGCTGGGTGCCGCCCATGCCGGGGATAATGCCCAGGGTGATTTCCGGCTGGCCGAACTTGGCGGTGTCGGCGGCGATAATGAAATCGCACATCATGGCGAGCTCGCAGCCACCGCCCAGCGCATAGCCGGCCACTGCGGCAATCAGCGGCTTGCGAGTATTGGAGACGGCACTCCATCCCTCGAACAGGTCCTCGAGATAGGCGCTGACATAATCCTTGGGCTGCATTTCCTTGATGTCGGCGCCGGCGGCAAAAGCCTTTTCCGAGCCGGTCAGCACGATCGCACCGATTTTGTCGTCGGCGCTGAAATGGGCGAGCGTCTCGCGCAGTTCGCCCAGTAGCTCGGAATTGAGCGCATTGAGCGCGTCGGGCCGGTTGAGGGTGACGATGGCCACCCGGCCACGTGTTTCTGTCTTCAGTGTCTTGAGCGCCATCGCGTCTCTCCTTTTCCACCCGATTGCGGGATCAGTGCTTCTGGCAGCGCGGGCACAGGAATGTCGAGCGGCCACCTTGCACGATCCGGCGGACCGTATCGCCACAGCCGGGCCGGGGGCAAGCCTTTCCCTCACGGTCGTAGACTGAAAATCCGTGCTGGAAGTAGCCCATCGTTCCGTCAGTCTGGATGTGGTCGCGCAGCGAAGAGCCACCCGCCGCGATCGCCTCGCTGATCACCGTGCGGATGTCCGCCGTCAGCCGTTCCAGATCCTTGCGCGGACGGCCGCTCGCGGTCACCAGTCGTCCCGCGGGCTTGACCGGCGAAAGCCCGGCGCGCCAAAGAGCCTCGCATACATATATGTTGCCGAGCCCGGCGATCACCCGTTGGTCGAGCAGCGCCGCTTTGAGTGGTGCTGCCTTGCCTGAAAGCCGGTCAGCCAGCGTTTGCGCGTCCAGGCTGTTGCCGGTCGGCTCGACGCCGAGATTGCGGAACCAGGGATGCTCGGCCAGCGTCGCCCGCACGATCAGGTCCATGTAGCCGAACCGGCGCGGGTCGTTGTAGATCACCCGCGCCCGTCCTGCCGGCCCGTCCATGTGAAACACCACATGGTCATGCCGACCGTCCTTGGAGCGGGGATGGTGGAACACGCCCGGCTTGAGTTCCTGCGCGCCGTCCGGTTCGATCCGGAACGAGCCCGACATGCCCAGATGGCTGATCAGCGCCATGCCGTCATCAAGCTCGGCGATCAGGTATTTCGCCCGGCGCCCGAGAGAGACCACCCGCCGGCCTTCCAGCCGTCTGGCAAAATCCTCGGGAAAGGCAAAGCGCAAATCGGCCCGCCGCTGCTCGACACGGGTGAACCGGGCATCCTCCATCACCGGCTGCAGGCCACGACGGACAGTTTCGACTTCGGGCAATTCGGGCAAACGGGTCTCCTGGTTCGCAAGCGCGTGGTGGATCGGGCGCAGCGCGGCAATCTGCCGGTGGCGTTGTCGCGGTCTCTCCCCTATAAAGCGGCGCGCTGGGCAACAGTCCAGAGCCGATTATTCGAACGATGCTTCAGATAGCGCGGAGCCGACCGATCCGCTATGGTCGCCATCTTCAAAGCTGCAACGGGCGGCCGGTTGGTCCGGCGCGATGTGGTGGTGGCCAGATACAGGAATGAACGATGTCCGATCAACGCGTCTCCGCACAAGGCGGAATGCAGACCAGTTACGGGTTCCGCACCGTCGCCGACGGTGAAAAGCAGACCCTTGTCAATGATGTCTTCCACAAGGTGGCCAAGCGCTACGACATCATGAACGATGTGATGTCGGCGGGCATGCACCGGGTCTGGAAGAACGCCATGATCGCCAGCCTCAATCCGCCACGGCGCCCAGGCTTCCGGTTTCTCGACGTGGCCGGTGGCACCGGCGACATTGCCTTCCGTATTGTCGAGGCCTCCGACCGCCAGGCCACCGGCACGGTTCTCGACATCAACGGCTCGATGCTCGCCGTCGGGGCTGATCGCGCCGTCAAGAATGGCTATGCCGACAATCTTGATTTTGTTGAAGCCAACGCCGAGGAGCTGCCTTTCGAGGATAACAGTTTCGACGCCTATACCATCGCCTTCGGCATTCGCAACGTGCCCGATATCGACAAGGCACTGCGCGAAGCATACCGGGTTCTCCGTCGTGGCGGCCGCTTCCTCTGCCTGGAATTTTCCGAGGTTGAAATGCCGATCCTTGACCGCGTCTATGACGCCTGGTCGTTTAATGGCATTCCGGCCATGGGCAAGGCAATTGCCGGTGACGCCGAGCCCTATCAGTATCTGGTCGAATCGATCCGCAAGTTTCCGCGCCAGCGCGATTTCGCAGCAATGATCGAGCGTGCCGGTTTTGCCCGCGTTGGCTACACCAATTACACCGGCGGCGTCGCAGCGCTGCATTCGGGCTGGAAGATCTGATCAGTATGGCAAGCCTTGGTACCTATTTGCGCCTGATGCGGGCGGGCCTGATCCTTGTGCGCGAAGGCGTGGTCTCCTCGTTGCCGGTGGATGAAATGCCGGCCTCGCTGCGTTTCGGCCACAAGCTTGCAGGGCTGCTCGCCAAGCGCCGCGCCAAAAGCGCCGAGCGTACCGACAGGCTGGCCCGTGCGGTCGAACGGCTCGGCCCCTCCTGGGTCAAGCTCGGTCAGTTTCTCGCCACCCGCCCCGATGTGGTCGGCGCCGACATCGCCGATGACCTGGCAGGCCTGCAGGACCGGATGGCGACCTTTCCCGAAGCCCTGGCTCGCCAGGCCATCGAGGCTTCGCTCGGGCGCACCATCGACGATCTTTTCTCGCGTTTCGACCCGCCGATCGCCGCCGCCTCCATCGCCCAGGTGCATCCCGCCGAGGTCAGTGACCAGAACGGCACCCGTCAGGTCGCCGTCAAGGTGATCCGGCCCGGCGTGCGCCAGCGCTTCAAGCACGATCTCGAGGCTTTCTATTTGGTCTCCGAATTGCAGGAACGCTTTATCCCCGCTTCGCGCAGGCTGCGTCCGGTGGAAATCACCAAGACGCTGGAACAGACCACCCGCATCGAGATGGACCTCAGGCTCGAGGCTGCAGCACTTTCGGAGATGGCCGACAACACCAGGGACGATCCAGGTTTCCGCGTGCCTGCAGTCGACTGGGAGCGCACCGGCCGCGACGTGGTCACCATGGAATGGATCGACGGCATCAAGATGAGCAACGTCGCGGGCTTGCGCGCCGCCGGACATGATCTTGATGCGATTGCCGACACACTGATCCAGTCGTTTCTGCGCCATACACTGCGGGACGGTTTTTTCCATGCCGACATGCACCAGGGCAACCTGTTCGTCGATCCCGCTGGCATGGTTGTTGCCGTCGACATGGGCATCGTCGGCAGGCTCGGCAAAAAGGAGCGCCGCTTCCTTGCCGAAATCCTCTACGGTTTCATCACCCGCGATTACCAACGCGTCGCCGATGTGCATTTTGAGGCCGGTTACGTGTCGGCCGAGCACAATGCTGCGAGTTTCGCCCAGGCCATCCGCGCCATCGGCGAGCCGATCCATGGCCAGCCTGCCGAAACCATCTCGATGGCGCGGCTGCTCACGCTTTTGTTCGAAGTCACCGAATTGTTCGACATGCAGACCCGGCCAGAACTGGTGATGCTGCAAAAAACCATGGTGGTGGTCGAGGGCGTGGCCCGCACGCTCAACCCCAAATTCAACATGTGGAAAGCGGCCGAACCGGTGGTTGGCGGCTGGATCCGCGACAATCTCGGCCCTAAGCGCATTGCCGTCGACATCAAGGCTGGCGCCATCGCAGCGCTCAAACTTGCCGAGCAATTGCCTGATCTCGCTGCCCGCGCAGAACGTTTGGCCGGTGATGTCAGCGACATGGCCGAGCATGGCCTGCGCTTTGATGCCGCCACCTCGGAAGCCATCGGCAAGGCCGAAGCGCGCCACACCCGCTCCGGCCGACTGGCATTGTGGATCATCGCCGCCGCATCAGTATGGGGGCTTTGGCGATTCATCCGCTATGGTAGCTGGATGATCACCTATCGTCCGATTTCGCTCGATGACCACGACGCTCAGCCGCTCTCCGATGAAGCATGGAGCGACGGCTATCCATTCGTGGAAAGGATGCTGCATGACTGGAAGTCCGGCGCCAACCGATTTGACGGACCCGGCGAGCGGCTGATCGGCGCTTTCGATGATGGCAAGCTGATTGGTTTCTGCGGCCTCAACCGCGATCCCTATCTGAGCGAAAATGCCGGACGCATCCGCCACCTCTATGTCAGTCTTAGCCATCGTCACCGAGGCATCGCCCGGGCGCTGGAAGCCCGAACGCTCGATGGCGCCGAGGCCTGGTTTCCCCGCATTCGCCTGCGTGCCACGCCCCAGTCGCGAAAATTTTATGAGCGTCTCGGTTTTGTGCCGGTGGATGAACCTGAGGCGACGCATTCCAAATCGTTGCGGTGAGCGTCAAGGCCTCCCGCAGCGTCAGTGCTCGGTCTCGCATTGGCCATGGTCGGCCAGAACCTCGATGATCCGGCAATTGCAGATACGGCCATGGCCGCATTCCGACACCATCCGCTTCAATTCGCTGCGCAGTGCCTGAAGCCGCTTGATGCGCTGATCGATTTCCGCCAGGTGATTGCGGGCAATGCTGTCGACCTGGTGGCAAGATGCCTGCGGTTCCGCCGTCATCGCCAGCAGTTCGCGAATGTCGTCGATCTCGAAGCCCAGTTCGCGGGCATGGCGGATGAAATTGAGCCGGTCCAGGTCGGCGCGTTCGTATCGTCTCTGGTTGCCTTCGGTGCGCGCAGCCGCTGCCAGCAGGCCGATCTGCTCGTAATAACGGATCGTCGGGATCTTGACCCTCGACCGCTTGGCCAGTTCACCGATTGAAATATTCATAATTTTCCTCTTGAACCTGTAGTGACTAGAGATTGTAGCATGGCCTGACATAGACGAAAGGGCCTCAAATGACAGCTGATATTGCCAGTAAGACCCGCTATCGCATCGGCGGAATGGATTGCGCCTCCTGTGGCGCCAAGGTTCAAAATGCCGTTGCCAGGCTCGACGGCGTCACCGCCGTTGATGTCTCGGTCAGCAACGGCACCATGAGCGTGTCCCACAATGGCCCGGCGCCGTCAGCCGCCATCACCCGCTCGGTCAAATGGCTTGGTTATTCGGTAGCACCCGCCGATACGCCGGGAGATGCCTCCGATGGTGACCCCGAGGGGGCTGCGCATTCGCATTTCGAACTGGGCGAAGGCGCCTGGTGGTCGAGCCGCAAGGCGGTCCTGACATGGGCCTGTGGCGCGGCGCTGGCGGCTGCCTATCTCGCCGGGCAGGTAATGCCCGCCATCGGCCATTGGGCCTTCATCGCTGCCATGGCCGTCGGCCTCGTGCCCATTGCCTGGCGCGCCATTGCCGCAGCTCTAACCGGAACTCCATTCTCGATTGAAACGCTGATGAGCATTGCCGCCATCGGCGCGATCTTCATCGGCGCCACCGAAGAGGCGGCAATTGTCGTTTTGCTGTTCCTGATCGGCGAATTGCTTGAGGGCGTGGCCGCAAGCCGTGCCCGGGCGAGTATCCAGGGTCTGACCGCGCTGGTGCCGAAAACCGCGCTGGTCGAGGAGAATGGCGTAACCACCGAAGTGCAGGCGGCAACCCTTGTTGTCGGCGCGACCATTCTGGTCCGTCCGGGTGACCGGATCCCGGCCGATGGCGAGATCATCGACGGGCAAAGCTCGATCGACGAGGCGCCGGTGACTGGTGAGAGCGTGCCCAGACGCAAAGGCCCCGGCGAGATTGTCTTTGCCGGCACCATCAACACCGATGCCGTGCTGCGCATAAGGGTCACGGCCGCAGCCAGCGACAACACCATTGCCCGCATCGTCAAGCTGGTCGAGCAGGCCCAGGAGAGCAAGGCCCCGACCGAACGGTTCATTGACCGGTTTTCGCGCGTCTACACGCCCGCCGTTCTGGTTGTTGGCGCGCTGGTCGCCATCCTCCCACCGCTGCTGTTGGGGGGGCTGGTCCGAGTGGATCTACAAGGGGCTGGCGATCCTGCTGATCGGGTGCCCGTGCGCGCTGGTGATCTCGACACCCGCGGCCATTGCCGCAGGCCTTTCGGCCGGTGCCCGGCGTGGTCTGCTGCTCAAGGGCGGCGCCGTGCTCGAAGCACTGCGCGATATCGACATGGTGGCGCTCGACAAGACCGGCACGCTCACCGAAGGCAAGCCGGTGGTAACCGATATCGTCGCCTATGGCCGCAGCGAACAGAAAGTGCTGTCACTGGCCGCAGCACTCGAGACCGGATCGAGCCATCCTCTGGCCCTCGCCATTCTTGCCCGCGCCAAGGCCGACAAGGCGCCTGTGCCCCCGGCTGCCAACGCAAAGGCTGTGCCCGGCAAGGGCGTGTCCGGCACGGTTGGCGGCGAGACGGTCTATCTCGCTTCGGCGCGCGCTGCGGTGGAAAAGACAGTCCTGACCGACGCACAAAAAGCCTGCATCGATGCTTTCAACGATGACGGCAAAACCGTCTCCGTGCTGCTTGTTGACGATGCCGTGGTGGGCCTGTTGGCCATTCGCGACGAACCGCGCACTGGCGCCATCCAGGGCCTTGAAGCGCTCCGGGCTTCGGGCATCGGCCTGGTCATGCTGACCGGCGACAACCGCCGCACCGCAGCTGCCATCGGCAAGAACCTCGGCATCGATGTGCGGGCCGAATTGCTGCCCGAAGACAAGCAGCGCATTGTCCGCGAGTTGCAGGCCGAGGGCAGAAAAGTTGCCAAGATCGGTGACGGCATCAATGACGCGCCGGCCTTGGCTGCCGCCGATATAGGTATTGCCATGGGCGGTGGCACCGATGTGGCGCTGGAAACCGCCGATGCGGCGATCCTGCATGGGCGCGTCGCCGACATCGCCAACATGATCAGCCTGTCGCACCAGGTCATGGCCAATATCCGGCAGAACATCACCATCGCGCTGGGGCTCAAGGGCGTGTTCCTGGTGACAACCATCCTTGGCTACACCGGCCTCTGGCCTGCCATTCTGGCCGATACCGGCGCCACCGTGATCGTCACCCTCAACGCCCTGCGGCTGCTCGGTATTCGTTTTGACCGATCGGTGGTGACCGGGCACTCAGTGAACGGCAGAGCATGAGCCACGGACCGCGCGAAAGTGCGTGCAAATTTGCCTGTAATGCCTACATTGCAGGCATTAAAGTTAGTCTCCTTACCAAGGATGTGCCCTGTGGCAAAACTGATCATTCGCAATCTCAATGACTCGGTGAAACAGGCGTCGCGCGCTCGCGCAGTGCGGCATGGTGTGTCCATGCAGACGGCCCGCGTGCTGTAGCGCACCGGTCATTCCAAAGCCGACGAAGTCACAGCTGGAAGGGCGGGAAAGCTTCTCGGGCAGGATCTCCAGACTGCGGGAGAGATGCGGTGCTTTTGGGCCGGGAATTCCACCGCGGACGGTGATTGCAGGAGAACGCGCCGTCTTCCCACGGCTGGAAGATGAATGATTTTTTGGACTCTATTTGATGTGCCCATTTAGGTATAAAGCGGACAATACGTCCATTTGTGAATTTTCCATCTTTTTCGTGCCGTTCATTACAACCAACCATAGTGCTTTCTGGTTTAGCGCGAGGTTAGGATCTGAGCGGATTGCTGCCAAGGCGCGTTCCACGTATCCTTTGTTCTTTATGGATCGAGTGTAGCTACCCGATGCAACATTTCGAATATCACCATTGCCGCAGAGCGCGAGAAAGGCATCCCGAGGACACCCCTTCATCCGTGAAGATTTGCTGTTTGGGAAAATGTCCCTGACGGCCGATTCCCATGCGAGCCGCGGAGGCATTGCTTGATTTTGAGAAAGAAGAATTGCCGCGGCGGTAGCGGCTTCGCCGTATTTTCCCACTGCCCTATCCCAATTACTGTTTTGATGTTCAATATCTGGAATTCTGAGCGGAATGATAGCCCCCACTCATTGTCAGGTCGAGTTATCCAATTGGATTGCAATGATTGCAACTATTGCTCTATCTTGATTGCAATGAAATCATGATGTATCTGCGAGAGAGCCCATGGCCAGTCTGACAATTCGCAATCTGGACGAATCTGCCAAGCAGATGCTGCGCGAAAGGGCCGCCAGAAACGGCCGCTCGATGGAAGAGGAGATGCGCTCTATCCTGGCCGGGTTGGAGGCTGGTCCCGATACGCTGGCTTCTGGATCCAGAACCGCGCCAGTACCGCTCGCGCCAAGCGCTGCTGAACGCCAGACGCTTGCCGGCAAACGCATCCTGCTGATCATCTCCGGCGGCATTGCCGCCTACAAATCGCTCGATCTGATCCGCCGCCTGCGTGAGCGCGGCGCGCAGGTCCGGCCGTTGATGACGGCCGCCGCACAGGAGTTCGTCACACCGCTGGCCGTTGGCGCGCTCGCCGCCGATCACGTCTATACCGATCTGTTTTCCCGTGAGGATGAACAGGATGTCGGCCATATCCGCCTAGCGCGCGATTGCGATCTCATCTGCGTCGCACCCGCCACCGCCGATCTGATGGCCAAGATGGCCAACGGAATGGCAAATGATCTCGCTTCCACCGTGCTGCTTGCCACCACCCAGCCGGTGCTGATCGCACCTGCCATGAACCCGGCGATGTGGGCGCACAAGGCCACCCGCCGCAATGTCGAGACGCTCGGGCGGGACGGCATCCACTTCATCGGCCCGATGGCAGGCGAAATGGCCGAATCAGGCGAGGCCGGCAAGGGCCGCATGGCCGAGCCGCTGCAGATCGTCGCCGGCATCGAGGCGCTGCTGGACAACAGCCCCAGGCCGCTCGCCGGCAGGCGCGCCATCGTTACTTCCGGGCCGACCCACGAGCCGATCGACCCGGTGCGTTACATCGCCAACCGCTCGTCCGGCAAGCAGGGCCACGCCATCGCTGGCGCACTCGCCCGGCTAGGTGCCGAGGTGACGCTGGTCTCCGGACCGGTGACCATTGCCGATCCCGCTGGCGTCACTGTCATCCGGGTCGAGAGTGCGGCCAATATGCTTGAAGCCGTGACCGCCGCTCTGCCTGCCGACATCGCCGTCTTTGTTGCCGCCGTTGCTGATTGGCGGGTGGCAACTTCCGCCGCAAACAAGATCAAGAAGAAGGAAGGCGAGGGCCCCGCGCCGCTGCAGCTCATGGAAAACCCCGACATTCTCAAGACCATCGGCCACCATGCCGACCGCCCCCACCTCGTGGTCGGCTTTGCCGCCGAAACCGCCGACGTGGTCTCCAACGCGCAGGCCAAGCTCGCCCGCAAGGGCGCTGATTTCATCGTCGCCAACGACGTCTCGCCCGCCACCGGCATCATGGGCGGCGACCGCAACCGTGTTCGCATCGTTTCGAAAGACGGTGTTGAGGACTGGCCGGACCTGAGCAAGGGTGAGGTTGCTGATCGATTGGCGGCACGGATTGCTGAGGCGTTCTGAGCAAGGGCCGGCTAAGGTCCCGATTATCCGGAAACTGCGAACGGCGGCAATGCTGACCAAATGACCGATACACTGGCGTTGGTCGGAGGCAAGAACGGGCGGAAAGCCGACTTTTGTTGTGCAGCCCAACATGATCAGGCATCCACACTTTGATCCCTCATCTAGTAATCAAGCTCACCGACGAGCGCCCAAACCCCGTCATTAAGTGCAAATTTTCCGCGCGCACGCACTGGCAATGCCGTCAATGCGCGCATCCCGCCGCCAACAATCAAATCAATTGCTGATTTGTCAGATGGTGTGCCGGAGGACTCAAGGCGATATTCCCAATAGAAATCCAGAGCACAGTCCTGCGCACTCTCGGAACCAGTGCAAGAAAACTGGTCGATTCGGTCAATGGATAGCCGAAGTTCATATGCGCCCATCGCAAGATTTTGCGAAATAACGCACCACCGACCCGACACTTCAAAATCCAAAAACAGATTACCTATCGCCATGTCAGACGGCGCATTCATATAGGCCCCGATTTTGTTGCAGCGGTCCTTCTGAATGTGCTGCAGCAAGGCGACCCGCGCCCGCTCCCTTGATAGGGCAACCGCACCACCGCCCCGCTCAACAACCTGATCTGCAGTTCCCTTCAGGTCGTTTGCCTGTGCAAATTCCAGTGCAGCCGTGGCATCAATGCCCCATTCCTCCGCTGCATGATCAAAGAACACTGCATAATAGACGCCTCCAAGTTTTGCCTTGGCATACCAAAGCTTGAAATCAGACTGGTCGCGCGCTGGTATTGTCGCAAAGTCCGTTGCTGCAATCCGCCTACTCGGAATAAAGTTTGTGCGGTTAGCCAGCTCCAGGGCAAGCAGATAAGAGGCAACAGCGCTGCCTTTGTCTGCCGCATCCTTCATCATCTCAACGTTAACGATCTCCGGCGACCGCGCCAAACTCACCCCAATACTCCCGGCTGCGAGATGCACCTGCGCCTGCAGGTCGCCCCGCTCGGCGAGCGTTCGGAGCAAAGCCATTCCGTCGTCCTCGGGCCGCTCAAGAGCCAGTCCGGAAAGCATATCTGTCTCGGGAATGCGGAGGCCAAATGCCATGTCATAGAGATAATCCGGGTCGTCCTTTGCCCGCGGCAGCGGATCACGGAACAATTTGATTTCGTCCGCCCAAAAATCCCATTCATCGCGCCCGATTTGCGCCTGTCCAACCAGTTCATCACCATAATAAAAGTCCGCGCCCACGGTAAAACGTCTCTTTTTCGAGACATGCCGCCCTGCGCACACATCACTCAGCGTGTTCAACGCCGGCCAGAACTGCCCCTTCACATAAGCCGGTCGGTGCAACTGAGATAACGAAAGCAGGCTGCGCAATTCGACATAAAGCCGCATGTCCTTTGAGCACTTGTCGGGTGACGCCCATTTCTCGGGCAAATAGATATAGTCACCAAATCGAGGGCTAATCAAAACATGTCCAGGCATATGGTCCGCCACCGCCACCACCTTTGGCAAAGACGCGGTGGCAAGCCCAGCAGAGGCAACCCCCGACGCCTCCTCTAACATCGCGGATAGCGCTGCCTTCACATCAGCAGGCGGCACATCGCTCAATGCTCCGGCCTTTGCCGCAATCACAGCGCCTGTCGCAGCAATTGGGTCGGGCGCTGAAAGAGCCTGCCGCCAATCCCCGATAATAGAGGCAACGGTCGGTCGTCCCGCGCTGCGATTTTCAATAAATGCCTGGAACTCCGGGGCAAGAACCACATCCTCACCGGTCACTGTTTCGCCATTCAGCAGCTTCCTGCGCGCCGCCACCACAGATCGTTCAGAGGCAATTCGTTTCGAATAAATCTCATCGGTAGAAATCAAGCAGCCCTTTAGCTGCCCTATCAAACTATCAAACGCCTCAACTGGCATGTCCTTCGACTTCATTCCAAAATATTTCGAAAATGCCTCATCAGAAAACATGGCTGCAGAGAGAGAACGGTTCGGGTTAAAATTGGCAAGATAGGGATCGAATTGAAAGCGAATTGTCTGTGACTCTTCATAGAAGTCACTCGCCACCCGCGCCCACTCTTCAACCACCTTCTTGCAAAACATCCTTTGCTGTCCGGGCCACATTTCGCTGCGTGTGTTATATGGGCGAAATGCAGCCAAATCTGGAATCACATCATGGCGAATGGCAATTGCCTTGGTGCAATCGCCTCGAAATTTCGCCACCATAATTCGCGGCATTCCTTCGCCGGAATGAAGGGTCAACTGAGTGCCCTTCTTGTTCTCTCCAACCAGAATTTCATACTGAGCAGCACCCAGCTTCTCAAAGCGCAACTTCAAGTCATTGAATGAACGCACAAAACCCAGATAGCGGCCATTGCGGTTGAATATTTGGATCTCAACATCCTGGGTCCGCCTGCCGCAATAAAATGTCCCGTGCCAGACCCCAGCAATGTCCTCATCGGCAGCAACGCCCGCAAACGCTTTCGCCACATTTTTCGATTTCTCTTTCGATTCGCCATTGCTCAGCTTGGCAGTATTAGAAGATTTGTCAGTGCGCGTCGAATCATGTTGATCGGGGTTTTTCGTTGCTGTTTCAGACTGACCAATTTTCGGGTCGTTTACTTGCACGAACGCGATTTGACCGGTAGCAAGTGGTTTCTTCTTTTTATCGCTGTGCCATGAAAATTCGTAGGAATCTCCTGTACGACGTAAAACAACATGCCCAAACTTCATGCACTTTGAATTCTTGGTAATTCGCTCGCTAAACCTTATGGTCTTTCCATCGATTGACTGGAGAGTCCAATAACCTCCACAAGGGAAAGAAGGATAATTCACGCTGATACGCGAATTGCGACTGGTAATATTGATATCGTATTTTTTACTCCGACCCCGATCTTTAATCTTACCGTACATCTCAAATGAGCGCCCCGAATCCAGCAAGGCCGACAATGATGTTCCATTGCTGAGAACCCACTCGAAAAATACGCTTGGTTCTAGAAATCTGGGCGGTAATTTGGCTCTTTCAACAGCGGCAGCAATCGCCGCAATGGTTTTGGGACCTATTTCTCCGTCTATTTCACCGTTCAAGTACCCCTCTTCCAGAAGGTGAGATTGAAGAACCTTAACTTGATCGCTTGAGACATTCTTCGCTTGCGCTTCAGTGAAGCTCACAAAAAATAACGAGATAGCAATGAACACAACAACTTTGGGAAAGTGAAACTGAACTTGCATCTAGGGCCTCGAAAATTCTTTGAAGATTTTGTATTATCCATTTGTATCACCGATGGGGACTTGTGCAACAGATTGTCCCTCCAACAACCTATTTGCTGCTACAGAAACAGTAGTGAAGTTAATGCGGTACGTTCCAAAATGGGGATTGGGCGGTGGATTCAACAGATCGTCGCAACACTTTAATCTTTGATGGAAGATGGAGTGTCAGCAATGAAATATCGGCGTCGCAGATTTTTACGGACAAGCAGAAGTCGCAGATTTGGGATCGATGGCGGCGTGGCGAATCCATGAGCTCGATTGGACGCGGGTTCGACCGTACCTCATCTTCGATTTTTCCACTCCTCGCGCGTACTGGAGGTATTCGTTCGCCCGACCGCTCCAGGTCCCAACGTGCGCTGACGCTGGCGGAGCGCGAAGAGATATCAAGAGGTCTGATTGCCCAGCATTCTTTGCGGTCGATCGCTGGCCTTGAATCGCTCGGCATCAACCATCAGCCGCGAGGTTCAGCGCAACGGTGGGGCTGCTGGATATCGCGCGGCTGCTTCCGACCAAGCCGCGTGGGATCGCGCCTTGCGTCCCAAGGTGTGTAAGCTGGCTTGTCACCCAGCATTGAGCCGCGCAGTATCCGCTAAACTGCAGCAGAAATAGTCGCCTGAGCAGATTGCGGGCTGGCTCAAGCGTGCGTTCCGGGTGAGTCGCAGAAACAGGTGGCGGTAAATACTCACCGTCCGGTGAGCTCGTTCTGGCGAGGTTTGGGGGTGCCAGTTACCACCGATGTTGCGCCGAGAACAGGGGTCCGCTTAGGGCCGGAAGTCCCAGTGCCCTGCGCCATGTCGTAGGGCCTAAAATGGCCCGAAGCCGCCATTGAGCACTACGCATCTATGCAGCCTGCCCTGCCTCTCACGCCACCTCCGCAACCCTCACCGCGTCCACCCGCAGCGGTGAAAACCGCGCTGAGGAAATGCCGCCGGCTCTGAGGGTGACGATGCTGCCCGCCGGGATCTCGTGCCACTTGGTCTGGGTGTCGGTGAATGGTTCGGAGACCAGGCAGTGGCCCGCATTGCCGCATGTCGGGGCGGAGTAAAGCGACGGGGCATGGGCATCGGTGGCATAGCGGATCGCATAGAGCGTCTCGCCATCGGAGAACGCGGCTGTAAACCGCACCAACTCGCGCACCCCGGCCCGCGCAGCCTCTGCCAGCGCAAACCGGATCGCCGCGCCGAAAGCCCCGGTCGGGTCGGTTTCCAGCCCGAATTCGAGTGCCAGCAGGAACAAGAGTTCCGAATCGGTGGCCCCGTGACGGGCCCGGTAGAGCCGGTCCGAAAGCGCGGCCTCCATCGGCCGGCGGATCTGCTCGAAACCGGCAATCTGGCCATTGTGCATGAACGACCATTTGCCAAGCACGAACGGGTGGCAATTGTCGCGGCTGGTGGCGCCGCCGGTCGAAGCCCGCACATGCGCCAGAAACAGCCGCGAGCGGATCTGCCGCGCCAGGGATTTCAGATTGCAGTCCGACCATGCCGGCAGCACGTCTCGGTAAAGCCCCGGCTCGGTATGCTCGCCATACCAGGCGATGCCGAAGCCGTCGCCATTGGTGGCGGTCTTGGCTTCTGTCGCCTGGTGGGATTGTTCGATCAGCGAATGCCCCGGCGCGGAGACGATCTGTTCCAGCGGGATTGGTGTTCCACGATAGGCGGCCCAACGACACATGATCTGCTACTTGCTCCGGTTGTGCATCCGGTGATGCATGTCGTTGATCATACGACTTGCAGTTTTCTCAAAGGTGAACGGCAGGATCGCATGCACCAGCGCGCAGAAGCCGGCGGCAAACAAGGTGCCGGCGAACTTTCCGGCAAACAGCAAATGTTCGAAATAGGTCTCATCGACCGATTGCGGGTGCTCGGTAAACAGCCGGATGATGGGTGTGGCCATGATGTTGTCCCTCCTTGGTGTCTGTTGGAGAGAGAATAACCCGCTCAAGGAGTGAAAATGTCCCGAATGTCCTTATCTTAAGCTATAAATTGGGATATATATCCGGCATGCACCAGATTGACGATATGGATGTCCGAATTCTCAGCCAGTTGCAGCGCGACGGCACGCTGTCGGTTGATTCGCTGTCGGAGCGGGTCAACCTGTCACGCAATGCCTGCTGGCGCCGGGTAAAAATCATGGAGGAGCGTGGCCTGATCAAGGATCGGGTCGCCATCCTCGACGCGGAAGCCGCCGGCTGCGGGCTGTCGGTGTTCGTTTTTGTCCGCGCTGCCAGCCACGATCCGGGCTGGCTCAAGCAGTTCCGCGAGGCGGTCGGTGCGTTCCCGGAAATCGTCGGCGTCTACCGCACCTCGGGCGATCTCGATTACGTGCTCCGCGCCCGGGTTGCCGACGTCAAGGCCTATGACCGGCTCTATCAGCGGCTGATCGCCCGGGTCCCGCTCGCCGATGTCTCCGCCTCTTTCGTCATGGAGGAGATCAAGGAGACAACCGCGATCCCGCTCTCCGGGCTGGGGCGCGGTCCGGCGGTATAGCGCGCTATTTGTTTTTCACCCGGTCAACCGCAAGATTGATCGACGCCATCCGCGCCTCGACCTGTTCGAGATCCGCGGTGCCGCGGCCGGTCTGGCGTTCGAGTTCGAACTTCATGTCGCTGAGCCGGGAAAGTTTTTCTTTCTGCGTCAGGGTTTGATGTGCACACACGTCTTCGGGTGTTTTGACGGTCGGATCGGTTTGGCTGGTCATCGCTTTCTCCTTTTACAGATGAGAGGCCAACGCGGGCAGGCGCTTCCAGGTTCCGCACCATCGGCGACCGGTGTCGTCGCCTGCCAGTGAACAGTGCGTTCTGTTTGGCCTACTTATTGTGAACGTCAAAAACAGCTATTTATGGGGTAACTTCAACACTGCCGGCCGGCATTGCCGGGCCCGCTATCGAGGAGACTGCCATGTCCATCAGACCAGTCCGCCATCTATCCACCGCTGTGCCGCATCTTGAAGGTGCCGGCG
This sequence comes from Hoeflea algicola, assembly GCF_026619415.1. Taxonomy (NCBI): domain Bacteria; kingdom Pseudomonadati; phylum Pseudomonadota; class Alphaproteobacteria; order Hyphomicrobiales; family Rhizobiaceae; genus Hoeflea; species Hoeflea algicola. The sequence continues at coordinate 3,652,493 of NZ_JAOVZR010000001.1, forward strand.
TGCATCTCCAGCGCGCTTTCGGTTTCGACGATCCGTCGCTCACCGATCCGTTCCTGCTGTTTGACGATTTCCGCAACGAGCGGCCGGAAAATTATGTGAAGGGTTTCCCCTGGCATCCGCATCGCGGCATCGAGACCATCACCTATGTGCTGGCCGGCACGGTCGATCATGGCGACAGCCTCGGCAACACCGGCTCGCTCGGCGCCGGCGACGTGCAATGGATGACCGCAGGTCGCGGCATCATGCACCAGGAAATGCCCAAGGGTGACGAGAGTGGCCGCATGCACGGCTTCCAGCTCTGGGCCAACCTGCCGGCCTCGATGAAGATGACCGAACCGCGCTACCAGGACGTCACCTCTGCCGATATCCCGGTCGAGGTCGATGACGACGGCACCGCCGCGCGCATCATCTGCGGCGAGTTCTGGGGCAAGCGCGGCCCGGTCGACGGCATTGCCGCCGAACCGTCCTATGTCGATATCTCGGTGCCGCCGGGCAAGAAGAAGACCTTCAAGGTCGACGCCTACCGCTCGGCATTTGCCTATATCTTCGCCGGCTCCGGCACGTTCCGCGATGCCTCCAAACCCTTTGGCATCCTCGTTGAAAAGGAAGTCGAAGGCGAGGAAATCCAGATCCGCGACATGTCGGGTGACCGCACGCTGGTGGTGTTTGACACCGGCGACGAGATCACGGTTCAGGCGGGCGACGAAGGCATCCGCTTCCTGCTGGTTTCCGGCAAGCCGATCAAGGAGCCGGTGGCCTGGCACGGTCCGATCGTCATGAACACGCGCTCGGAGCTGATCCAGGCCGTCACCGAGTTGCAAAACGGCACCTTCATCAAGCCGGTGCAATAGGCCGCTGCTGAAGTATCGCAGGATCTTTGCACATCAAATGCCGGGCATTGTCCCGGCATTTTTGCGTTTGCCGCCTTGGCCGGTTGTGGCGGTACGTGGAAGCGGGCATTGACATAACAGCACATTATTCACCCATGTGGTTGACTAATGTGCTGCAATGGCATATTCAACCACAGGGGTGAATATATGGACGAAGATGCGCTGTCGAAAACTCTCAGAGCCGCCGGGGACACCACCCGGCGCAAGATCCTGACGCTGCTTGTTCAGGAAGGAGCATTGAGAGTGACTGCGCTTTCAGCCCATTTCGACATGTCGCTGAATTCCGTCTCCAAGCATATCAAGGTGCTGGAGGAGGCAGGGCTTGTCACCCGCCGGACTGTGGGCCGCGAACATTTCATCGCCGCCGAGCTTGAGCCATTGAAGCTGACTGAAAGCTGGTTTGAGCAACTCAAGTCCATCTGGGAACTGCGCCTTGTGGCGCTCGAAGAAGCACTCGTTTCAAAGGACGATGACAATGGTTAAAACACTCAATGAACTTGAATTGACCGTAAGCCGCAAAATTCCCGCGCCTCGCCAAAAGGTGTTCGACGCCTGGCTGTCGCCATCGATGCTGGCGAAATTCATGCGCCCTGGCGGCAAGGATATGACCGCCAAAGCCAGCAACGACCCGGTCAAGGGAGGCCGCTTTTCGATCGTCATGACCGATGACGGCAAGGAGATCCCGCACGCAGGCACCTATCTGGAAATCGACCCGCATTCGCGCCTCGCCTTCACCTGGGAATCGCCGCATTCATGCGATGACAGCGTCGTCACCATCGATTTCGCCGAGCTCGAACCGGGGATCACTGAAGTCACGCTGCATCAGGTCAAATTCCACAGCGAACAGGCGCGTGATGGCCACAGGGGTGGCTGGACCGCTATCCTGGAAGCCCTGGAAGATACCCTCGGCTGAACGGGTCCGGTCATCGGGCGGAGACCAGCCGGTCCCGCCCGGTGTCGCTTGCGGCGTCCGAATGCCGCTCACGTACCGTTTGATCTGCCGCATGTCGGCAGATCATGCGCCGGTGCTAGAGTTGTCTCCACGCAATCAGGGGACCGCGCCATGCACAGATCTGTACTCGAAGACCTTCAGGACCGGCTGCGTGCCACCCGCCAGGAGCTGGAGCAGGAGCTCGACCGGCAATTGGAGGCTAGGCGCGAACAATTCCGTTATCAGCTGCACCGCGGCAAGGTGCGTTTTGATCGCGAGTTTCAGGCCCTGCAGATAACCTACCGTGTCGGCCTGTGGCGTTACATTACCGGCGCTCGCATCGCCACCGTTCTGACAGCTCCGTTGATCTATTCTCTGGCGATCCCGCTCGCCCTGCTCGATCTCTCGGTGACGATCTATCAGCACATCTGCTTCCGGATCTACGGCATTGACCTGGTCCGGCGCGCCGACCACGTCATCATCGACCGCCACATGCTCGCCTATCTCAATCTGATCGAGAAATTCAATTGCGTTTATTGCGGCTACGGCAATGGCGTCATCGCCTATGCGCGCGAGATTGCCGGCCGCACGGAAGCCTATTGGTGTCCGATCAAACACGCCCAGCGGGTAGCCGATCCGCATGCCTCCTTTGCCGGGTTCATGGAATTTGGCGATGCGGAAACCTATCGCGACTGGCTCGCCAAAGGCCGCAAACATAAGTCCGCAGGCCCTTCGGAGACAGAATCTGGTCGTTGAAGCGCTCCGCGGCTTAAGTCGAGGCAAAGCGTCCCTTGTTCAGTTTGAAGCGGGAATTTCGCCCGTCATATATTTGTTTTGTTAGCGTCAACAAAAGATTTGGCAGTCCGATTGGGATAATATTACCATGCAAAATGGCTATCCAAATGAGGATAACCTGATGATTAATCGCTTTGTTCAATATCACACAGGGAGGAAGTTATGACGCAGGATAATAGGAACTATCTCAGCATAAATCGTTCAGCGCATTACTACGACATAATGCGAACGACTGTTTTCGCCTTTGTCGGCATTGCTGCGATCATTGAATTTGGCCCTGATGGCTATTCACCGGCTCTCACCATGCTCGTAATTGTCACTGCGGTTTATGGCATTATCGCCGGGGGAACTGCCATCGATGATATTGGCAGCCTTCGCGACGACATGGATGAGGAAACGGCGAACACCCATTTTGGCAAGTCGCTGATGGCGAGGAATCTCCCGGCGCTTAAGATGATATCGGCTGTACTGTTGGGCCTGGCCGCTGTGGCGGAACTCTATGAAATCTTCACTTAAAACCTGATTGCTCCGTACGCGCATTAGATCCAGCCGGTCTTGCGTTTAGCTTCGACAGCGAGCCGATAGTTTCCAGCAAGACTGACAACATCATTCGGACTTCCAGTTTTCACCAACCCGTTTGCTTCGCAGATGTGGCGATCGGACAAAGTTGGTGAGCTGATGGATGTTGGAGGAGTTTCGCTTGAGCATCCTTTTGACCAAGCGAAGCTCTAGCTACTGTCCCGTTGGCGGGGACGCAAGACGGCTTTCCGCCAACACCGCGCCTTAAACCACCTTGTACATATAGGTGGTCGCATGCACCGCGCGCCCGTCCGGATCGAGCGCAAAGCCCGGGATCATACCTGCTGTCTTGAAGCCCGCCGCTCGGTACAGCGGCTCGGCTGCGTCGCCGGTCCGGGTGTCGAGCGTAATCAGGCTCTTGCCTGTCGCCCGTGCCTCGGCGTCGAGCGCCTGCATCAGGGCGGCGCCAATCCCCCTGCGCCGTGCCTCGGGCGCTACCATCATCTTGGCAACTTCGCAGCGGTGCGGCTGGTTGGGCGGCAGTGCCACGATCAATTGCACCGAGCCCACCGTGTCGCCATCCAGTCGGGCGACCAGCAACCGCCGGCGCCCGGCGCGCACCTCGGGAAAAACCTGGTCGGTAAAAAAGGCAAGCCCGTCAGCCACGTGGAACGGCTGCATGTAGCCGATCGCGGCCCCCGCTTCGACCGTGTCAGCCATGATCCGGGCGAGCGCTGGCGCGTGGGCGTCGAAGTCGTCAGGGCCGAGCGAATGGATGGAGATGTCGGTCATCATCGATCTCACACAAGAACTATCAGATAGGAGGCCGGCTGATCGCCGGTTTGAAAGCGCGATGCGCCGTGGAGTTGGTAGCGCAGGCAATCGCCTGCCTCGAGCACATGGACCTCGTCACCCAGCGTCACCGCAAGCACGCCCGACAACATCACCAGATGGTGCTCGTGGCCTGCAACCGAGGGCGCCTCATAGGTAATCCTCTGGTCTGGTGAAAGCGCACACGCCACCACTTCCGCTGACAGTCCGCCGCTGGGTGGCGACACCATCCTGCGGGTAAAGCCGTGCGCAGGGTCTTCCCAAAGGCTTTGCTGGTTGCGCCGCACCAGCGGTTGAAAAGGCGTCTCTACCGGCGCCAGCAATTGCGAGATGCTCATTTGAAAAGCGGCCGACAGGCTGGCCAGCGTTTCTGCCGTGGGGCTGACCTCGGCGTTTTCGATGCGCGACAGGGTTGAGCGGCTGACCGTGCTCTTCTCCGCCAGATCCTGCAAAGACCAGCTACGTGCCATTCGCACCCGTTTGATCCGCTCGGCCAGCCTGTTGTTGAGGTTTGGCAATTCGTAATTCCGTATACGAGAAAAAATCCCATATACAGGATACCGTAATTGTTTCGTGTAATCAAGCCTCGACCGGCACGCTCAGGGCGCCGTCACTCTCTGAGGCGGGCTGCAGCGGTGTCAACTTCAATCAAACCAGGTGCTCAAGCAGATCCTGTAAGATGCGTCGCCGTGCCGGATTGTTTCCGGCACGGCCCTGCCTCACACCAGCGTCTGGAAGATTACGCCTGACACAACCGCGCCGGTGACACCAAGCCCGAAATAGGCGGCAAACACCGGTTTCTTGACCAGCGACCAGACCGCCGCCATCGCCGGCACCGAGCTGACCGCACCGGAGATCATGAAAGCCATCGCCGCGCCGTTGCTCATGCCCTGATCGATCAGGCCTGCCAGCAGCGGCGGCGCCACATAGGAGTTGAGATAGGCAGGCATACCGACAAGCGCGGCAATCCCGATCGGTACGATGCCTTCGCCGCCCACCAGCCCGGCAATTGCCGAGGCAGGAACATAGGTAACGAGCAGCGCCTCCAGCACATAGGCCAGCGCCAGCCATTTGATCAGGAAGATGCCGTTGGCAATAAATTCGGCCCTGAATGTCTCTCGGCGTTCCTGCGTCTGCCAGAAACGCCAGACCGGCTTGCCGGTAAACGGGTCCGGGCCGCAGCCACAGCGCGACTGTTTGATTGCCCTCAAAGGCTCGGCAAACCAGCCCGCCCCCATCGCCGCCTTGATAGCAAAGCCGCCGAACAGGCCAAGTGCCACCGCAGACACCGCCTTGCCGATGGCAAATGGCCACCCCAGGGCTGCCGCCGTGATCAGCAACGTCGGCGGGTCGATCAGCGGCGACGACAGCCAGAATGCCATCACCGCCGATAGCGGCGCGCCCAGCGCCAGCAGTCCGGCAATGAAAGGGATCACCTCGCAGGAGCAAAACGGCGCCAACCCGCCAAACATCGCCGCCATCAGGATCATCCGGGTTTCCCGTCCCTTGAAAGCCTCGGCGATGACGGTTTCCGCGCCCGCCGCCTTCAGTCCGGCAATCAGCAGCACCGCGAAGACGATGTAGGGCAAGGTGTTCAGCAGCGCCGAAACGGCAAAGCCGATAACCGGTACAAATTGCGTGGCGTCTGCAACCAGAACCGCCAGCAGCATCAGTGCGATGAATGCCCAGGGGGTAAATAGCCAGGCCTTGAGGTCGCGTCCGATGGGCCAGGGATTATCGGCAATATCGGTCATGGCCGGGTCTCCGCGTCGCTGCAGCAGTTTTCGAGAATGAACCCGGCCAGCAAATTCAGATGCTCGAAATTGGCGGTGTTCATGATCACGCGGCCCTGCTTGTGCTGGACAATAAGGTTGGCGGCACTGAGGAATTTGAGATGGTGGGCGAGGGTGGACGCGGTGATGCCGGTGCGTTCCTGGATCTCGCCGACCCGCAAGCCTGCATTGCCGGCGCGGACCAGCGCCTGCAGCACTTCGAGCCGCGATTCCGACCCCATCGCCGAAAAACCTTGTGCCGCTTCGATCGCATCCATGGTTTCATCTTCTCCTAAATTCGATAAAACTAGTTATATCGAAATAAATTGAGAATCAAGACCCGACCGGAATCCCCGCAGACGTTTGAACTGGTGTAGTGAAAACTCGTTAATCAGCGGCTGCTACACAGAACTGAAACCGGAGCCGTCATTTTGAGCAAAAGCCTCTTTCTGTCCCGCAAGTCAGGTGACAGCCCGCAAGCCTTTAAGCTGGCCGAATTGCTCGGCGCACTCAGCTATGCGCTGGATCTGACCGAAGGACAGCCGGCAGGTCATTGCATGCGCTGCTGCTGGATCGGCACACGCATTGGCGAGGTGATGAACCTGCCCGATGAGGCGCTCAGCGATCTTTATTACACGCTGCTGCTCAAGGATCTGGGCTGCTCCAGCAACGCGGCGCGGATTTGTGAGCTGTTCCTGACCGACGACATTTCCTTCAAGCGCGATTTCAAGACCATCGACACCAGCATGAGCGCCGCGCTGCGCTTTGTCTTCGCCAGGACCGGGCTCGAATCCGGTCTCAGCGAGCGGATCCGGGCACTGGTCACGGTCATCCAGAAGGGTGGCAAGGTCACCCGCGAACTGATGGAAACCCGCTGCCATCGCGGTGCCGATATCGCTGCGCGCATGCACTTCTCGCAAACCGTGCAGAACGGCATTCTGGCGCTCGATGAACATTGGGACGGCTCCGGCCTGCCGCTGGGGCTCAAACACCAGGAGATACCGGCCATTGCCAACATCGCCCTGCTGGCCCAGGTGGTTGATGTATTTTATACGGAAAACGATGCTGATACTGCCCTCAAGGAGGTTTCCGCGCGTTCCGGCAGCTGGTTCGATCCAGCCCTTGTCGCGGCGTTTTCCAGCGCACAGCGATCAGCTGACTTCTGGCCGGTCCTGACTTCAGATGATCTTGCGGCGCAGGTTTTCGCGATGAAGCCGGCACAGCAATCCGGGTTGGTTGACGAGGACTTCCTCGACGACATTGCCGCTGCCTTTGCCGATGTGGTTGACGCAAAGAGCCCGTTTACCGCCGACCATTCCAACCGCGTCACACTCTACACCGACATGATAGCCGAGGAGATGGGGCTGGGGCAGGCGCATCGTCGCTGGCTCAGGCGCGCCGCCCTGCTGCATGATCTCGGCAAACTCGCCGTTTCCAACCAGATCCTCGACAAGCCCGGCAAGCTCGATGAAGCTGAATGGGTGGCGATCAAGAGCCATCCCGGCCACAGCGAGGCTATCCTCGCCCGCGTCAGTGCCTTTGCCGACATCGCCCCGATCGCCGCCGCCCATCACGAGCGGCTTGATGGCAAGGGCTATCCCTACGGGCTCGCGGGCGAAGCGATCTGTCTCGAGGCGCGAATCCTCACCGTCGCCGATGTATTCGACGCGCTTTCGGCCGAGCGCCCCTATCGTGCCGCCATGCCGATCGCCAAGGCGCTTGCAATTCTCGATCACGACGCCGGCACGGCCTTCGATCCTGACTGCATCGCCGCCCTCAAATCCGGTCTCGCCAAACTCCAGCGCGCATCCGAGGCGGCCTGAGCCGCCTTATCTATCTCGATTGCAGCCCTTCTGTTTGAAATGCGTACCCCCGGGCATCGTCCGCAATACGAAGGACGCCCGGGAGTTTTGATCATCGTTACATCATCGCGGCGGGTTTCCTGATCTGGGTCATCAGATCGTCGTTCCACTCGCCTTCAACCTGGAAATGCGCCGCGGCCCCCTTCTGGAATGCCTCGATCAGGTTGTGATTGACGTAGGCGTAGAGCCCCGGCTGCCTGAACGTGTAGACAGCCGCCCCCGCAGAACCGCCGGCAATGAACCAGGTTTCAAGCCCGGATTGCGGCGCATCCGCGAACGATCCGGAGCCCCAGACATGGTCACCGTGACCGCCGATCAGATGCGGACGGGTGTCGCGGTTGGCCTGGGCGTGAATGATCAGCACGGTTTCACCGACATTGGCTTTCATGGCCCTGTCGCCGGTCAGCGCCCCGACGGCGCCGTTGAACACGACGTGGCTGGGCGTCAGCGTTGCCGCGGCGGTGAGGAAATCGGCAAAATCCTCGCCAGGGGTCTCGTAGCTGAGATATTCGCCGTCCTCGTTCTTGGAGATGTAATAGTCCTGCTCGCCGACATAATAGGCCCGGTCGTAGGTTATCGGCTTGCCATGCCCATCCTTCAGCCCGTCGCGCGGCAGCACCATGATGGCGCCGTTCATGCCGTGGGTGATGTGGTAGGGCACCATCATGCCGCCGGGTGCGCAATGGTAGACGAACACGCCGGGCTTGATTGCCTTGAAGCGGAACGTGGCTTCCTCGCCGGGGGCCACCAGCGACAGATCGCCGCCGCCCATCGCGCCGGTTGCGGCGTGGAAGTCGATATTGTGCTCCATCGTGCTGGTGGCCGGGTTGGCCAGCGTCAGCTCGATGTAATCGCCTTCATGCACGACGATCATCGGGCCGGGCACCGAGCCGTTGAAAGTCAGCGCCCAGATCTCGGTGTCCTCGTCATCGATGATCATCTTCTTTTCTTCGATATCAAAGCGCACCACGACAACCTTGGCACCGCCGCTGGCAATCTGTTCGTGCTCGGGCAGGAAAGGCGGCTTGACCATTGCCTGCGTCACGCGCGGCAGGGTGTCGACGTCATCCTGGGTCATCGCCACGGCGCTGCTCACGCCACCTGTCACGCCATCCGTCAATGCCAGACCCGCGCCAATCGCGGCAGTCCAGGAAAGCATTTCTCTGCGGGAAAGTCCGGAATGTTTGGTTTTGTTGTCAGTCATCGTCTTTTTCCTGTGTGACACCATGCCCTCGCGGAATTGCTCGATCACGGTGAATTCAGAAAGTCCGGAAGGTTGCGCTGCCACCGGTTCGGCGGACGGCGCCAGCCTTGGCCACCGCGCGATCCGATCTTTAGGACCGATGCTGCGGCAGCTGGGCTTGCTGAGCCAAACCAGCCCCAAGGGGTGTTGTTTGGCTGCCCGGAGCCTAGGCCGACCGGCGGCCCGCTCTTTGCGTTAGATCAAGGTAAATCGAGGTTTCCGGCCCTATCGGTAAAGTGTCTGCCAGGCGGCAAATGCACAGGTCCAATACGGCCTGCCTGCCGGGGCAGGGGGGCATCCAGCAACAAGGAACCTTGAAAATGAAACCCGCAGGATATTCACTGAGCCAGATCTGGCTGCACTGGGTCATCGCCGCGCTGGTCGTAGCCCAATTCGTGTTCCATGAACAAATCGTCGCCGCCTGGGAGGCACTCGAAAAGGGCCAGCCCGCCGACATCAACCTGCTCGTCAGGTCCCACGTGATCGGCGGCAGTGTGATCTTGGCACTCACAATCTGGCGGCTGCTGCTGCGGTATAAACGTGGCGCCCCGGCGCTGCCGGCGCGTGAGCACCCCGCGCTCAAGGGCATCGCCCATTTTACCCACTTCACCCTTTATGCGCTGATCCTGATCCTGCCGCTGACCGGGCTCGCGGCCTGGTTCGGCGGCGTTCAGATCGCCGATTTCATCCACACCACGCTGAAGCTGCCATTGCTCGTGCTGGTGGCGCTGCATGTCCTGGCCGCGCTCTACCAGCAATTCGTGCTGCGCACCGGCCTGATCACCCGCATGGTCCGCCCCGGCTGAAGCGGCCGCCTGAAACCCGATTAGCCCCCGGGCTCAATCCCGGCCAAAGCGCCAGCGGCAAGGTTAAGCCCCGCCCCCTGGTTGGGGAGCGGCAGCGATGTCACCCGCGCTCCGAACCCTCGTGTCCCAGCCGGCCCTTTTCGAGCCTCAAAACTCCGTCACCACCGTCACCCCGACGCCCTCGAACCGGTCCATCCCCATCAGCGCCGCAATCGAGTCCTCGAGCGAAATCGTCCGCCCCACCAATAATTCCGGCTTCAGCCGCCCCGCCTCGATCATCGCCAGCATCGCCCCGTAGCGGTGCGCCTGCATGCCGTGACTGCCCAGAATTTCCAGCTCGTGCGAAATCACCCGCCCCATCGGCACCGGCGGAAAACTCTCCGTCCCCGCCATCAGCCCCACCTGGATGTGCCGCCCGCGCTTGCGCAAACAGTTGATCGAATTCACACACGTCGTCACCGCCCCGAGCGCATCGAGCGACACATGTGCCCCGCCGCCGGTGATCTCGCGCACGGCCCCCGCCACATCCGCCACGTCGCGCGCGTTGATGGTGGCCACCGCGCCGAGCTCACGCGCCAGCTTCAGTTTGTCGTCGGCAATGTCCACCGCCACCACTTGCGCGCCGGCGGCCACCGCGATCATGATCGCCGACAGCCCGACCCCGCCGCAGCCATGCACCGCTAACCATTGCCCGGCCGAAACACGGCCCTGGTCGATGACGGCGCGAAACGAGGTGACGAACCGGCACCCGAGGCTTGCCGCCGTGGCAAAATCGATTGTCTCGGGCAGAGACACGAGATTCAGATCAGCCCGGTGGATCGACACATATTCCGCAAACGATCCCCAATGCGTAAAGCCTGGCTGAAACTGGTTGTCGCACACCTGCTGATGCCCGGCATGGCACTCGGGGCAATGCCCGCAACCGCCGACAAACGGCACCGTCACACGCTCGCCCACCTTCCACCGCGTCACCTCGCGCCCCACCGCCGCAATCCTGCCCGCAAGCTCATGGCCGGGCACATGCGGTAGCACGATATCGGAATCATGCCCCACCCAGCCATGCCAGTCCGACCTGCAAACCCCGGTCGCCATCACCTCGATCACCACCCCGTGCGGCTCCGGCGTGGGATCCGGCAAATTCACCAGCTTCGGCGGTGCGGAAAAGGCTTCGTAGAGAATGGCTTTCATGACGGAATCCCGGAAATGTGGAGGGAGGGCAGGGGGAGAGGTTTACACCGGGGAAAGGGGCTTGGGGAGAGGGGCGTCAGGTTTGAAATAGCGCAGGCCCGGTATTTTGATTGGCGTCATACGGACGGCGGCTTTCTGCCCAAGGTCGCCTTTGACCGCATCTTACCTTCGTCGCAGCGCCGCCCCTCAAATCGGATTATCCAGCACCATGCAGCATTTCTATGACCGACATGAGGTAGGTGTCCGCGTAGAGTGAAGCAGAAAGGCGCAAGAAACCAACATCCATCAGATTGATCAACGAGTGCATGTGCCCTATTTGTTCTCGCGCAATCCTCTGATTTGGGCTATAGGCACCACATGAAAGACCATCTCGATTTAGAAGAACGCCGTTACGCCACCGAGGTCGAAATCCGGACTGCGTTGGTGCACCACTTGGCGCGAGAAGCTAGATCAAAAAACTGTATCCTTGCGACAGAAGCAGTATACGGCTTTGAAAACCGCAGAGCCGACGTGCTAGAGCTGGACGATCAAAGTCATGCGTTCGAGATTAAATCGGACTATGACAACACCTCAAGATTGCCGGGCCAACTTGCTGAATACCTAAAGACCTTCGACTTTGTAACCGTGGTCACAACACCAAAACATCTACCAAATGTTCGCGGAATAGCTCCGAAAAGGGTTGGTTTGGTGGTTTTCGATGGATATTTTGTCGAGCCGATACGCAAGCCTGTAATCAACAAACAGCTTTCGAAATTTCACTTGGCGAGCGGAACAACCAAGTCACGCTTGCTTAAAGCATTACCAAGTTCTCTTAGAAGCAGAGGCGTCTATGAGGTGCGAGCAGCAGCGGTTAAATTGCTGACCACCAAGGTACTGAGAAGCTTGTTCCTTTCAGAGCTGGCAGAAAGGTTTTCGGAAAGCTCGGCGGCGTTTTTTTCAGAAACCGATGCCCAGATTGCAGCCGAAGACCTGCTACTGCTGCAACGCAGTTCCCGCTTGTTTGTCTAGACGGGATCGCAACCGAAGTACTTCAGCACTTGCGAGATGTGAATTTCCATCCGAACCGAAATCCAATGTGATGGCGAATTGCTTCCTACTTTGCCTGCTGCCGCCGCAATAATCTCATCGCTGCCCCAGCTTGAGGACACTGACTGATAGTAAGGGGAAAACCCCATGACTTTATTGGCAACGGATTGATAGTGGATTGAGTACGGCGCCAAAATTTTCTCGGTTTTCTTCTCACCATTCATCTCAACTACTTTTGTCCCAACAACTTTTCGCTTCTCACGAAAGTAGTAGGTATGCATCCCGTCATGCCGGGATACAAAATCGATCCTTGGACGCCAGCCTCGGGTGATGATGATCTCGTCATTCCGAATTGGATTGATGGAGCCGTAATCCCCATACCTGATGTTTGTGTGGGTTTTCTTGATCTCCTCATAAACGAAAACCTCTTCAACACGGAAAATGTCATGCTCCTCATCTCCAACATCTGTCACCGATTTCGGGAAAGATGTTGCCAAGACTATTACCTCGACCTGCCCCAGTTCTGCGTAAATTGAGTTAATTACCTGCGTCGAGCGCTTAGCGTGAACAAGACCGTTCCCTGGACGCACATATTCATGGTCGAGGACAACGAAGAACCGTCCCCCATTTTTCTGATAAGCATCAATTTCAGACTTTAGAGAGACAAGATCGAACAGAAACTGGTCATCCTCGGTGACGGCAACACGATATGCGATCTCCTCGAAGGCTTTGGCGAAGGCGGTGAACTGAGATTTCAAGTCAGATACGTAGGTCGCTTCGTCGTCATCTTCAGCAGGGTTCACAATGAGCGTTGGCCTTAACCGCAGCCCCTCTTGTTGACGCTCAAAGATAAAAGAGTAATTACCCACCCCCTTGCCATGCACCACAATGTCTGAATCCATGATGATATGGATCGGACTGATTTGCAGCAGCTGAGCAAGGACGAATTGATCGAGATGGTGCTTCGGCTCCAACGGCCTTCCAAGGATTCTCGGACGTCTTCCAAGCCGCCCTCGACGGACAAGAAAGAGAAACGCGTCAACTCACGACCGGGTGGAGCCAAGCCCGGGCATGAACCCCACAATAGGGTGCTGGCGGATTTTGCCGACATGTTTCGCGATCATGAACCGACCGCCTGCAAGAGATGCGGCCATGCGTTTTCCGGTGATGATACGATGGTGCTGGCCGGGGCCTATGACGAGATCGATATTCCTGCGATCCGTCCTCATGTCACCCGGCATCGGCGTTTTTCCTGTCATTGCCCGCAATGCGGCACGACAACAAAAGCCACCGCACCTGCCGTGGCAACCGCAACGCCGTTCGGGCCAGGCATTCACGCGCTGGCGATCTACCTCAAGAGTTTCCATGCATTGTCTTACGAACGCCTGAGCGGTGTGTTCATGGATATCTTCGGCCTTAATGTGAGCGAGGGCGCGATCATGAACATGTTTTCCCGCTCCCGTCCGAGCTTCCAGGCCACAGCACAGGCCGCCAAGGCCAGCCTTCGAGCCGCCCGCGTTGTCGCCAGCGACGAAACCGGTGTGCGTATCGAGGGCACAAATGCCCAACACTGGGTTTTTCATTGCAAGGATGCTGTTGTCCACCAGCCCGATTACTCCCGTGCAGCACGGGTCGTTCACGAGACCATGGGCGGCCATGTCCCCGAGGTATGGATATCTGATCGGTATTCAGCCCAGCAATCTCACGGCCATCGACATCAAACCTGCCTTGCACATTTGGCGCGTGATACAGCCTTTGCGCTGGAACATGGCGAGGATGATCTCCCTCTTCGCTTCCAGCTTTGGTTTGGCCGTGTGTTTGATTTCGCCAGAGCCATAAGCACATTCGCTGCGTCTACCGTCGCAAGCAAGAAGCGCAAATTCGATAAACAGCTTGCCGGGCTTCTATGCGCCCCGACTTCGTGCGACCTGGCCCAAAAGCTCCAGGCCAAGATCGGGCGGGCCCGCGATCAGCTGCTGACGTTTTGCGACTATCCCGGAGAAGTCGATGTCACCAACAACACATCTGAGCGAAAGCTCCGTCCATGGGTCATTCAGCGAAAGGTGACAAACGGATATCGCGCCATGTGGGCCGCCCAAGCCGAGGCGGATGTACGCACGACCATCGACACCGCCCGCCTCAAAGGCGCAAACCCCTTCCAGGTCATCGCATCCGTCCTGGCATAGGCCGGTAGAAGAACCGGAAATCACGAATTCGGGGGTGGGTAATTACATAAAAGACGTCGTAAGCGGTGTTCTGTCCCCACATTGCCCTGTCATCGCTGATCTGTGATCGGCTTTCCATGGATGAGCGAAGGGAGTTTCTCCATGGACACTACACTGGAGATACTCACGACTGGGAAGACCGGTCGTGAGCGACATCGCCGTTGGCCTGATGCGGTCAAGGCCAAGATCGTTTCGGAAAGTCTGCGCCCGGACGTGACGGTGAATCAGGTGGCAGAGCGCTACGGGTTGAAGCCCAACCATTTGTCTGCTTGGCGCGCGATGGCACGGCAGGGCAAATTGGTTTTGCCTGCGCCCGAAGATGCGATGGAATTCGCAGCGATGGTCGTCGAGACGCCATCTGCCGAACCGCCGGCCAAAGAAGTCAGCCGTCCCGAGATCATTGTCGGCCCTGTCACGATCCGCCTGGAGGAAGGTGCATCGACCGCTCGGGTCGTGGCTGTTGCACGTGCGCTTGCGACCTCGGCATGATCTTTCCATCAAACCGCGTGCGGATCATGGTGGCGACGAAGCCTGTGGACTTCCGCAAGGGCCATGACGGCTTGGCTGCGCTGGTGAAGAACGAGTTGCGCAAAGACCCGTTCACTGGAACGGTGTTCGTGTTCCGGTCACGCAAGGCGGATCGGTTGAAGCTGATCTACTGGGATGGCAGCGGTCTTGTGATGGCCTACAAGCGACTGGAAGATCACACCTTCACTTGGCCGGGTATCAGAGATGGCCTAATGACATTGGGCCATGCTCAGTTCGAAGCGCTGTTTGCGGGCCTCGACTGGCGACGCGTTCGTTCCGTGGAAACGAGAGCACCGGAGGCCATCGAATAGCTGCGGCACGATGACTCGGGTGGCAAATACCAAAGGCAATTCGAAGCGGGATTTAGTAGATTCCGGCCATGCTGAACGCCGCCGATCTTCCCGATGATGTTGCCGCCCTGAAGGCGATGCTGATTGCGGCGCAGGCACGCGAGGCAGGCAAGGACGCCCAGATTGTCCGCAAAGATGAGCGGATCGAACGGCTGGAGAAACTGGTTGCCGCCTTCAAGCAAGCGGCCTTCGGGCGCAAGTCCGAGAAGACCGATCCCGACCAATTCGATCTGGCACTTGAAGACCTGGAAACGGCAATGGCCGCGATCCATGCCGAGGATGAGGCGGACGCCCCCTTGGGCAAGCGGTTCATCAAGCCACGAGCGACCAATCGCGGCTCTCTTCCAAAGCATCTTCCTCGTGTCGAAGAGGTGATCGAGCCGGAAAGCCTGATCTGCGCCTGCGGCGGATGCCTGCATTGCATCGGCGACGATGTGTCCGAGAGGCTGGACGTGATCCCGGCCCAGTTCCGCGTCATCGTCACACGCCGCCCCAAATATGCCTGCCGCGCCTGCACCGACGGCGTCGTTCAGGCCCCAGCTCCTGCACGTCTGATCCAGGCTGGGTTGCCGACGGAAGCGACGGTCGCCCATGTGCTGGTCTCCAAATATGCCGATCACCTTCCTTTGTATCGGCAGGCTCAGATCATGAGCCGCCAAGATATTGATCTCGACAGGTCCACACTTGCCGATTGGGTCGGTCGCGCAGCCTTCGAATTGTGTCCCGTCTTTGATGCGCTGATCTCCGACCTGAAGCGTTCGAGCAAGCTCTTCATGGACGAGACCCGTGCCCCCGTGCTTGATCCCGGCTCCCGTAAAACCAAGACAGGATACTTCTGGGCCTTGGCTCGTGATGATCGTCCATGGGGCGGTGGTGCGCCACCAGGCGTCGCCTTCACCTACACTCCCGGTCGCGGGGGCATTCATGCCGAACGGATATTGCAGGGCTTCTCGGGCATTCTGCAGGTCGATGGCTATGCCGGATACAACAGGCTGATCGCGCCAGACCGGATTGGCCCGGACATTCGGCTTGCCTATTGTTGGGCCCACGCTCGTCGCAAGCTGGTGGAGATCACCCGCAACGGAGCAGCACCGATTGCCGAGGACGGCGTCAAACGGATCGGCGAACTCTACCGGATCGAAGCCGAATTGCGCGGCCTTCATCCGCAGGCTCGCCTCGCCGGGCGACAGGAACGATCAGCCTCGCTGGTAACCGAATTGGAAACATGGCTCGTTCATCACCGTGCCCGTGTTGCGGCCAAATCGCCGCTTGGCGAAGCCTTGAAATACATCGCCAAATACTGGGAGGGTCTGCTTCTCTTCCTCGCCGACGGCCGCATCGAAATCGACAACAACAGCGTGGAGCGAACCATCCGGCCGATAGCCCTCAATCGGAAGAACGCACTCTTCGCCGGCCATGACGCTGGAGCCGAAAACTGGGCCATCATCGCCTCGCTCGTTGAGACCTGCAAACTCAACGCCGTTGATCCGCAGGCCTATCTGACCAGGACACTTACCGCCATCGTCAACGGTCATAAACAGAGCCGGATCGATGAGCTGCTTCCTTGGAATTATCCTGCCAAGGTGTGAGCGGAACACCGCTTACAAGACGTCCAACTTTCGTACCCGTTGGCTGAGTTCCCCAGTGCCTCAATCTCGGCACAACTCAAGCTAGGCTCGCGGGTGAGATCAAGAAAGAACCAATTACAGTCTCCCATCAATTCTAGAGAGGTTTGCCAGTTCCGTTCAAAACTGTACACGTCAAGCGTTGATAGAAGCTGCTCGGCTGTGAGCGGCTTTCCGGAGTTATCCTTTCCCGCGTTTCTCTTTTTCTTTCCTCGCGAAAGTTCGACAATCGGGGTAACTGCTGAACGGCGTTGAGCGTCCAGGTTCCGCCAAGCTCTTTTTCCGCATCCGCAGTCTTGAAAAGGAGGAAATAGTTTTCGTCCACCTCAGACACCATGACCCTTCATCCCAAGGCTCTTCGCACGATACCTAAGCGCCAAGGGGGAAACTCCAAAACGCTTCGCCAACTCAGTGACGTCACCATTCATTCTAATCACTTCGCTACGGAAGAGTTCTTCCGGCATAAGCATAGATGCAGCAAAGTCGTTGGCCTGATACTCCAAGTGATTCCGTTCGTCCGACCGATGAAGAATTCGTTCTCCTTCTGCAAGGCCGTTCAAGTTTTCACGGTGAAGTTGGTAGTGCGCAAACTCATGAGCCATCGAGAACCGTTGCCGAGTACGGCTATGTTTTGCATTTACACCGATCTCGAAATGGTTGGGTTTGGTTTCCTTTATGTATGCGTCTATTCCATCAGGGAGCGGCTTCTTCTTCAGAGTGAGATATTGGTTTCTTTCGATAAGGCGTTCGATATCCAGCTCGACACCATCAATTAGTCCGTGTCGGACACAATATTGAACAACGCGCTCGGTCGTATCGAGAGCGTCCACGTCAAGGTCTGGCAATGCTGGGGCAGGGCGACTAATCGGTCGTCTAGGCGCTTTTCTCATTAGGATATTTTCCCTTCTTGCCCGGCGGCATCCTCATCCTCATCCTCATCCTCATCCTCATCCTCATCGTCACCGTTCACGTAGCTCTCCAACTTGACGCGGAGTTCTTCAATATCTCCGCGTACACCTTCAAGCGCAGGTTGAATTTCGTCGTACACAGCTTGTTGCAGCTCCTCGGTAGACTTGTCTTCATCTTTTCGAATTTCCGTGAGCGCAGCTTTTGCAGCCTTATATGAAATATCCTGAAGTGCCTCATGCATTAGTCGGTCAGCGTCTTTCGTCTTAAAGAAATAAGGCACTTCTTTTTCAACCTCTTCCCCAATAGCTTGCTTGTTAGAGCTTCTGATCACTGTAAAGGCCAGCCAAGATATAAGTGCTTGAACCGCGACAAGAACAGCAACCAATGTAGAGTAGAATCCGCTTATAGCAGACAAATAAGTCTCTTCATTCCAATTGCTACCATAGAAACAATAGGTGTATTCATCAAAGTACTTTGTTGCCTCCACCTTTCGGCATGCAGCGTCGGAAAGGAAGGAGAAGTCCACCAAGTGGACTGCCAGAAGAAACAAAAATGCAACGATCACAAGTGACGTGCTCCCAATAAATTGGACCATTTGAAGCTGGAATTTTCCAATTATGATCCCTGTGGGGACAGAAGGAGAGTTCCATGAAGGCATCTAAGTTTTCCGAAGCGCAAATAGCCTTTGTCTTGAAGCAGGCTGAAGAAGGAGCCGCTGTCGCTGACGTGTGCCGAAAGGCCGGGATTTCTGACGCTACGTTTTACAATTGGCGCAAGAAGTATGCAGGCCTGATGCCGTCGGAGATGAAGCGGCTGCGACAGCTGGAAGATGAGAACAACAGGCTGAAGAAGATCGTTGCGGACCTGTCGCTCGACAAAGCCATGCTCCAGGACGTGCTGTCAAAAAAGCTTTGAGGCCTGCCCGCAAGCGGGAACTTGTGGTGGCGTGCCCCCATCAGGTGGTCCGGTTTGATTGTTAGTGCATCATGGGCGTCTGGTCCATCGGGACAATGCTTTCCGGCGCGGGCGGGCGGTAGCCCAGAGCGCTATGCGGCCTGACGGTGTTGTAGTGGATACGCCATTGCTCGATCAGGATTTGCGCCTCCCTTAGGCTGTAGAAGATTTCGCCGTTCAGCAGCTCGTCGCGGAACCGGGCGTTGAAGCTTTCGCAGTATCCGTTCTCCCATGGTGAGCCTGGCTCTATGTAGGCCGTCTTGGCTCCAACAGCTGCAATCCAATCCCGCACTTTCTGGGCGATAAATTCCGGCCCATTGTCCGACCGAATGTATTCCGGCGGGCCGCGCAGGATGAATAGGTCTGTCAGAGCATCCAGCACGTCCGTTGAGTTGAGCTTGCGGTCCACGCGGATCATGAGTGCCTCCCTGGTGTATTCGTCGATGATATTCAGCGTCCGATAGACGCGGCCGTCAGCGGTTCGATCCTGGACGAAGTCGTAGGACCAGACGTGGTTTGGCCGTTCCGGTCTGAGACGCACACATGATCCGTTGTTCAGCCAAAGCCGCCCCTTTTTCTTCTGCTTTTGTGGCACTTTCAGCCCTTCACGCCGCCAGATGCGCTCAACCCGCTTATGGTTTACCTGCCAGCCCGCGTTGTTCAGCAGACCGGTGACCATGCGATACCCATAGCGCCCGTACTTGTCGGCCAGTTCGATGATATCATCGGTCAGCCGTTCTTCATCTGCCCGGCCCTGTGGCACCTTGCGCTGTGTGGATCGGTGTTGTCCGAGCGTGCGGCAGGCGCGGCGTTCTGATACGCCGAGCTCCCGCCGCACATGGTCGATGCACTTGCGCCGACGCGAAGGGCTTAGAAGTTTCCCTTTGCCGCCTCGGTCAGGATGAGTTTGTCCAGTGTCAGGTCAGACACCGCCCGCCGAAGCCGCTGGTTCTCCTTCTCCAGCTCTTTCAGCCGAGTGAGTTGAGATCGCTGCATCCCGCCATAGAGCTTCCGCCATCGATAAAACGTCTGCTGTGTCACGCCGATCTGGCGCACGGCCGGGGCCCACGGAGCTTTGGCCGGCGGAAGGTGGTGAGTTTTGGCGCGCGGGGCCGTATCGCGGGCCAGAAACTGGCGAAGAAAGCATCCCGGCCAGCGCGGGCGGCCTGTCAGGTCGAAGTGGATCTGATAAAAAGCCAAACGCGCGAAAGCCGGAACCGGGTGCCCCGGTCATGTTCCAGGCACCCGGCGGCGTCTGCAATGCGGTGCGCGGCCCGGCGGGCAGGCCGGTCGCGCGCCGCATCACCACTCCAGACGCCGGCCTGACCCATCCCGGTAGCGACCATCGCGGACATTGTTCGCGGGGGCCACATCGGGAAACGGCGGGTTCGGTTTGTAACGGGACCGAACAATACGAAACCGCCCCAGGGCTCGAGATGATTTTTTGCCGGGAAGGATGCCGGCCCGCGCCCGGAAGGCGTCGGGCTTCCTCTCGCCAGTGGGGTGCGGGCAACTGCGCCAACCCACATCTTCCACCACCACGGGCCAGCGGCCCGCGCCCCAGCAATCCGATTTTTCAACCGGACCCTGAAATGCCCCCAAACCGTCGGCGAGATTTTCGCGCGCGGTGCCTTGGCGTGTCGCGGGCAGCGCGCCCGCGCGGCCACCCCTCGGGCGGCCCGCTCAGGCGGCCTTGGCCACCTGGTATTCCTTGATCGCCACCATATCGATCATCTTCCAGCGCTCCGCCTCGTAATTGAGCGAGAACTGGTCGGACGCCAGAAACACCGGATCGCCGTCGAGATCGCGGGCAATGTCGCCGCGATGGCTGGTGACGAACCGTTCGAGATCGTTCTTGTCAGCCGTCGAAATCCACCGGCAGATCGAAAACCGCGCCAGGTCGAAGCTCACCGGCAGCCCGTATTCCGCGTGCAGCCGCTCTTTGAGCACATCGAGCTGCAGCGCGCCGACCACGCCGACAATCGCCGGCGAGCCGTCCTCGGGCGAAAACAGCTGCACCACGCCCTCCTCGGCCATCTGCTGCAGCGCCTCTTTCAGCTTTTTGGCCTTCATCGCGTCCTCGAGCCGCACCCGGCGCAGGATTTCCGGCGCGAAATTCGGCACTCCCTGGAACACCAGCGCCTCGCCCTCGGTCAGCGTGTCGCCGATCCGCAAGGTGCCGTGGTTGGGGATGCCGACCACGTCGCCGGCGTAAGCCGTGTCGGCAATCTGCCGCTGCGAGGCAAAGAAGAACTGCGGCGCCGACAGGCTCATCGGCTTGCCGGTGCGCGAAAGCCTGGCCTTCATGCCCCGCTCGAGCTTGCCCGAGCACACCCGTACGAAGGCAATCCGGTCGCGGTGGTTGGGGTCCATGTTGGCCTGAATCTTGAACACGAACGCCGTCATTTTCGGGTCGGTGGCCTCCACCGTGCGGGTATCGGCAACCTGCGCCCGCGGCGGCGGCGCGAATTCGCCCAGCGCATCGATCAGGTCGCGCACGCCGAACGCCTTTAGCGCCGAGCCGAAATAGACCGGCGTCAGATGACCTTCGCGAAACGCCGTGAGATCGAACGGCTTGCAGGCTTCCGCAGCAAGGCTCGCTTCCTCGATGAAGGTGGCGCGCTCGTTCTCCGGCAGCAGCCCGGCAACCGCGTCGGATTCCGGCCCGTTGACCGGCGTCAGCTCGGTTTCCCTGTCGGATTTGCGGATCGCTGATTTGGCCAGATGATAGGTGCCCGCAAACGACCGGCCCTGGCCGATCGGCCAGGTCATCGGTGCGGTATCAAGCGCCAGTTTCTGTTCCACCTCGTCAAGAATATCAAACGGATTGCGCGCCTCGCGGTCCATCTTGTTGACAAACGTGATGATCGGAATGTCGCGCAGCCGACAGACCTCGAACAGTTTCAGCGTTCTGGGCTCGATGCCCTTGGCCGCATCGATCACCATCACCGCCGCGTCCACCGCCGTCAGCGTCCGGTAGGTGTCGTCGGCAAAGTCCTCATGGCCCGGCGTGTCGAGCAGATTGAACACGTGGTTGTTGTATTCGAACGTCATCACCGAGGTGACCACCGAAATGCCGCGCTCGCGCTCGATCTTCATCCAGTCCGACCGCGTCTGGATCCGGTCCTTTTTAGCCTTCACCTCGCCCGCCAGCTGAATCGCTCCGCCAAACAGCAACAGCTTCTCGGTCAGCGTGGTCTTGCCCGCGTCCGGGTGCGAGATGATGGCGAAGGTGCGGCGGCGGCCGACTTCCTCGGTGAGCGTATCGGGCATCGATGGCGGATTCCTGTTGATGGCGATGCGTTCTAACGTCTTGCCGCCCGCCATGCAATTGACCTTGGCGCAAGGACAGGAAAAGCTGCCGCCATGACCCACCTTGATAGCCTCGCCCGCTCGGCGCTGGATCAGCGCTCCGCACCTCTCCCCGATTCCGGCCCGGAACTGGTTCTCGTCCGCCTGCCGCATGGTCAGGGCCTCGATCTGCCAGCCTATGAAACGCCCGGTTCTGCCGGCATGGATCTGCGTGCCGCTGTTGCCGAAGATGCGCCGCTGGAAATCGCCCCCGGCGGCCGCTTTGCGGTGCCCACCGGGCTGATCATGGAAATTCCCGCAGGCTTCGAAGGGCAGGTCCGCCCGCGCTCGGGGCTGGCGCTCAAATCCGGCATCACCTGCCTCAACACGCCCGGCACCATCGACAGCGACTACCGCGGCGAGGTCAAGATCATCCTCGCCAATCTCGGCGCCGAACCTTTCACCGTCAGCCGCGGCATGCGGATTGCGCAACTGGTCATCGCCCCGGTCACCCAGGCCCGCATCCGGCTGGCTGAAAGCGTCGGCTCGACCGAGCGCGGCACTGGCGGTTTCGGTTCGACCGGCACCGCATGAGCACCGCGGCTGCAGGCAGTCTCACGGTTGTCGACATGCACACCGCCGGCGAGCCGCTCAGGATCGTCACCGGCGGCTATCCGGATTTGCCGAAAGGCACGATCCTCGAAAAACGCGCCCATGTCCGCGATCATCTCGATCACCTGCGAAAGATCCTGATGTTCGAGCCGCGCGGCCATGCAGACATGTATGGCGCCCTGCTGGTCGAGCCCGATCTCACGGGGGCCGATCTGGCGGTTCTGTTCATGCACAATGAGGGCTATTCCACCATGTGCGGCCACGCCATCATCGCGCTGGGCCGGTATGCGGTGGATCAGGGGCTGGTGCCGCCCGACGAGCATGTGACCCTCGTCAACATCGAATGCCCTTGCGGCCTGGTGCGCGCCGAGGTGACAATGCGCGACGGCAAACCCGCCGAGGTGAGTTTTGAAAGCGTGCCGTCATTCCTGTTCGCGCGCGATCAGGTGCTTGAGGTCGGCGGCTGGGGCGCGATCAGTTTCGACGTCGCCTATGGCGGCGCCTTTTATGCGCTTGCCGATGCCCCTCAGTTCGGGCTTGAGTTTGACCGTGACCCGGCCGCAGCCTTTGTCGAGGCCGCCGACGCACTCACCCGCGCGGTCAAGCAGGCGCTGCCGCTCAGCCATCCCGATGCCGCCGATCTGGCCTTTCTCTACGGCTCTATCCTGACCGATGGCAGCGACGCATATTCCGATCAGCCGACCCGCAATGTCTGCGTCTTTGCCGACCGTCAGGTTGATCGCTCGCCCACCGGCTCCGGCGTCACCGCCCGGCTCGCCGCCATGCAGGCGCGTGGCCAGATTGGCATCGGCCAACAACGCGTCTTTACCAGCATCATCAACACCTGCTTTACCGGTGAAGTCGCGTCGCTGACCCGCGCCGGCGCGCATCAGGCCATCACCGCGCGTGTCTCCGGCAAGGCCCATTATACCGGCCGCAGCGAATTTTCCGTCGAGGCCGATGACTCGCTGGCGGAAGGTTTTCTCCTGCGCTAGCTGATCAGATGCGGATTCTGGAATTGGAATCTCAGCCTTAGGTGTTCGTTGGAATAAATTTGCTCCCCTCTCCACACGTCGCCGGTGCGCATCATTCGCGCCGGCGTGCCATCTGGCCTATAGTCTGGCAGGTTCAACAGGAGTTTGCCGATGTCTGCTTTCTCGCCAGCCAAGCCCGGTCGCGGCCGGGTCTACAATTCGATCATCGACACCATCGGCGATACGCCGCTCGTGCGGCTGGGGAAGCTCGGTACCGACGAAGGCGTGAAGGCCGATCTTCTGGCCAAGCTTGAATTCTTCAACCCAATCGGCTCGGTCAAAGACCGGATCGGCGTGGCCATGATCGAGGCACTGGAGACCGAGGGGCGGATTGCGCCGGGCAAGACCACGCTGGTCGAGCCGACCTCCGGCAATACCGGCATCGCGCTGGCTTTTGCCGCCGCCGCCAAGGGCTACCGGCTGATCCTGACCATGCCCGAGACGATGTCGGTCGAGCGCCGCAAGATGCTGGCGCTGCTCGGCGCCGAACTGGTGCTGATCGAGGGCGCCAAGGGCATGAAGGGCGCCATCGCCCGCGCCGAACAACTGGTTGCTGAAATCGACGGCGCGGTGATGCCGCAGCAGTTCGAAAACCCGGCCAATCCGGAAATTCACCGCCGGACCACTGCGGAAGAAATCTGGAACGACACCGATGGCAAGGTCGATATCGTCGTTTCCGGCATCGGCACCGGCGGCACCATCACTGGCGTTGGCCAGGTGCTCAAACAACGCAAGCCCGATGTCAAGATCATTGCCGTCGAGCCTGCGGTTTCGCCGGTGCTGTCGGGCGGCGCGCCCGGTCCGCACAAGATCCAGGGCATTGGCGCCGGCTTCGCACCTGCGGTGCTCGACACCTCGATCTATGATGAAGTCGTCAAGGTGAGCAATGACGAGGCTTTTGCCATGGCGCGCAAGGTCGCGCGGCTCGAAGGTCTGCCGGTCGGCATTTCCTCGGGCGCGGCGTTGGTGGCCGCGATCCGGGTTGGCCAGCGCGAAGAAAATGCCGGCAAGCAGATCGTTATCATCATCCCCTCCTTTGCCGAGCGCTACCTGTCGACAGCGCTGTTTGACGGACTGGGCGACTGACCAGATAGAGGATTCTCCGCCTGGCCGGATTAGTCATATTGCGGAACAACACCGCCAAACAATTGGCGAACCGACCGCCCGGCAATCATCCGGGCAGTGATAAATGCAGGTGGTGCCACGGCGCTTACGCCGCCACGGCCACGCGCTCGGTGGCGATCCGGTAGGAGATCGATTCTGCCAGGTGAATCCGGCCAACGGTGTCGACGCCGTCAAGATCGGCGAGTGTCCGCGCCACCTTGAGAATCCGGTGATAGGCGCGGGCCGAAAACCGCATCTTCTGGGCCGCATCGCTCAGGAGTGCCTGGCCGCCGGCGTCGGGCTTGGCGATCTGCTCAACCAGTGCCGTCGAGCATTGTGAATTGGTGCGGATATCGGGGCGCCCGAGCGCTCGGTAGCGGTCCAGTTGCAGTGCCCGGGCACGCGCCACCCGAGCCGCCACGTCGGCACTTTTCTCTGCTGCCTGCGGCCGGATCAGATCCTCGGCGGTGACCGCCGGCACATCGATGCGGATATCGATCCGGTCCATCAGCGGGCCGGAAATGCGGCCCTGGTAATCGCTCTGGCAGCGCGGACCGCGGGCGCAGCTGTGTCCCGGCTCGCCGGCCATGCCGCAACGGCACGGGTTCATTGCTGCGATCAGCTGGATATTGGCCGGATAGCTGACCCGGTGATTGGCGCGGGCAATCACGCTCTCGCCCGTCTCCAGCGGCTGCCTGAGTGAATCGAGCACCTGCGGCGTGAATTCGGGAAATTCATCGAGAAACAAAACGCCATTATGGGCCAGCGATACTTCCCCGGGCCGCGCCTTGAAGCCGCCGCCCACCATCGCCGCCATCGAGGCCGAATGATGTGGCGCGCGGAACGGCCGGCTGTCGGACAGTTTGCCGCCCGCCAGCCGCCCGGCAATTGAATGGATCATCGACACTTCAAGCAGTTCGGCTGGCGACAGCGGCGGCAGGATTGACGGCAGCCGCGCCGCCAGCATCGACTTGCCCGATCCGGGTGGTCCGACCATGATCAGGTTGTGCCCGCCGGCCGCGGCCACTTCCAGCGCGCGCTTGGCGGTTTCCTGGCCCTTGATGTCGGACAGGTCCGGCATATTGGCCGGGGCTGCGCGCATTGCCGGTTCGGGGCGCGCCAGCACCTGCGTGCCGCGGAAATGATTGGCCATGGCGATCAGCGAGCGTGGCGCCAGAATGTCGATCTCCGCACCCGCCCAGGCGGCTTCCGGGCCGGACCCTGCCGGGCAGATCAGCCCCTTGCCAAGCGCATTGGCGCCGATTGCGGCGGGTAGCGCGCCGGCCACCGTGGCAATGGTGCCGTCCAGCGCGAGTTCACCCAGCACCACATAGCCGTTGAGCGCGTCGCCGGGGATGGCGCCCAGCGTCGCCATCAGCCCCAGCGCGATCGGCAGATCGAAATGACTGCCTTCCTTGGGCAGATCGGCTGGCGCCAGATTGACCGTGACTTTCTTGGCGGGCAGCGCCAACCCCGAGGCGTGCAGCGCCGCCTGCACCCGCTCGCGGCTTTCTGCCACCGCCTTGTCGGGCAGCCCGACAATGTGCATGCCGACCTTGCCCGGCGCCACCATCACCTGGACGTCGACCGGCACCGCGTCGATGCCTTCGAATGCAACCGTACTGACCCGCGCAACCATTTTCCCTGTTTCCTCCCGACGCGCTTTATGTCGTAGCTTGCTCGCTATGCGCGAGTATTTCGACACAAAAACACAGAAATGGGAATGAAACAAGAACAATATGGAAACACATGCGCCGATAACGCGATTTCAGGTTGTGTCAGGTTGTGCGCGTAGAACGCTTTTTGGCACAGCCTATGCGGGTTTTTACTGAAATATAGGGAAATATTTGGCAAATCCGGGCGGATCCCCCGCCACGCTGTGCACCACGCCAAAAACCTTTCGTCAACCATCAATGCAATGGAACGTGGGCCCTACGCCCGCCGTGCTTCCACCGCATCCCAGAACAATGCCGCCACATCCGGGCCGCCGAAATTCTTGATTTCGCGCAAGCCGGTGGGCGAGGTCACATTGATCTCGGTCATCAGGTCGCCGATGATGTCGATACCGACCAGAATGAAGCCGCGCTGTTTCAGTGACGGGCCGATGCGGGCGCAGATTTCCTGCTCGCGCGGGGTCAGTTCGCTGTGCTCGGCACGGCCGCCTGCGTGCATGTTGGAGCGCGCATCCGTCTCCGCCGGCACCCGGTTGATCGCGCCGACGGGCTCGCCGTCAATCAGGATGATGCGCTTGTCTCCGGCCCGCACCGACGGCAGGTATTCCTGTGCGATGAACGGCTCGCGATACATCTGCGCAAACATTTCCAGAAGCGAGGCGAGATTGCGGTCGTCGGGTTTGATGTGGAACACCCCGGCGCCACCATTGCCGTAAAGCGGCTTGAGGATCATGTCGCCGACCTCGGCACGGAAATCATTGATCGCCGCCGGATCGCGGCTGATCAGGGTCTTTGGCATCAGGTCGGGAAATTCGGTGACGAAGATCTTCTCCGGCGAATTGCGTACCCACGCCGGATCATTGACCACCAGTGTCTTGGGGTGAACCCGTTCGAGCAGATGCGTCGAGGTGATGTAGGCCATGTCGAACGGCGGATCCTGCCTGAGCAGAACCACATCCATGTCAGCCAGATTGATTTTTTCCTGCGGCCCGAGCTCGAAATGGTCGCCCTCGACATCACGCAGGAGCATCGGCTCGGCCACCGCCTCAATGCGCCCGTCGCGCATCGACAACTGGTCCGGCGTGTAATGGAACAGCTTGTAACCGCGGTTTTGTGCCTCCAGCGACATGGCGAAGGTGGAATCGCCGGCAATCTTGATCGAGCGCACATGGTCCATCTGGACCGCGACATTCTGGATATTGGGCATAGGGCTGAAGTCTCCACCAATCTGCTGACTTCCACATAGGGTGTGGGTGGGGGGATTGCAACGGGGGAGCAGTCGGAATGCTCGGAAAGTCCCGTTTCGTGCGGAGATCATCCAAGGGGTACGAGCGCGTGGCGGTCTTTTCAGAAGGCTGCCCAACGGATCAATGGAAACTTGGTCTTGTGAGCGCGCGCCTAAACCCTTGCCCGCCAGCAAACGCGGTGCACCAGGTTGGCGGCGCAGACGACCTCGCAGCAATCACGGAGCACAGATCTTCACATGTCAGTTTCGGCCATGGGCCTGAGCCGCGGCGCTTCACCGGTCCGTCACGCAATCCGCAAGCGGTCAACCTTCAAAACGCATCCTGCAAATGTACCGGCCAGCGCCAGCGGCTGACCACCATGATGTCGCAACGCCAGGAAAGCTGGGCTGAATCGGGCTGTCGGCTGATGAACAACTCGCCCGCAGCCAGAATCCGTCGTTGCGCCGCGTAGCTCACGGCATCAACCCCCGAAGCCAGATCGCGGCGTGCCTTGACCTCGACAAAGGCAATCAGGTCGCTCTTGCGTGCCACCAGGTCGATCTCGCCTGCCGGTGTGCGGTAGCGCAGCGCCAGTATCCGGTAGCCCTTGAGCAGCAGGGCAAGGGCCGCCAGCCATTCGGCGCGGCGGCCGATGCGTTCGGAACGCCGTTTTCGAGCGAGCCTGTCGCCCGCGCTCACGCCTCACCTTTCGCAGCGAGGTCCTTCATGTCCAGAAGCCTTTGATAGAGATCCTTGCGCGGAAACCCGGTCAGCCGCGCCGCCTCAGTTGCGGCCTTGCCGGCGGGTAGCTCCGCTGCGAGCTTGGCCAGCAGCGCATCGACATCGGTCTCCGAAGGCAACGGCGTCGAACCGGGGCCGATCACCAGCACGATCTCGCCGCGCACATTCTCGTCTTCATACTGTGCGGCGAGTTCGCCAAGCGGCCCGCGCCGCACTTCCTCAAAGGCCTTGGTCAGCTCCCGGCAGACGGCGGCCGGCCGGTCCGTTCCGAGTACGTCGGCGGCGGATTTTAGGCAGGCGGCCAGCCGGTTCGGGCTTTCGAAAAACATCAGCGTCGCAGCTACCGTCTTGAATTCGCCAAGCCGGTCGCGCCGGGCCTTGTCCTTGGACGGCAGAAACCCTGCAAATAGGAACGCGTCGCTGGGCAGGCCTGAAGCCACAAGCGCTGCCATCGGCGCCGAGGCGCCTGGGATCGGAATCACCGGCACGCCGGCCTCGATTGCGGTTTGCGACAGCCGGTAGCCGGGATCGGAAATTAGCGGCGTACCGGCGTCAGATATCAGCGCCACGCTCTTTCCCGCATCAAGCGCGGCCATCAGTTTCGGCCCGACGCGCTCCGCATTGTGCTCGTGATAGGCGTAAGGCCGGGTGGTGATGCCGAAGCGATCGAGCAGCACCCGGCTGACGCGGGTGTCCTCGCAGGCGATGATGTCGGCGCCGGCGAGCGTTTCCAGCGCGCGGATGCTGATGTCACCGAGATTGCCGATCGGTGTGGCTACCAGATAAAGCCCCGGCGACAGCGGTCGAGCGTCCACCTCATGCGCGCCGATGCGGAATTGTCGCTCAGGCTGCGCAGCCGGATCACTGGCTTTGCCGGCGTCTGTTTCGGCTCGGCTCTGTGTGTGCTTGCGTGTCATTTTCGCTCCGCCGCCATCTGAATTTTTTGGATGCGGGCCAGCCGGTATCCGGGTTCGAGCGTGCCCTAACGGGATAGGCCGGAACGGGGCAAAAAACAACGGCAAGATGTCGGGTGTCAGGCCGGGATCGCCTTGGGGGCTGGTCGCGTGCGGGCGATCCTGTTCACCAGTTCCGGAATCAGCAAGGCCGGTGCCGGCCTGGCGAAATAGAAACCCTGAACCGAATCGCAGCCCGTGCTTGTCGCCACCTTGACCTCTTCAAGGGTTTCCGTTCCCTCCACCACCAGATTGAAGCCGAGGCCGCGGCCAAGCTCGAGCACGCCGCGCAGGACCCGCTGCTTGCGGTAATCGGTGTCGGCATCGGAGACGAAGCTACGGTCGATTTTGAGCTGGTCGAACGGCAGCCGGTTGAGATAGCCCAGCGAAGAATACCCCGAACCGAAATCATCAAGCGACAGCGAGACGCCCAGCGCCCGAATGGCGGAAAGCACCGCTGCGATGCGGTGTTCACTGTGATCGACGAACACGCTTTCGGTGATCTCGATGCAGAGATCGTGCCCCGACAGGCCGTGGCGCGCGAGCGTCTCTTTGACCAGGCCGACGAAATTGCTCTGCCACAGCTGGATCGGCGAAACATTGACGGAAATATGTTTGAACTCGAACTGCATCCGGCGCCATTTCGCCGCCTGCTCGCAGGCGAGATCGAGTATCAGTGTTCCCAGCTCGACAATCTGTCCGCTGGCTTCGGCTACCGGAATGAACCGGGCGGGCGAAATCGGCCCTTCGTTCGGATGGGTCCACCGGGCCAGGACCTCAAGGCCGGTCAAAGCACGTGAAGTTGGGTTGATTTGCGGCTGGAAGTAGATCTCGATTTCGCGGGCTTCGATTGCTGATCGCAGCAGTCGTTCCATCTGTATCTGTTCCTGGAACGCGTCGTTGAGATCAGATGTGAAGAACACAGCTTGATCGCCGCCGCTGGCCTTGGCCTTGCGCAGCGCCAGTTCGGCGTTCCGATTGGCTTGATCAGCGTCCTCGGCGTCCTGATGCAAAAGCACGATGCCGGCAGAGCCGGTTATGTGGATTTCTCCGGCGGGCAACTGGTGCGGCTGCCGCCAGCCATCAAGCAGCTTTTCGGTGAGTGCGCAGGCCCTCGAGGCTGAATTGTCGCCACCAATCAGGACCACGAAATGGTCCGATGTCAGCCGTGCGGCCAGCACATCGGGGCCAAAAACATCCTTGATCTGCGCAGCCGCGAGCTTCAGCAGGTCGTCGCCGGTGGTTTGTCCGTAGGCATCGTTGATCTGTTTGAAATTGTCGATATCGAGATGCGCCAGCGTCCATTTGCCGGCGCCTGAGTGGCTCTCGCGCAGCGCGGCTTCGAGTTCGTTGAGATGCCGGCAGCGGTTGCTTAGCCCGGTCAGATCATCGCTATAGGCCAGCTGCGCAAGCTTGCCTTGCAAGGTCACAACCCGGTCGAGCCCCTGCGCCAGAGCGCCGACTTCGTCGTTTCGTTCCATGTAGGGCACCGTGCCGGATGGTCCGGCAGCGACGAGATCGTCGGCGAGTTTGGCCAGTACACGCAACGGCTTCAATTCGGTGCTCATGAAGCAGGCGCCCAGCGCGGCGACCAGCACCAGCACGAGCCCGGCGGCGATCGTGACCTGTGTGCGTAACTCGTCGCGCGCTGCAATCAGGTCGTCCACCCAACCGACATCGACAGCCAGCGCTCCCGCGACCGCGCCGAGTGATGTCTGGATCGGGGTCAGGTAGGCAAGACGCATCCGCCCCATCACCGGCACTTCGCCAAGGTGGGGGCGGTTGTTGTTCAGGTCTTCGTAAGCCGGATGACCAGCCTTGATCGACATCGGCGGGGGCATCGAGCCGTCAGGCTTGCGAAAGGTGGTGGCAAAGCGGTCGAATGCCCTGGTATGCGGATTGAACTTGAACAGGTTGGCAGCACCCTGGTTTATCTGACCGATGTCTTTCAGCAGTGCGTCGTGTTGAGTGCGGAAAGACAGCGAAACGTCGGCGGTATCGGCTTTCAGCCTTAGTGCCAGCGGGGCGCCGTCGGGGGCGTGGATTTCCACAAACTCGTTGTTGAGCTGTTCGGCAAAAAGCGCAGTTGCCGCGCGCGCCGCACGGTCGATACGCACGGCGGAATTGGTTGCCGTCACTTCGTAGAGTTTGACGTATCCAAGGGTAGCGGTGATCAGGATCGAGATTGAAACAATGACGACCAGTCGCGTTGTGATTCTGCCGGTTATGCCGTTGAGCAGCTGAAAGGCTCTGAGCATTCGCTATTACTCCCATGTATTGGTGGGCTTTTGTAACAAGTGATTATTAGGCAATAATTAAGATGAGTCAGTTCTCAGCCACCCTCAATTGTTAACCATGGGAAGGCGCGTAGCCCTGGCGACTTACTGCAAGGAAGATATGTTTCGGGTTTTGATGCAACGCGAAGCAGGTTTTATCAAACAGTTGTCTGTTGCCTCTATGACCGCATCTGCCGCCGTGTTCTGGAAGTTTTACGCCCCTGGCTGCACAATCTGGCGGCGTATCGTAGCGCACATGAAACCTCAACTTAACAAACTAAAAGTATAGTCAAAGCAATATCGAAAATAATTCCTTGTGGCACCAGAGTGATGGCGGTTCAGTTTTGATCAGGAAAATACTTGACCGCATCTCCAGTTCCATTGCGGTTCCCTCGGAAAATACCGATCTGCTCCGGGCCCAGTTTGAGGTTGTCTCCAGTCAGGTTCCGTTGATGTACAGTATTGTGCTCATCAATGCCTGGGCGCTCTCCATCACATTCCTGTCGACCGCGCCATTGTGGCTTTCGCTCTACATTCCGCTCGGGTTTACCGCCGTTTGCGGTGCTCGCCTTGTTGGTTGGTGGCGGTTGCGGCACATGGTTCCGACCGCCGAATACGCGCATCGGGCGCTCACGCTCACCACCCGACTCGCATTTCTGCTTACCGTGTTGATGACCGGCTGGGCGTTGGCGCTGTTTCCCTATGGCGATCCCTATATGCAGGGCTCGATTGCCTTTTTCATCGCCATAACCGGCCTCGGCGTCATCAATTGTCTGCAGCAATTGCGGTCGGCGACCATCATGGTCGCCATCGTCGTCAATTGCGTTTTCGTGACCTATTTCGCTCTCGCCGATATCACCTCGTTCATGGGCATGGCGGTCAACCTGGTGCTGGTTTCCGTCGCGCTGTTGCTGGTGGTGGCGGTTCAGTTCCGGCATTTCTCCGGCGCCGTCAGTGCCCGCGCCGAACTGGAGACGATCAGCAAGGAGAATGCCCGGCTGGCCAATCTCGACAGCCTGACCGGGCTCGCCAACCGTCGTGAATTCTTCACCCGCCTTGAAGGCTTGTTTGGCGAGGCCGAAGGCAAGCGACTCGCTGTCGGTGTGATTGATCTCGATGGCTTCAAACCCGTCAATGATCTTTACGGACACAAGGTCGGCGACAGGCTGCTGGTCGAGGTCGGCAAACGGCTTGCCGATGAGGCAGGAGACGGCAACCATATCGCCCGGCTCGGTGGTGACGAGTTCGCCCTGACCGTCGTTGATTGTCCTGATGATGGCGCATTGCTGGCTCTGGGCGAACGGATATGCGCGGCGCTGCGCGCTCCCTTCGTGCTGGCCGAAGCTACCGTGCAGATATCCGGGTCGATCGGTTTTTCGGTCTATCCGGAAACCGCAGGTCATGCGCAGGAACTTTATGAGCGTGCCGATTATGCGCTTTATTGCAGCAAGCGCACCAACCGTGGCCACCCGCTGCTGTTTACCAAGCAGCATATGGTTGAGATCGAGCAGAACACCCGGATTGAACAGGCGCTTTTGAATGCCGATCTGAATACCGAGTTGACGGTTTTCTATCAGCCGATCATCGCCATCGACACAGGAAAGACCATGGCCTTCGAGGCGCTGGCGCGCTGGACCAGTCCGGTGCTCGGCAATGTGCCGCCTTCTGACTTCATCCCCGTCGCCGAGCGGGCAGGCCTGATCAGCGAGCTGACCCGCATTCTGCTCAAAAAGGCCCTGGCGACGGCCTCTCAGTGGCCCGATAATGTGGGGTTGTCATTTAACCTGTCGGCCCATGACATCAGCTCCTCCAAGGCAGTGTCGCTCATTGTCGGTACCATCCTGGCAAGCGGCGTCGATCCGCAGCGGCTGGATCTGGAGCTCACCGAAACCGCGATGCTCCATGATTTCGCCCAGGCCAAGGCGGCCATCGAGATGCTGCAATTGCTTGGATGCGGGATCGCTCTGGATGATTTCGGAACCGGCTACTCCAGCCTCAGCCAGCTTCATGCCCTGCCGCTGACCAAGATCAAGATCGACCGCAGTTTCGTCTCCAATCTCGACCAGAACCCCGCCAGTTACAAGATCGTCAAATCCCTGCTGGCACTCAGTTCCGACATGGGGCTCGGCTGCGTGGTTGAGGGTGTCGAGACCAGTGAAGAGCTTGCCGCGCTGAAAAAGCTCGGAGGAAGGCTGGTCCAGGGCTATTTCTACTCGCCTCCGGTGCCCGCCAGCCAGCTTGAACGTTTTCTTCCGCAAACAACCGGTCCAGCCCGGATGGCGGGCTGATCACCGTCCCGCACGGTGCCGTGTATGCAAGTGTTCAGATAGCCAGATCTGCGACCACCGCATCCAGCACCAACATGCCTTGCGGCGTGCAGCGCAGCCGCTCCGGCCCCATTTCCTCGATCATGCCGTGCTGGACCAGAAAACTGGTTCGCTCCGGGTCGAGTTCGCGGCCCGACAACGCCTGCCAGCGCTTCAGGTCAATGCCCTCGCGCAATCGCAGACCCATCAGCAGCAATTCGTCGGCCTGTTCGGATAGGGTGAGTTCGCTGGTCTCGATCATGCCGTGGCCCGTTTCTGAAACCAGCGACAGCCATTTCTCCGGAGTCCGTTCGGTTGCGGTGGCAATCTTGCCGTCGGCGGTCGACAACCGCCCATGCGCGCCGGGACCGATGCCGGCGTAATCGCCGTAGCGCCAATAGGTCAGATTGTGCCGGCTTTCGGCGCCCGGCCGGGCGTGGTTAGACACCTCATAAGCAGGCAACCCATGGCTGTCGCAAACCTGACCGGTCAGTTCATAAAGTTCGGCCGACAGATCGCCATCCGGCACGATCAGCTTGCCGGCCTTGTGCAGGCCATAAAACGGCGTGCCTTCCTCAATCGTCAGTTGGTAGAGCGACAGGTGGTCGGCGGCCAGCGAGATCGCCTCTTCCAATTCCGCGGCCCAGGCCTGCGGTGTCTGGTCGGGACGGGCGTAGATCAGGTCGAACGACATCCGCGGAAAGATATCCCGAGCCAGACCGATGGCTTTGAGCGCATCAGCCCGGTCATGCAGCCGTCCGAGCCGTTTCAGGTCGGAGTCATTGAGCGCCTGCACGCCCATCGATACCCGGTTGACGCCGGCGTCGCGATAGCCGCGAAAGCGGCCCGCTTCGACGCTTGAGGGATTGGCTTCCAGCGTAATTTCGATGCCGTCGGGCACCACCCAGGCCGCGCGCACCGCGTCGAGAATGGCACCCACCGTTTCCGGCGCCATCAGCGACGGCGTGCCGCCGCCAAAAAAGATGCTGGTAACGACCTGCGGGCCGGAGAGCGCACGCATGGCAGCGATCTCGGCGCGGAACGCAGCGATATAGGCCTGTTGATCAACACCAGCATGCCGGACATGGCTGTTGAAATCGCAATAGGGGCATTTGGCTGCGCAAAACGGCCAGTGCAGATAAATCCCGAATCCGGGCTTGCCGGTGTCCGGCGCCAGCGTCGAACCAGAATTCGGCGCCGTTGCTGGCAATGGCGACAGGAGAGTGCTCACGTTGCGGGCACACCCAGGCACTGTTCGGCAAACAGCTTGAAGGCCCGCGCCCTGTGTGAAAGCGCCTGGCTCTGGCCGGGTTTCCAGCCGTGCTTTTCCTCGGCGGTCATTTCGCCAAAGGTGCGCTCATGACCATCAGGCCTGAACACCGGGTCATAGCCAAAGCCGGAGTTTCCACGCGGTGGCCAGACCAGCACGCCAGGCGCCTCGCCGCGGTAGAAGCTGACCTCGCCCTCGGGCGTGGCCAGACACAGCACGCTGACAAAGCGGCCAGTGCGCTCGGCATCGGTGGTTATCCCGCGAGCCTGCAGCGCATCTTCCACTTTCTGCATGGCCGCAGCAAAATCGCGTGTGCCATCAGCCATGGTCGCCCAGTCGGCGGTATAGACGCCGGGCGCGCCGTCGAGCGCATCGACCACCAGGCCGGAATCATCCGACAGCGCCATCTTGCCCGATGCCCGGGCCGAGGCCAGCGCCTTGGTGGCGGCGTTGGCCTCGAAGGTATCACCGGTCTCCTCGGGTTCGGAAAGGCCAAGCTCTGCTGCCGATGTGACCGAGACGCCGAGTGGGCCGAACAGATCGCGGATCTCTGCGATCTTGCCGGCATTGCGGCTGGCGACCAGAATCTCGCTCAGCGGTGCGTGTGCCATTCTCTATTCCCCAGTGTCAGGCGACAGTAGACTTCTGCAACGCCACCAGATCGGCGATGCCGGTCTTGGCCAGCGCCATCAGTTGATGCAACTGCTCTTCCGAAAACGGCTCGCCCTCGGCGGTGCCCTGAATCTCGACGATGCCGCCGGACCCGGTCATGACGAAATTGGCGTCGGTCTCGGCTGACGAATCCTCCAGATAATCCAGATCCATCACCGACTGGGCGGCGAAGATGCCGCAGGAAATGGCGGCGACGTGGTCCTTGAGCGCCCGGTCGACCTTGGCCATGGAGCGCTCTTCCATCCACTTCAGGCAATCATGCAGCGCGATCCAGGCGCCGGTGATGGCCGCCGTGCGGGTGCCGCCATCGGCCTGGATGACATCGCAATCCACCGTGATCTGACGCTCGCCGAGCGCTTCCAGATCGACCACGGCGCGCAACGAGCGTCCGATCAGCCGCTGGATTTCCAGCGTCCGTCCGCCCTGTTTGCCGGAGCTTGCTTCGCGGCGCATGCGATCGCCGGTGGAGCGCGGCAGCATGCCGTATTCGGCCGTCACCCAGCCCTTGCCACCGTTGCGCAGCCATGGCGGAACCCGCTCTTCGAGGCTCGCGGTGCACAGCACATGGGTATCGCCGAACTTGACCAGGCAGGAGCCCTCGGCATGTTTTGATACGCCGCGTTCAAAGCTGACCGCCCGCATCTGATCTGTTTTCCGGCCCGATGGACGCATGATGTGTCTCCTGAATTTGATTTTTCCGGGTTCTATCGGTGCCGACGCCATTATGCAAAGCAAAACAGCGCCCACGCCGGTAGCCGCCGAGCCCGGTAATTCGTACACTGCCGGGCATGCGTGGCATGCCCCTTCCGTGTTTGCCCGCATGTCCCTATATTCAGAGATGGACGAGCGGCATCGACGACCCCTCAAGGACACAGCGTATGACCATGATCAGCACATCTACATCGGCCGAACTCGCCGGAACGCTCGACGAACGGTCCCGGGAGATTTTCCGCGCGCTGGTGGAAAGCTACATGGATTCAGGCGATCCGCTCGGGTCGCGCAGCCTATCGCGAATGTTGCCGATGTCGCTGTCGCCGGCATCGATCCGCAATGTGATGAGCGACCTTGAAGAACTCGGCCTGATTTACGCGCCGCATGTCAGCGCCGGACGGCTGCCGACTCAGAAAGGCCTGCGGTTCTTTGTCGACGCCTTCATGCAGGTGGGCAATCTGCAACCGGAAATGCGCGAGAACATCGAGCGCCAGGTCCGCCCCGAGGATCCCAGCCGGCCGGTCGAGACGCTGCTGACCGAAGCCAGCCAAATGCTCTCGGGCATGACCCGGGGCGCGGGCCTTGTGATCGCCGCCAAGCAGGACACGATGATCCGTCACATCGAATTCATACGGCTGGATCCGGTCCGGGCTCTGGTCGTGCTGGTGGGCGGCAACGACCAGGTCGAAAACCGGGTCATGCAATTGCCCGAGGGCGTGACCGCCGGGCAATTGACCGAAGCCGCCAATTTCCTCAATGCCCACCTTGCCGGCCGCACATTGTCGGAAGTGCGTAGCGAGCTCGAACGCATTTCCGAGGAAGTGCGCAATGAACTCGATGTGCTGTCACGCGATCTTGTCGAGCGCGGCCTCGCCGTCTGGGCAGGCACCGAGGACAAGGGCGCAGCGCGGCTGATCGTGCGCGGTCGTGGCAATCTGCTCGATGGCTTGACCGCCGGCGACGAACTTGACCGGCTGCGGATGCTGTTTGACGAGCTTGAGCGCAAGGAAAGCCTGGTTGAACTGATGACGCTGGCCGAACAGGGTCCGGGCGTGCGCATTTTCATCGGCTCAGAGAACAAGCTTTTCTCGCTGTCGGGATCGTCACTGATCGTTGCTCCCTGGCGCGATGCCGAGGACAAGGTGGTCGGCGCGGTCGGCATTATCGGCCCCACCCGGCTGAATTATGCCCGGATCGTGCCGATGGTCGATTACACCGCGCAACTGGTGTCCAGGCTGGTGCGCAACTAGATCCGGCCCAGCCGCGGCAGATGTCGCCTTCAAACCTGCGAACAATCCCGTCGGGCCTTGATTTTTACCGCCCGAACGTCGATATGCGGTGCAACTCCCTGAGAAAACAATCGTAACGAACAGGACATCCACATGATGAGCGATGAAAGCCAAGGCCGCGAACAGGACAAGCCGGAGGAGGCTACCGCACCGCAGTCAGCAAACCCCGCCGAGGCGTCTCAGTCCGCCGAGGCTGACTCCATTCAGGTACTTGTGGCCGAAATCGAGGATCTGAGGGACCAGCGTCTGCGCATGGCTGCCGAAATGGAAAACCTGCGTCGCCGCACCGCCCGCGAAGTCAGGGACGCCAAGGCCTATGCGATTTCCGGCTTCGCCCGCGACATGCTTCAGGTTTCCGATAACCTGCAACGCGCGCTGGCCGCCGTGCCGGAACAGCAGGACGGCGCTGTCGACAACGGGCTCAAGAGCCTGGTTGAAGGCGTGGAACTGACCGAACGCGCTATGCTTGCCTCGCTGGAGCGCCATGGCGTGCAGAAGCTTGATCCCAAAGGTCAGAAGTTCGATCCGAATTTCCACCAGGCGATGTTCGAGGTGCCCAACACGGAGGTGCCCAACAACACCGTCATCGAGGTGGTTCAGCCCGGCTACGTGATTGCTGATCGGATGCTCAGGCCTGCCATGGTCGGTGTCGCCAAGGGCGGCCCCCGGGAGATGGCTCCCGAACCCGGCGCGCCCAACCCGCAAGCCGAAAAAGACGCCTGATCAGGGCCCGGCCGAACGGCGGGGCAGGAGAGACCCATGACCCCGCTTGAAGGCCTTGATTATGCCGGTGTCGCGGTATTCGCCGCCACCGGCGCGCTTGCCGCGTCGCGCAAGCAGCTCGACATGATCGGTTTCGGTTTCCTGGCTGCCGTAACCGGCATTGGCGGCGGCACCTTCCGCGATCTCATTCTCGGCGAGACCCCGGTGTTCTGGGTGCAAAAGCCGGCCTACCTGGTCGTCTGCGTCGCCATGGCCGCGCTGGTCTATTTCACTGCCCACCTGGTTGAATCCCGCTATCGCCTCCTGCTCTGGCTTGATGCCATTGGCCTTGCCGCCTTCGCGGTGATGGGCGCGGCCAAGGGGTTGGCGTTGACCGGCTCGCCGATCACGGCGATTGTCACCGGCATGATGACGGCGACCTTCGGCGGTATCCTGCGAGATCTGCTTGCGGGCGAACCCTCGGTGCTGATGCGCCCGGAGATCTATGTCTCCGCGGCATTGACCGGTGCCGGCGTGTTTGTAGCAGCCAGCCTGTTTGGCGCGCCGCTGGTTGTAGCCTCGGCCATCGGCGTGGTTTCGGCCTTTGCCGTGCGCGGCGGCGCGATCCGCTTTGGGTGGGCCTTCTCACCCTACCGGCCGCGGCCTGGTCGCCCGCCCGAAGATGTGATGTAGAGAGACGCGACCTCACCTCAACCTATCGCGTCAGGCATCCGACTGGATGCACGAAGCACGCAGTAGTAATCAGCTTCAATCAATGCAGGCGCAGTCACGTCAAATTAAGGCGATTTGAACGTGACGCGCATGAGGCAACCTGGTTCAGATGAACCCGGCCTTGCTGGCTGCATCCTTGAGCGAGAGCTGCGGCCTTGGTCCGATCTGCTGGATCACCAGCCCGGCAGCGAGGCTGCCCAGCTTGCCACAGACGTCAAGCGGCTTTCCGGCCGCGTAACCATGCAGGAAGCCCGCTGCATAGAGATCGCCGGCGCCGGTGGTGTCGACCACCTCGTCGATTTCAATGGCGTCAATATCAACGCGCTTATCACCGCGAACAATGACCGAACCGTGCTCGGAGCGGGTGATGGCCGCGAGTTTGCAGTCCTTGCGCAGCTGCGACACCGCATGTTC
Organism: Hoeflea algicola; assembly: GCF_026619415.1. Classification (NCBI taxonomy): domain Bacteria; kingdom Pseudomonadati; phylum Pseudomonadota; class Alphaproteobacteria; order Hyphomicrobiales; family Rhizobiaceae; genus Hoeflea; species Hoeflea algicola. Next base: position 3,691,953 of record NZ_JAOVZR010000001.1, read on the forward strand.
GAAATTGTCGGTCTCATAAAGCGATTTGGCTTCTTCCGCATTGGCGAACACGATGTCGATGGTGCCCGAGCGCATCAGCTCGAGAAACTCTTCCCGGTAGCGGCCGACGCAGAACGGGTCTGATAGCGTCATCGACATTTCGCGGTTGTGCTTGTGGGCGATCCCGGCGGCGAGCCGGATCGCATCCTTGGCCCGCGGCGGGTCCCACAGATAGCCTTCGAAATAGGTGACTTTGGCTTCGGCGACGACATCGGCTTCAATGTCTTCCGGACCAAGTTCGACGCAGGCGCCGAGATAGGTGTTCATCGACCGCTCACCATCCGGCGTGACAAAGATCATCGACCGCGCGGTTGGTGGTGTGCCGTCGAGCGGTTTTGTATCGAAATGCACGCCCAGGGTACGGATGTCGTGGCTGAAGATCTTGCCGAGTTGATCGGCCGAGACCTTGCCGAAATAGGCCGAACGGCTACCGAAGCTGGCGAGACCGGCTGCGGTGTTGCCGGCGCTGCCGCCCGAGGCTTCGATCGCTGGTCCCATACGCGAATACAAGAGTTCGGCGCGCTCTGCGTCGATCAGGTTCATCGCGCCCTTGATAATTGTATTGTCGACAAGAAATTCTTCGTCGCAGCGGGCAATGATATCGACAATCGCATTGCCGATGCACAGGACATCAAAACGGCTCATAAAGGATTCCTTTTCCTCACTGCGACCGGGCGCGCAGTCGCGCCTGTTTTACTGATTTTTGCTGGAGAATAAACCCCGGCACAACCAGTCATTGCCCGGTTCGGTGGCTTTTTTCTTTTTGCCCAAGTCGTTTTTTCAACTCGTACAACGCCTCGTGGGCCTGGCGCGGCGTCATGTCGTCGGGGTCGAGTTCCGCCAGCAGGAGGTCCAGGTCCGACGGCCCGCTGGCGGATTTGACCGGTTCGCGGTTGACGGGAACGGCAAACAGCGGCAGGTCATCAACAAGCCGTGTTGCCGGGTTTTCCCGCTCGGTGGTTTCCAGAAGTGTGAGCACGTCGCGGGCACGGGCCACCACGGCGTCGGGAAGCCCCGCCAGCCGCGCCACCTGGATGCCATAGGAGCGATCAGCCGAACCGGGGCCAACTTCGTGCAGGAACACCACTTCGCCCTGCCATTCCTTGACTTTCATGGTGGCGTTGGAAAGCCGCGGAAGTTTTTCCGACAGCGCGGTCAACTCGTGGAAATGTGTGGCGAATAGGCCCCTACAGCGATTTTGAGCATGCAGGTGCTCGACTGCCGCCCAGGCAATCGACAACCCGTCAAAGGTCGCCGTGCCACGGCCGATCTCGTCAAGGATGACCAGCGAACGGGAAGTGGCCTGGTTGAGGATGGCGGCGGTTTCCACCATCTCGACCATGAAGGTCGAGCGTCCGCGAGCCAGGTCGTCGGAGGCGCCGACGCGCGAAAACAACCGATCGACAACGCCGATATGCGCCGCTCCGGCGGGCACGAAAGAGCCCATTTGCGCCATGATGGCGATCAGCGCGTTCTGTCGCAGAAAGGTCGACTTGCCGCCCATGTTGGGCCCGGTCAAGAGCCAGATCGCGCCGCCGTCATGGCTCTCGTCGGGAGGCGAAAGATCGCAATCATTGGCGACAAACGGTTGTGCGGCCTGTCGTCTGAGCGCCTGTTCGACCACCGGATGGCGGCCGGCGACGATCTCGAACGCCAGACTGTCGTCGATTTTTGGCCGGGCATAGCCCTGTTCCTGGGCCAGGTGCGCCAGTGCCGCCGTCACATCGATCACCGACAGCGCGTTGGCCGCAGCCTTGATGCTGTCGGCATTGGCAATCGCCATCCCCACCATATCATCGAAGGCGGCCAGTTCGATCGTTAAAGCCTCACCGGCGGCATTGGCGATCCGGGTCTCGATATCGGACAGTTCGGTGGTGGTAAAGCGCATGGCGTTGGCCATGGTCTGGCGATGGATGAACCGCGCCTTGGCCGCGTCACTCTCGGTCAGCGGCGCGGCGTTGAGCGCCGTCACTTCAATGAAATAGCCCAGCACGTTGTTGTGCTTGATTTTCAGTGATTTGACCCCGGTTTCCTCAGCATAGGAGAGCTGCAGTCCGGCAATCACCCGCCGCGACTGGTCGCGCAGAGCCCGGAGTTCGTCGAGCTCGGCTGAGAAGCCGGCGCGTACAAAACCGCCGTCGCGCTTCATCAGCGGCAATTCGTCATCGAGTGCCTGCGAAAGCCGTGCTGCAATCTCTTCGGGCAGGGCGGCAAGCGTGTCGACCGCCGCCCGCAACTGCGCCGGAGGGTTTTTGCATCAAACAGCGCGGCAATGTCGCGCGCCGCTGTCACCCCGGCTAGAATGGCGCCGAGATCGCGCGGCCCACCGCGGTTGAGCGCCAGCCGCGACAGTGCCCGTGGCATGTCCGCCACCGCCCTGAGCGCGACCCGTAGCGCTTCGGAAAGCTGGTGTTCGGCGATCAGATAGGACACCCCGTCGAGCCGGGCGTTGATCTCGGCAGGGTCGGTCAGCGGCGCCATCAGCCATTCGGCGAGCTTGCGACCGCCGCCGCCGGTCACGGTCCTGTCTATTGCCTTGATCAGGCTGCCCTGGCGCTCGCCCGAAAGCGTGCGCACCAGTTCCAGATTGGCCCGCGTCGCCGGGTCGATGAACAGCCGCGCGCCGTCGCGCTCGTGCTCGGGCCGGCCGAGCGACGGACGCTCGGAAATCTGGGTCTTTTCAACATAGGCGACCGCCGCCGCCGCCGCCGCCAGTTCGGCGCGCGAGAAACTGCCGAAGCCATCGAGTGAGCCGACATCGAAAAACCGCGCAATCCGGTTTTCCGCCGTGGCGCTGTCGAACAGCACACCGGGCTGTGGCACCGCGACCCGGCCCAGCTGATCGATCAGCGGCCGGATTTCGGGATCATGAAATACGTTGTCGGCCAGGATCAGCTCGCGCGGCTCGACCCGGGCAATGTCGGCCAAGAGCCGCACCAGCCGGCTTTCTCCGACATGAAAGGCGCCGGTGGAAATGTCGATCCAGGCAAGCCCGAATCGGGCCTCGCCCGGGCCCTTTACCCGCGCCAGCGCCATCAGATAGTTCGATTGTGACGGGTCGAGCAGTTTGTCTTCGGTCAGCGTTCCCGGCGTCACCAGCCGGGTCACGTCGCGGCGCACCACCGATTTGCCGCCGCGCTTTTTCGCCTCCGCCGGATCTTCGGTCTGCTCGCACACCGCCACCCGGAACCCCAGCGAGATCAGCTTTTGCAGATAATCGTCGGCGGCATGAACCGGCACCCCACACATCGGGATGTCGCGGCCAAGATGCTGCCCCCGCTTGGTCAGTGTGATGCCGAGCGCCCGCGAGGCGTCCACCGCGTCCTCGTAGAACAGCTCGTAGAAATCGCCCATCCGGTAAAACAGCAGCGAATCCGGATTGGCAGCCTTGATCTCGATGAATTGCTCCATCATCGGCGTCGCCGTGGCGCGGCTTTCCGCTGTGGCGAGTTCAGCGGTGGTCAGGATGCTGGAGGTAAGCGGATTTTCGGCGTTCAAAGGGGATGCCTGTCTTGGTTTTTCAAGCGTTTGGAATGTAAGCTTCTGCGGATAGTCGGCTTTACAGCCCTGAGCAACCACCCTAACGGTGGGAGAGCAGGAAACACAACAGGATGAGGCGCCGTACACAAGGTCGCCCACAACGGGATGGAAAAAATGCCAGGTACGGACAAGTCAGATCGCTCGATTTCCGCGGTAACCGATCAGGAGGCTTTGGATTTCCATTCCCGCGGCCGGCCCGGCAAGCTGGAAATCAACCCGACCAAGCCGATGGCCACCCAGCGGGATCTGTCATTGGCCTATTCGCCCGGTGTGGCGGCACCGGTAACAGCCATTGCCGAGGATCCTTCCCGCGCCTTTGATTACACCGCGCGCGGCAACATGGTGGCGGTGATCACCAATGGCACCGCCATTCTCGGCATGGGCAATCTCGGCGCATTGGCAGCCAAGCCGGTGATGGAAGGCAAGGCGGTGTTGTTCAAGCGCTTCGCCGATGTCGATTCGATCGACCTGGAAGTCGATACCGAGAACGTCGATGAATTCGTCAATTGCGTCCGCTTTCTCGGCCCCAGCTTCGGTGGCATCAATCTCGAGGACATCAAGGCACCCGATTGCTTCATCATCGAGCAGCGCCTGCGCGAGGTCATGGACATTCCGGTGTTTCATGACGATCAGCATGGCACTGCGATCATCGCCGTGGCCGGGCTGATCAATGCGCTGCACCTCACCGGCCGCGATCTCAAGTCCACCAAGCTGGTCTGCAACGGCGCAGGTGCTGCGGCGATCGCCTGTGTCGAACTGGTCAAGGCGATGGGGTTCACCCCGCAAAACATCACCCTGTGTGACACCAAGGGGGTGATCTACAAGGGTCGCACCGAAGGCATGAACCAGTGGAAGTCGGGCCATGCGGTTGAAACCAAGGCGCGGTCGTTGGCTGATGCCATGGATGGTGCCGATGTTGTTTTCGGTCTCTCTGCCAAGGGCGCACTGACCGAGGACATGATCCGTTCGATGGCGCCGCGGCCGATCATCTTCGCGATGGCCAACCCCGATCCGGAGATTACGCCCGAGGAAGTCGCGCGCATCCGCGACGATGCCATCATGGCCACCGGCCGCTCTGATTATCCCAACCAGGTCAACAATGTTCTGGGGTTCCCCTATATCTTCCGTGGCGCGCTCGATGTCCGGGCGACCACCATCAACGAGGACATGAAGATCGCCGCCGCCCATGCGCTGGCCAATCTTGCCCGCGAGGACGTGCCCGACGATGTGGCTGCCGCCTATCAGGGTGTGCGGCCGCGTTTTGGCGCGCAATACATCATTCCGGTTCCCTTCGACCCGCGGCTGATTTCGGCGATTCCGGTCGCCGTTGCCAAGGCGGCGATGGAGTCGGGCGTGGCGCAAAAACCGATCCTCAACATGGAAGCCTACGCCCAGGAATTGTCCGCCCGGCGAGATCCGATCGCCTCCACCCTGCAAAGGCTCTATGAGCGGGTACGCCGCCATCCGCGCCGTGTTGTCTTCGCCGAAGGGGAGGAAGAGCAGGTGATGCGCGCCGCCGTTTCCTATGTGAACCAGAAGCTGGGCACTGCCTATCTGCTGGGACGCGAAGAGCAGATGCGCGAAACCGCCAAGCTGGCCGGTATCGACCTCGAGCGCCCGGGCATTGAGCTGGTCAATGCCCGGGTCTCGCGTCGGGTCGAGGCCTATACCGATTATCTTTATGCGCGATTGCAGCGCAAGGGCTACTTGCACCGCGATTGCCAGCGGCTGATCAACACCGATCGCAACCATTTCGGCGCCTGCATGGTGGCGCTCGGCGATGCCGATGCGATGGTGACGGGCACCACACGCAATTATTCCACAGCCCTTGAGGACATCCGCCGCTGCGTCGACGTCAAGCCCGGCCACCGGATGATCGGCGTTTCGCTGGCGCTGTGCCGCGGGCGCACCGTGTTTGTCGCCGACACCGCCGTCATCGACATGCCGAACTCCGAGGAACTGGCCGACATCGCCGAGGAAGCCGCCGGCATGGCGCGGAGGTTGGGTTATGAGCCGCGGGTGGCGATGCTGGCCTATTCGACCTTCGGCCATCCCACCGGTGAGCGGTCGGAGCGGGTGCGCGATGCGGTAAAGATTCTCGACAAGCGCCGGGTCGATTTCGAATATGACGGTGAAATGGCCGCCGACGTGGCGCTCAACACCAAGGTGCTCGAGCAATACCCGTTCTGCCGGTTGTCGGGCACCGCCAACGTGCTGGTGATGCCGGCCTTCCACTCGGCCTCGATCTCGACCAAGATGCTGCAGGAGCTGGGTGGCTCCACAGTCATCGGCCCGTTGCTGGTTGGCCTCGACAAGTCGATCCAGATCGTTTCGATGGGCGCCAAGGATTCCGACATTGTCAACATGGCGGCAATTGCCGCTTACAACGCCTCGAGCTGAAGCGGGAAAAAACAGGGCCGGGTGAACGGACCCGGAGCGGGAAAAACAGGGCCGGGTGAACGGACCCGGCCGGCAGCTTTTACGCCGAAAACCGCGAAGCGTCGGCGCCATAGTGATTGATGTAGCGGCCGCGGATCTGCTTGACCGGCAGGATCACCAGAATGTCGGTGGTACGGAATTCCCGGTCGACCACAGCCTCACTGGAAACCAGCGCGCCGAGCCGCAGATAGCCCTTGACCAGCGGCGGCATGGCGCCCAGCGCCGCGCGCGGGGTGATTGCTTCCACCGGCATCATGTCCAGCGACACGCCGCGTCCGGGAATGGCGTTGACCGTCCAGTTGTCGCCGGTGGCGGCAGCCTGGTTGAGGAACGACAGCGCCAGCGCATGGGCATGCGGTTTGTCACCGGGAAACGACGCGCATCCGAACATCGCGTCAATGCCGTGATTGAGCGCATAGGCCCAATTGCCTTGCCACAAGGCTTCCAGCGTGCGGCGGGTACGGTATTCCTTGAGAACGCAGGAGCGTCCAAGCTCGAGAAAGCGCTTGCCGGGATTGCGCCCGACCAGGTCGACCACGTCGAATTCACTTTGCGAGTAAAATCCGTCATGGCGCTCGGCCACTTCCTGGCGCAGCAGCCGGTAGGTGCCGACAATCTGGTTTTCGGCGGTGCCGGTCAATGCCGTGTCAAGCACCAACAGATGGTCGCAGTAACGGTCAACGGCATCGAAATCACGTTTGGCGCGCACCGCCTCGGCCGGCAATTGCGCGCCCATTTCCTCGGCGAATACACGGTAGCGCAGACATTGGGCGGCTTCGATCTCGGCGTTGGTGGCCGCCAGCCGCACTTCCAGCGAGCCAATTTTGCCAAGCGCTCGGTCGGCCGGCTGGCTCTTGGCCAAAGGTACGTGGAAAGGGGTGGACAGGGGCTGTTGCACGTGCGTTTCCATGGGTCTTCTCCCGCTAATGGATGCACGGGTTCAACCACGATTCTGCGACATCCCGGTGACATTTGCCATCCCGGTTGTGGCCATTTCTGGGTAATATTGTGACTGCCCCTCCACAGGTCAATTCATCCCCCTAAAAGGGTGGGGTAAGGGAGCGATGCCGGTTCCCGCGTGTCGGTGCCTCGAAGCCGCTTTCGCAGCCGGTTAGCCGGTGGCGCGTTCCCGTTTGCGCGCGGTGACCGAGGCGAGCGAGACCAGCCATTCCGGATCGACCGGCTTTTCCGCGTGCCCGTCGGCGCCGGCGGCCAGCAGATCGTCGCGGGTTGAGGCCTGGCCATCCGCTGACAGTACAATTATTGGCAGACGGGCGAGCTGGTTTACCTCCTCCTCGCTGCGGATCCTGGTGATGGCGGTGCGGCCATCTACCTCGGGCATCGACAGATCGGTGATGACCAGGTCGTATCCGGCCACGCCGCCGGGCCGCTCCATTGCCTTTTCGATCAGTTTGCGACCATTGTCGACCACCGTTACCCGGTGCCCCTGGCGGGCCAGCACGGTGCGTACCACCAGTGCGTTGACCGGATCGTCCTCAGCCAGAAGAATGTCGAGCGTCGGATGCTCGGAGCTGCGTACCAAAACCGGCGGTCGCGGCTTGCTGGCCAGCCTGTCGCGGTCGTCGCGGTCGTCCCGTCTGGTCAGCACGTTGATCAGCGAGGTGCGACGCACTGGCCGCACCAGCCATGCATCCGCACCGTGGGCGCCATGGCCTTCGAGATCGCGGCTGTCCTCGGGTGCAATCACCAGCGTCCGCGCTACCGTGTCGGGCAGGACGGTCGGGGCCGCGGCCAGCAGACTGTCGGCGTGCTCGGCGATGCGGCGATCAACCAGAATGTCGCTCAGAAATGCGCCCGAGCGGTTGAGCCGGGTCAGCGCCGCGATAATTGTTTCCGCGTCGTCGGCGGCTTCGGCAAAGCCGCCCAGATCGCGGATGCTCCACAGCATCGCCGTCGATACCGGCCCGCGCGGCGCGATGACCAGCACGGCGCGGTCGGCAAGCGGCCCGCGCTGCATCACCGGTGTGTCGGTTGCCTCAAAATCCTGAAGCGGCACGGTGAAATGGAAAGCGCTGCCGCGGTCCGCTTTGGAGACGACGCCGATTTCGCCGCCCAGCGCCTCGACGATCCGCGCCGAGATCGACAGCCCCAGACCAGCGCCGCCATGCTTGCGTGTAGGGCCGTTGTCAGCGCGCTCGAATTCGTCGAAAATGCGGGTCTTGTCTTCGTCCTTGAGACCCGGACCTGTATCGGAAACGATAAAGTTGAGCTTGTTGTTCTCAAGCGCCACCTCCACCAGTACGCCACCGGCCTCGGTGAACTTGATGGCATTGCCGACCAGATTGAACAGCACCTGCCGCAGCCGTCCGATGTCGGAGGTGATGCGTTGCGGTGCATCGGGGGCAATGTGGACAGCGATTTCGATGTCTTTTTCATGGGCGCGCGAGGCCATCAGTTCGCAAACTCCGTGCACCAACTCCTCAAGATTGCCCTGTTCGCGGCGCAAGTTGAGTCGTCCCGCCTCGATCGACGTGACATCAAGCAGGTCCTCGATCAGTGACAATAGCGCCTGGCCGGATTCGCGCGCGGTCTTGAGATAGCTCGCCTGTTCGGGGGTAGTCTCGGTCTGCTCGAGAAGATGGGTCATGCCCATGATGCCATTGAGCGGGGTGCGAATTTCATGGCTGACAGCGGCCAGGAAACGGGTCTTGGCGTGGCTAGCGGCTTCCGCCTTCTCCCGCGCCTCGACCAGTTCAACTTCAGCCCGGCGGGTTGCCGTGATGTTGCGACCGATGCAATGGACCAGCAGTTGTCCGGTTGCGGGATCGCGCGCAGCCTTTTCGTGCCAGGTCCAGATCGTCTGCTCTGAACCTTCGCCGAGGGTGAGTTCGCGATTGCCGTTGTCGTCGTGGCTTCCGGGCGTGATTCCGGCCGCTTCCAGCGTCAGTCCGACCGGCCGGTCACAGCCGGTGATCTTGCTGAAGGTGTCGTTGGCATAGATGATGCGGCCATCGAGATTGCAGGCCGAGACCATGTCGCCAAGCGTATCAAACACCGCCGTGAGCTGGCCCGAAAATCCCCCCAGCTCCCAGGAGCGGTCGAACTCCTGCTCGCTCTTGGCTGCTGTCCCGGCCGACGCCGAGGCGGGAGTTGTGGCAGCGACCGGGCGCTGGCTCGGCCCGACAGTCTTCCGCCGGAGCAGCGGCAACGCCGCAAACACCGCAATCCCCGCCACCGAGGCGAGCAGCACCATCGGTGCATTGAACGAGACCGAAATAGCGGCTGCGGCCATCGCCGCCGAGGCCGCAAACAGCGGCCGTGCCGCAGTACTATGCGCGACGCCGGGGCTGACGGTTGCCGTGTCGGAGACCGGGTAACGGACCGCCGGGCTAACCGTCTGGGTGTCACGCGAAGTCTCAGCCTGTTGATTGAGGGCCAGGCTGAGTGCTTCTTGGAGTCGGCTTGGTTCTGTGCTCATGACGCCATGGATACACGGGTCCGGTGAGCAAAGTTTTCAGCAAAAGCATCGAATTTTACCGATCCGGCGCTTTACTGCTTCATATTGACCACCACGCGGCCCCGCACTTTGCCATCGATGATGGCGTGGGCAGCGTCGATGATGCCGTCAAAGCCGACTTCGGTCGACAGCGCTTCCAGCTTCGAGACGTCGAGGTCGCTTACAAGCCTCGCCCAGGCTTCCTGCCGCAACGCCAGGGGCGCCATCACTGAATCGATGCCCAGCAGCGAGACGCCGCGCAGGATGAATGGTGCGACCGAGCCCGGCAGGTCCATGCCCTGGGCCAGGCCACAGGCCGTCACCGCGCCGCCATAGGAGGTCATCGACAGCACATTGGCCAGCGTGTGGCTGCCGACTGCGTCGACGCCGCCGATCCAGCGTTCCTTGTTGAGCGGCTTGGCCGGTCCTGACAATTCATCGCGGTGGATCACTTCGGAAGCGCCCAGTTGCTTGAGGAATTCGCCTTCCTCGGGGCGGCCGGTCGAGGCGATCACCTCGTAGCCAAGCTTGCCCAGCACCGCGATGGCCACCGTGCCGACGCCGCCATTGGCGCCGGTGACGACCACCGGTCCGCGCGTGGGGTCAATGCCGTGCCGTTCCAGCGCCATCACCGACAGCATGGCCGTGTAGCCGGCCGTGCCGATTGCCATCGCCGAACGGCCATCCATGCCCTCGGGCATCGGAATCAGCCAGTCGCCGTTGAGCCGGGCATAGGTGGCATAGGCGCCGGTATGCACCTCGCCGACGCCAAAGCCGTTGAGGATCACCTTGTCGCCCGGGCTGAAGCGTGGATTTTCAGAGCTTACCACCGTGCCGGCGCAATCGATCCCCGGGATCATCGGCCAGCGCCGCACCACCGGACCCTTGCCGGTAATTGCCAGCCCGTCCTTATAGTTGACGGTAGTCCATTCCACCTCGACCACGACGTCGCCTTCCATCAGGTCGTCAAGACCGAGCTCGGCGACATTGACCGACAGTACCTTGTTGTCGTCACGGGTGAGCAGGATGCCCTTGAAACGGTCTTGCATGAAAACTCCTCATATGCTGTTGGGCGCAGACTGGCCCGCGATTGGCTTGAGATCAAGAGCGACGAAAGCCGGATGGTCTATGCTCTTGTCTTGCGTTCGCGAATGGTGGCGATGACTTCGTCGAGCACGATCAGCCCGGCACCGACCGATATGAAACTGTCGGCCAGGTTGAACACCGCGAACGACCAGTGCTCGGTGTAAAACAGGATATAGTCGACCACATGGCCATAGACCGCGCGGTCGATCAGATTGCCGATTGCTCCGCCGATGATCAGCGCATAACCGAGATGGGCAATCGAGCGCTCCGGCGGCGTGCGCCACCACAAGATCACGACAAAAATGGCGACAAGCGCAGTCACCCCCAGCAGCGCTACATCCGGCAGGCCCTTGAGCAGTGAAAAGGCGATGCCCTCGTTCCAGGTTCGGTAGAGCGCCAGCATCGGCACCACCGGTATCAGCTCGTTGAAAGGCAGCCGTGTTTCCACCAGCCATTTGACGACCTGGTCGAAGGCCACGGTGCTTGTCACCATGGCCAGCATCGGGCCGGCGCGGCTCAGGCGGGAAGTGGTCACGGTGTTAGATCCCCCAGAGCAAGCAAATGGCGCCGAGCCTCGAACAGCATCACCCCGGTGGCGATCGCCAGGTTGAGGGAATCGGCCCGCCCGGTCTGCGGGATACGGGCCAGCTTGCCGCAGGCCGATGCCATGCTGTCGGGCAGGCCGGCCTGCTCGTTGCCCATCAGCAGCACCACGGCACGGTCCTTGTAATCGATCGAGCGGTAGTCGACGCTGCCCTTGAGGTGGCTGCCGACCAGCAACGCTCCGTCCTTGGCTGACCAGTTCAGGAATTCCACTTCGGACGTGCGCACCAGCGGCATCGCGAAGATCGAACCCATGGTGGCGCGCACGGTTTCGGTCGAGAACGGATCGACAGTCTCGCCGATCAGCATCACGCCGGAAGCACCAGCGGCATCGGCGGTGCGGATGATGGTGCCGAGATTGCCCGGGTCGCGCACCCGGTCAAGCGCGATCCAGGTTTCGTCGGCTTTGGGCGCAATCTCTGAAAGCGGCGTCAGTTTCTGCTCGAACACGGCAATCACCGCTTGCGGATTGTCGCGGCGGGTAATCGCGGTGAGCACCTTTTCGCTGACTTCGAGAACCAGTCCGCCGCGCGCCACGGTCAGCGCAGCGATCCTTTCGACCTGCTCGGTGCTGGTCCGCGCTTTAGCGTAGATCAGTGTTTGGATGTTCCAGCCGAGTTCAATCGCATCGATCACCAGTTTCAGCCCTTCGGCGAGAAAGGTTCCGGTCTCGTCGCGGTGCTTTTTCATCGACAGCGCGCGAATGTCCTTGATCACCGGATTGGACAGGCTGGTAATTTCCTTGACCAGGCCGACCCGTGGCGTGCTTCCGGAAGCGTTCGGATCTCTCATTGCGGCAGCCACCTTGAATAGAGCGATGTCGACAGCGCCCGGCAATCATCCGCGCCGGTCTTGCCACTCTCGCGGATAATCAGTTCGCCCGATTCCACCACTCCGCCGGCGCCGCGCATGGTCTCGCGCATTAACTCGTGAATGGCATAGAACGACGCCCGAATGGAATAGGCGGTCAGCACCAGCCCGACCGGCTTCTGGCTTAGCAGTTCGCGGCAGATGTCGAGCATCAATGGCAGATGCTCGAACAATTGCCAGACCTCGCCATTCGGGCCGCGGCCGAATTTCGGCGGGTCGGTGAGGATGATGTCGTAGCGGCTACCGCGGCGTTCCTCGCGGGCGATGAATTTCATCGCGTCCTCGCAGATCCAGCGGATCGGCTTGGTTTCGAGCCCGGCCAATGCCTGGTTTTCACGGGCCCAGCCGATGGCCTTTTTCGAGGCGTCGACATGGGTGACCTCCGCGCCCGCCTTGGCCGCCACCAACGAGGCGACGCCGGTATAGCCAAACAGGTTGAGCACTTTCAGCGGTCGGTTCGCGTTGGCGATCTTCTCGGCCATCCAGCGCCAATGGGCGATCTGTTCGGGAAACACCCCGACATGGCGGAACGAGGTCAACCGGCCGTAAAAGTCGACGCCGAGCAATTGCATCGGCCAGGTTTCGCCGAGCGGCAGATTGGGAAACGCCCAGCGGCCGATCCCGTCTTCGTCGGTGTCGCCGGTAAACAGCGCATCGGCCTTGTTCCATTCGGCATCGGAAAGCCCGCGCGCCCACAGCGCCTGGGCTTCCGGGCGGACAATTCGCAATGTGCCGTATTGTTCGAGCTTTTCGCCCTCGCCGGCCTCGTTCTGGCCGGTGTCGATCAGCCGGTAGCCATCCTCGTCGCCGATTTCCAGAATCAGCGGCGCCACCTGACGGGGCAGTTCACCGCTGCGCTTGTTGAGCGGGCGGATCGGCGGGGACTGTGCCGATTGGCTGCGCTTGTCGGTGGCGGCCTGTGCTTCAGCCGCCAGTCGTTCCGAGGGGCGCTTGCCCTTTATCTGTCGCGAGGTAGTCTCGGGCGCACGATGAGACTTGTCGCGGAACGGCTTTTCCTCGGGCTTTGGACCATGACCCGGCTTGCCGCGCAGTTTGGCAGGCGGACGCGCCTGTTTAGTCCCTTGCGCGGGCTTGCCGCCAGGGCCGCGCCGGGCCTGTTGATTGCGCTTGTCCGCCACGCTGAAGCCGTCCCGTCAGTCTGGAGCTCGTGCCACACCGTCAAAGTGCCGCCGAACTCGTGGTTTCGTGTGGTGTGGACATAGCAATCCGATATGCCCTTGGCAAAGCCGTTTTCGATTTGCATAGATAGCGCGGCAATCACGGAGGAAGATATCTGATGGAAATGAACGGCGAAGAGCGTATTGCGGCACCCCGTCAGCTGGTCTGGGAAGCACTCAATGATCCCGATGTGCTGCGCGAGTGCATTCCGGGATGCCAGTCACTTGATAAAAGCTCCGACACCGAGATGTCTGCCACCGTCAAGATCAAGATCGGGCCGGTATCGGCGACCTTCAAGGGCGAGGTGACGTTGGAAAACATCAATGCGCCGGAAAGCTACACGATTTCTGGCGAAGGCAAGGGCGGCATCGCCGGCTTCGCCAATGGCGGCGCCGATGTGAAGCTTGTCGAAGATGGTGCGGAAACCGTGCTCAGCTACGCCGTCAAGGCCCAGGTCGGTGGCAAGCTGGCCCAACTCGGCTCGCGGCTGATCGATTCAACCTCGAAAAAGCTCGCCGGCCAGTTTTTCACCAAGTTCAACGAGGTGGTGAGCGCCAAGGCTGCCGGGGTTTAGGGAAGGGATAGATTGAGCTGGGTGCCATTTGAGTATTTTCACCAAGAAATGATATATATGATTTCAGCATCTCGAAAATGTAAGGCGTTATTTGTTTATTCAAAAAAAGATGTTGCCTAGTTTATTGATTTTGTTACTATATAAAATGTGAAGTTATGGATTTGAGAGAATTTCATGATTTATCATTTTTACACAGTGAGGCACTGTGTCGGGTTATGTGTTGGAGCTGTTTTGGTTTTGACCTCTTCTTGCCTGGTTCAGGCAGAAGACTGGTCCGTAACCGAGGCAAAATTGTTTGCTGCGCGCGAACAGTGGGAGCATACCTGCGAAATTCTTGATTGCATGGGGGAGGATGATGGTCCCTCTACTCCTGGTGCTGCGGAGCAGGCAATTGTTGATCTGGCAAAGGCGTGGGCGGAAGGTATGGCCAAATGGGCCACTGGTATTACTCCACGTGAGATTGTTCCGACAAACAACAGTGAAATGAATAGTTTGGCTGCTTACCTGCGTGGGAGGTGGGTTAGCGTCACCTCCTGGGGAAATTATGACGCCTTGGGAGAGATAGAGGGTATTTCTGTTGATTTCAGTATCATGAAATCGCACGACGGATATTCACAGCGGACCATACACTACGATTTGGATTGCATCTCTTCAGGTGAATACAGCCGTGTTGTTCGAGGCAGCATTCGTTTCCACAACAACAAGGAGAAAGGAGAGTGTCGGGATGTGGAAATTGGTGTCCGCGTACTCGATAATGGTACGATCAAGTGGACACGGTTTGTGAGTGATTTCCCCGTCGCGTGGGCAACATTAGGTCCAGTCCCAGACGGTAAGTGAAGTATGTTCTGATCCTGTACTTGGAGGTTGGTATGTTCAGAAAGGCGTGCATTTTTTCCCTGTTAGCACTCGGCGTCATGTCCGTTTCGAGTGAAGCCAAAGCGCAGGCTGCTGTTGATACCTGTCTTTCGCAAAGTGGCGTGGATGTAAAAACAAGGTCTCTTGCAAAAGGAAGTGGGCCACTGGATTCCTGTCGGCTGGCGCTTCGACAAAGCCCGAAAAATGACCATGTTAAGTTTGCGTTTTTACGCCTTCTTGCCTGGAATCAGGAATACTCGGAACTTAAACGGGTGGCGTCAGAGTTAGGTGCTTCGGGCAATGCAAGTGCATTGTTCTGGATGGGGGTTGTTTACCACCGTGGGTACGCTGGAACAGCCGTAGATTTTGACAAGGCGAGGACGAATTATGCGGCTGCGCAAAGGCGAAGCGGGCAACTGAGGGACGCGAACCCCTCCATCCGACGCACTTTAAGGGATAATGCATATGGAAGTGCGCAATACAATTTACGTCAGATTCAATACTGAATAATCGCGGTAAATAGTTGTCGATCAAAATATAGGTGGTTGGGTTTGGGGTCTGTTGTTTTAAGGATTGTCGTGCTTTTAGGCGCGGTTTTGTTTTCTGCAGTAAATGTGATTGCTGAAACACGGACCGTCCACTCTCCCGGAGATGGATATCTAAACCTGAGAAGCGGGCCGGGGACCACCTATCCGGTTGTCATGGCGATGGATCACGGTTCAAAGGTGCAGCTTATTGGGCAGTCTGGCGCTTGGTCTCAAGTGCGGCATGAAACAGGTTTGGCGGGCTGGGCCTTTGGCAAATATCTCGTTGAGCGAGACCTGTCCATGACCGGCGAACAGCAAACGTTTGTTGGAATCGGGGTCGTAAATTCTCCCAATGACGGATTTCTAAACTTGAGAAATGGAGCCGGTAGTGATCATTTCGTTATTATGAGGATGAAGCACGGCTCTACGGTTCAAATCATCTCACGGTCGGGGAAATGGTCAAAGCTGCGCCATGAGACTGGACAAGTTGGTTGGGCGTATAGCAAGTATTTATCAGGCCGCAGTCCATCCAATTCAGGTAATGCTGACCGTCGCGATGGAGCAAGCGATATCTATAAAGCTTTGATTGGCGCGTTGGCTAAATCGTTATTAGAGAAACCTCAACCCGGTGAAAATGCAACACATGAAAGAATGTGCAGTTTCAGGGATTACGATTGTGAGGGGAGTTGTAATTACCCACCCCCTTGCCATGCACCACAATGTCTGAATCCATGATGATATGGATCGGACTGATTTGCAGCAGCTGAGCAAGGACGAATTGATCGAGATGGTGCTTCGGCTCCAACGGCCTTCCAAGGATTCTCGGACGTCTTCCAAGCCGCCCTCGACGGACAAGAAAGAGAAACGCGTCAACTCACGACCGGGTGGAGCCAAGCCCGGGCATGAACCCCACAATAGGGTGCTGGCGGATTTTGCCGACATGTTTCGCGATCATGAACCGACCGCCTGCAAGAGATGCGGCCATGCGTTTTCCGGTGATGATACGATGGTGCTGGCCGGGGCCTATGACGAGATCGATATTCCTGCGATCCGTCCTCATGTCACCCGGCATCGGCGTTTTTCCTGTCATTGCCCGCAATGCGGCACGACAACAAAAGCCACCGCACCTGCCGTGGCAACCGCAACGCCGTTCGGGCCAGGCATTCACGCGCTGGCGATCTACCTCAAGAGTTTCCATGCATTGTCTTACGAACGCCTGAGCGGTGTGTTCATGGATATCTTCGGCCTTAATGTGAGCGAGGGCGCGATCATGAACATGTTTTCCCGCTCCCGTCCGAGCTTCCAGGCCACAGCACAGGCCGCCAAGGCCAGCCTTCGAGCCGCCCGCGTTGTCGCCAGCGACGAAACCGGTGTGCGTATCGAGGGCACAAATGCCCAACACTGGGTTTTTCATTGCAAGGATGCTGTTGTCCACCAGCCCGATTACTCCCGTGCAGCACGGGTCGTTCACGAGACCATGGGCGGCCATGTCCCCGAGGTATGGATATCTGATCGGTATTCAGCCCAGCAATCTCACGGCCATCGACATCAAACCTGCCTTGCACATTTGGCGCGTGATACAGCCTTTGCGCTGGAACATGGCGAGGATGATCTCCCTCTTCGCTTCCAGCTTTGGTTTGGCCGTGTGTTTGATTTCGCCAGAGCCATAAGCACATTCGCTGCGTCTACCGTCGCAAGCAAGAAGCGCAAATTCGATAAACAGCTTGCCGGGCTTCTATGCGCCCCGACTTCGTGCGACCTGGCCCAAAAGCTCCAGGCCAAGATCGGGCGGGCCCGCGATCAGCTGCTGACGTTTTGCGACTATCCCGGAGAAGTCGATGTCACCAACAACACATCTGAGCGAAAGCTCCGTCCATGGGTCATTCAGCGAAAGGTGACAAACGGATATCGCGCCATGTGGGCCGCCCAAGCCGAGGCGGATGTACGCACGACCATCGACACCGCCCGCCTCAAAGGCGCAAACCCCTTCCAGGTCATCGCATCCGTCCTGGCATAGGCCGGTAGAAGAACCGGAAATCACGAATTCGGGGGTGGGTAATTACGGGGAGTTGCCGATTGAATAGGGGTGGCGCCGTGGCGGCATCGTATTGTCGACAGGAATGTAGCTATCAAGCATCGTGCTAAAAAGTGTATTCGGGACGAAAATCCTTCTCACGACTTGAAGGCATGCGGCCCTCCGGGCTGACCAATGGTTGCTACCCTCTGCTGTCGCGTGGACGACTTGAGAGCCGGCACTACATCGCTCCGGAATTACCTAAGTTTTAGCAGAAAACGGATCCAGCTCGCCTTCACGCAGCGGTGTGCTTGTCGTCGATTGGCAGGGCGGCGGCGATCTGCTTGGCTTTTGCCTTTTCGCGGTCGGCCTCTGTGTGCCATTTGACCGCTTCATTGGCGTTGACCCGCGCCTGCTTGCGGTGCTTGCCCTGCTTGAACCATGTGGCGAGCGAGCCGAGGATCATGCCAACGATCAGCGCCACGAACAGGAACACGAAGAACGGCGCGGTCAGCGACAGCACCTGGTCTTCCGGCTGGAACGGGTTGAGCGCCAGCGTCACCGCTGTTCGGTTAGCCACCGACAGCATAATGAGGACAATGGCCAGCGGGACGAAAATCACCAGTGCGATGATGCGTTTGATCATGGTTAGGTCCGTTCTCTTTCAGAGCGCGGCGATCGACGTGTCAAATCAATTATGTGGGGTGCCGCGCCATCGCGGTCAATCCGGGTTTTCGGGATTGAGCCGTTCGCGCAGTTCCTTGCCAGTTTTGAAGAATGGCACCCATTTTTCCTCGACGAACACCGGATCGCCGGTACGCGGGTTACGACCTGAGCGCGGCGGACGGTTTTTCACCGAAAACGCCCCGAAGCCGCGCAGTTCGACCCGGTTGCCCTGGGACAGTGCTTCGGTGATCTCGTCAAGCACCGAGTTGACGATGTTTTCGACATCGCGGTGATAGAGATGCGGATTGCGAGCCGCAACCGCCTGAACCAGTTCCGATTTTATCATGAGATCTCCCCTAGTTATCCCGCGCGGGCTGCCCGCCAACCTGCCAAACCGACAACAGACCGTCAAGGAACAACTTGCCGCCCGACAGCCGGTCGATCTCGTCGGAAACCCGTCCCGGCATGCCCAGATAGCGTTCGACTAAGCTGGCCGCCTGAATGTTGAGCAAGCCGCTGGGAGAGCCACGGTCAGGCTCCCATTTGACGATTTTCAATGTTTCATCGATGCCGCGGCCTTTCAGGTAGGTGCGGATCTCGTCTTCGCCGCCAACCGCGTCGACCAGACCGTTTGCCAATCCCTGCCGGCCGGTGAAGATCGAGCCGTCGGCGAGCGCCAGCACCTGGGCTCGGTCCATCTTCCGTCTTTCGGCAACCAGATCGACAAACCAGTCGTAGCTGTCGAGCACCATCGACCGGATCATCGCCTTGGCCTCTTCACTGGCGTTGTGGAAAGGCGACGGCTCAGCCTTCATCGGCGAGGATTTGATGTCCTCTATCCGGACGCCGATCTTGTCGAGCAGATCGCTGGCCTGCGCGTATTGGAAGATCACCCCGATGGAGCCGACGATAGAGCTTTCCCCGGCGACGATGTGGTCGGTCGACGCCGCGATCATGTAGCCGGCGGAGGCTGCCAGCGTGCGCACATCGGCGACCACCGGCTTGAGCGCGCCGGCCGCAACCAGCGCCTCGTGCAGGCGTTCGCCGCCATAAGTGGTGCCGCCGGGCGAGGAGATGCTGATTACCAGCGCCTTCGCAGCCTGGTTTTTGGCGGCTTTGTCGATCAGTTCGAGCAACGGCTCGTCATCTGTGATCACCCCTGAGATGTCGATCCGGGCGATATGGTCCGAACGGGTCTCGGGAAACCCGATATTGACCGCAAGGGCTGTCACCAGGGCGATCGCCGCGACAACGGAGATGATCCGCCAGAAACTGAGTTTGCGCCGAATGCGGCGACGGTCGGCAATAATTTCAGGGTCGGTCAAAAGCACGTCTCCGATTGCGTCCGGGATTCTGGATCGCGACGACCCGGCGATGCTTTGCCATTATCGCCGCGCCATGGCAAATTGCATCGACTGCTTCGCAATATAACCATATTGGGATGCGAAGCCGGCTGCAACAGCCACCTGGTGCGGATGACCGGTGCTGGCAGCCCACGAGACCGCGGGAACCTATGGCAACGTCAACAGTTTCAGATATCCCAGTCGCCGGCGCTTATGCGGGACGTTCGCACGCAGAATACCGGCGTGCCTCGATCCATTCGCGCCGCGTGCGGATGCTCAAGTTTCTGCTGCCGCTCGCCTCGGCCTTGATCGTGGTGGCGTTTGTCACCGTCTCCTGGGTGGACGGGATGGTGCCCGAGGGGATCGCGATTGAATCGGTGGCGGTGCGCGACGGCAAGCTGGTGATGCAAAACCCGGTGATGAGCGGCCAGACGTCTGACGGCCGATCCTACCGGATAGAGGCGTTGCGGGCGATCCAGGACCTGGCTACCCCCAATGTGGTCCAGCTCGAGGAAATCGTCGCCGAATTGCCTGCCGCCGACGGCAAGAATGCGCGGCTTGAGGCAATCAGCGGCATCTATGACCGCACAGCCCAAACACTCCGTTTCGATCAACCTTTCACGGTAACTGACGAGACCGGTTTTTCAGCCGAGATGAACTCTGCCAGTATCGACATGGCAAGCAACGAAATGAGTACATCCGACCCGGTTTCAATCCGTTCAGGAGAGGCATCGGTTGTTGCACAATCCATGAATATGCAGGATAACGGCCGCGTCATTGTCTTCGAGGACAAGGTCCGAATGACCATCAAGCCGTCGGCGGTCCGGTCGGGGAATGGAGCGACCAACTGATATGATAGTAAAATCTCGACGTTTGCCGGGGATGATTGCGATCATGTTCGCCGTTGGCCTGATCATGGCGGTGCCTGCCGCCCATGCGCAGCAGGCAGAACGGATGACCGGGCTTGCGCTCTCCAGCGACGAGCCGATCCAGATTGAAAGTGATCTGCTGAAAATCGACGAAGAGGCCAGCAAGGCCACTTTTACCGGCAATGTGAAGGTGGTTCAGGGCGAAACCGCCCTGCAGGCCGGCGAAATGATCGTCTATTACACCAAGAGCGGCAGTGGCGGTTCGGTGGCATCGGGGGCCGCGGATATCCGCGAAATTGAGCTGTTCAAGAAGGTGTTGATCCAGTCCGGCACCCAGACTGCCACGGCAGACGCGGGCAATTTCAACATGGCGGATGAAGTGTTGGTGCTCACTGGCGAAAAGGTCGTGCTCACCGACGCCGACAACGTCTTTATCGGCTGTAAGCTCACCGTGCTGATGAAGACCGGCCAGGCCACGCTCGACAGCTGCGGTGGCCGCGTCATGATCCAGCTCGACCCGAAGTCGCGACCTAAAAAGTGATCAAGGCGCTGTTTTCATCGCTGGGCGGTCGGGATGGCAAGGGCGATGCAGACCTCGCCCCGTCGGCGAGTGGCCGGTATGAAGGCACGCTGATCGTCCGCGATCTGGTCAAGGCCTACAAATCGCGGCGGGTGGTTGATGGCGTGTCGCTTGGTGTTCGCCGCGGCGAAGCGGTCGGCCTGCTCGGCCCCAACGGCGCTGGCAAGACGACTTGTTTTTACATGATCACCGGGCTGGTGCCGGTTGATTCAGGCACGATTGAAATCGACGGCAACGATGTTTCCACCCTGCCGATGTACCGGCGCGCCCGGCTTGGCGTCGGTTACCTGCCGCAAGAGGCGTCGATTTTCCGCGGGCTGAGCGTCGAGGCCAATATTCGCGCGGTTCTCGAAGTTGTCGAAAAGGACCGCGACAAGCGCGAAGACAAGCTCGACAATCTGTTGTCGGAATTCCACATTTCGCATTTGCGCAAGGCGGCTTCGATTTCGCTGTCGGGTGGCGAACGGCGGCGGCTGGAAATTGCCCGCGCGCTGGCGTCGGATCCAACCTTCATGTTGCTCGACGAGCCCTTTGCCGGCGTCGACCCGATCGCCGTATCAGATATCCAGGATCTGGTTCGCCACCTTACCCGCCGCGGCATTGGCGTCTTGATTACCGATCACAATGTCCGCGAGACGCTCGGGCTGATCGACCGCGCCTACATCATGAATGCAGGTGTTTTGCTGACCCATGGCCGGCCAGCAGAAATCGTCGCTAACGCCGATGTTCGCAGGCTCTATCTCGGCGAGCAATTTTCGCTTTAGGTATTTGCTCGTCCGTTCCTTCCGATGCAGCGACGCGGGCACCTGCCTGTACGCTCCCTCAGCCGGGTTGATCCGCCGGTCCGGGCGATAGCAAGCGCTGCGCCCTTTACCTTGTCGGAAGGCCGCACTTGACCCGAAACGAATAAAAAGCAATTTTCGGGCCAGATGGGCCGGGCCGCGTCTTCAAAGATGTGTTCAAGCAGGAGAGGACCGGTGGCGCGAGCGTCGCCGCCCTCCGGAGTGGCCCGAGCGGGAGTGTTGCGTCGTCATGGCCTTGTCAGCCGGTCTTCAATTGCGTCAGAGCCAATCACTGGTGATGACGCCGCAGCTTATGCAGTCGATCCGGCTGCTGCAGTTCAGTCATGTCGAGCTGACCCGCTTCATCGAGCAGGAAGTCGAGCGCAATCCGTTGCTTGAACTGGTCACCTCGGAGGCAGACGGAACTGAATCCAGCGCCTCCGTTGCCGCCAGTGAAACCGACCCCGTGCGCACGGCACCCGCCGATGAACGCACAGAATCGGGCGCCGACGACAATGCCTATGATGGCGGCGACGACGTGGCTTGGGGCGAGGGCTCCAGCAAGGACAGCGACCGGATCCGGGACGAAATCGACGCACGCTATGAGAATGTCTTCCCCGATGACCATGCCGCAGAGAGCGCCGCCGCGCCGGCATTTGCCGACAATTGGAAGTCGATGCCCGGCAGCGATCGCGCCTCGCCCGGTGAAGGTTATGATCTTGATGATTTCGCAGCCCGGACACCGACCTTGCGTGATCATGTCACCGAGCAGATCGCCTTCGCCTTTGTCGATCCGGCAGATCGGCTGATTGCCACCGAGATCGCTGACCGCCTGGATCCGGCGGGCTATGTACCGGCTGATCTGGCCGAGACCGTCGAGCGGTTGGGGGCAGACCTGGTCCGGGTTGAAGCAGTGTTGGCCCAGCTTCAGGAATTCGAGCCTGCCGGGCTGTTCGCGCGTTCCCTGTCTGAATCGCTGGCGCTGCAACTGCGCCGCAAGGACCGGCTTGACCCGGCAATGGCGGTGCTGGTGGATAACCTAGAATTGCTCGCCCGTCGTGATTTTGCCAGCCTGACCAGGCTGTGCGGCGTCGACGAGGAGGATTTGCTCGAGATGTTGGCGGAAATCCGCGCGCTTGACCCCAAGCCTGGAACCCGGTTCGAGACTGGTTCCAGCGAGATGATCGTGCCTGATGTTTCCGTCAGACCGGCCTCCGATGGCGGCTGGCAGGTCGAGCTCAACCCCGACACGTTGCCGCGGGTGCTGGTCAATCAGACCTATTTTGCCACAGTAACAGGTAAGATGCAGAAGAACGACGCTGGGCAGGAGTTTCTCTCCGACTGCCTGCAGACGGCCAACTGGCTGGCGCGTTCGCTCGATCAGCGTGCCCGCACCATCATGAAGGTCGCGACTGAAATCGTCCGCCAGCAGGACGCCTTCCTGCTTAACGGGGTCGACCATCTGCGGCCGCTCAACCTCAAGGCGGTAGCCGACGCCATCGGGATGCATGAATCGACTGTGAGCCGTGTCACTTCGAACAAGTACATGCTCACCCCACGCGGGGTTTTCGAACTCAAATATTTCTTCACCGTGTCGATCGCCTCGGCCGATGCCGGGGGCGAGGCTCATTCCGCCGAATCGGTACGTCACCGGATCAGGGTTCTGGTCGAGCAGGAAGAGCCTGCCGCGGTCCTTTCGGATGACGATCTGGTAGGTTTGCTCAAGCAGTCAGGTGTGGAAATCGCCCGTCGCACTGTGGCCAAATACCGCGAGGCGATGGCTATTCCATCTTCGGTTCAGCGCCGACGCGAAAAACGCGCCCGGGCGCGCGCAGCCGCACTTTGATAGGCCTGCGGCAATTGCTTGATAACGCAACTGAATTGCCCAGAAATCGGGCTGCGCTTGACACTATGTGCAGTGCAGCGTAGAAGCCGCCCCGCATTGGGTAAACGGAAATCCGCCGCCCGTCAGCCCGGCTATGTCAAGTTAAAAATTGCATGGACCGGGGCAATTGACCGCCGTCAGGCGCTTGGATGAGCGCGAAGCATGGCCTAGACTGAACTCCCCAAGTGACAATGAGAAGGGACAATCCATGAACGTGCGAGTGTCAGGAAAACATATGGAAATCGGCGAGTCCTTCAGGACCCGCATCGAGGACCACGTCACGGGTGCCGTCCGGAAATACTACGATGGCGGCTTTTCCAGCCATGTCACCGTGGAAAAATCCGGATCAAGATTCCAGGCGGATTGCAAGATTCACCTTGATACCGGTGTGGTGCTACACGCCACCGGCGAAGCGCAGGACCCGCAGCCGGCGTTCGATGCCGCCGCAGAGCGGGTTGAAAAGCGCCTGCGCCGCTACAAGCGGCGTCTCAAGGATCATTATGCCAACGCCCAGCAGAACCAGACCCAGCTTCACTATGCAGTTGTGGATTCCTCTGGTGATGACGCCGAAGAAGTGCCTGAAGATTATTCTCCGGCGATTATCGCCGAAAGCACCAAGCAGCTCGTCACCATGAGTGTGGCCGACGCGGTGATGGCGCTTGATATGACAGACGATCGGATCTTGATGTTCCGCAATGCGGGCAACGATGCCCTCAATGTGGTCTATCGCCGCAATGACGGCAATATCGGATGGGTTGACGCTGGCGGCGTTAAATCCTGACCGTTATGGCCGGTACAAAGCAGACCATTGGCAGCGCGGAGTTTGGACTTCGCGCCGCCGGTGGTTTTCGCAGAGCCAACCACGAGGCCCGGAAAGCGGGCTTGAAACGAGGATTTTGATATGGCGCTTGCTGATCTGATTGCGCAGAACTCCGTGCTGCCCGCGCTCAAGGCAAACTCCAAAAAACAGCTGTTGCAGGAATTGGCGGCCAAAGCCTCGGAAGTCACAGGACTTCCCGAGCGCGAGGTGTTTGACGTCATTCTGCAGCGCGAACGTCTCGGTTCCACCGGTGTTGGCAATGGCATTGCCATCCCCCACGGCAAACTGCCGACGCTGGATCATATTGTCGGCGTGTTCGCCCGGCTCGACCAGCCGGTCGATTTCGAATCGCTGGACGACCAGCCGGTTGATCTGGTCTTCCTGCTGCTGGCGCCCGAAGGTGCAGGCGCCGACCACCTCAAGGCACTGTCACGGATCGCCCGGGTGATGCGCGACAGTGACATGGTCGCCAAGCTGCGTGCCACCGACAACGCAGCCTCGCTCTACGCATTCCTGACGGAAGAGCGGGCCTCCAACGCCGCCTGAGCGGGATTCCACTGGTTTTTTCGTGCCGTTGCATCCGGGGCGCCATAGCCCCGGCCGCTGCTGTAGATCAGTGCAGGCTGACGGTTTTCAACTCGTCTTCGGCGGCGCGATAAAACGTGCTCGAACGGTTGTCGGTCAGCAGGATCGGCGTGCCGTCGGCGCCAAACAGCGCCCAGAGTTCAAGTCCCGGGTCAAGCTGCGGGGCTTCGGGGAAGCGGGCCGTAACGTCTTCCGAGTTCATCTTGCGGATGTAGCCGACTTTCCCGGCTCCGAGCAGCGCCAGATCCTGGGCAGATAATTGGGATTTTCCTGATTTGGCAATCATAATAATTTCCTCCTGTTCGTGGCAGGAAATGTCCTGTTGGATCGAACCATGGTGTTCAGTCTCGAACCGAAATGTTAATTTTTCGAACCATGCGTTCCGGCTCGGGGCGGATCAGGTCTACCGACAGCAGGCCGTTCTTGAGCTCTGCGCTGGTCACCTGCATGCCCTCGGCAAGCACGAACATGCGCTGGAACTGCCGTGCGGCAATGCCCCGGTGCAGATATTCGCGCCCATCGGCATCGGATTGGCGTCCGCGAATGACCAGTTGATTTTCTTCGGTGGTGACGTCGAGATCTTCCTCGCGGAAGCCGGCGACAGCCAGCGTGATCCTCAGCCGTTCGACCTTGGTGCCGTCCGAAGAGGCGCGAATTCGTTCGATGTTGTAGGGCGGATAACCCTCTGACCCCTTGGCGATGCGCTCCAGGGTCTTTTCCATTGTATCAAAGCCCAGCAACAGCGGGCTTGAAAAAGGCGTCATGCGTGACATGGCTTGTCCTCGTTCTCAAGCGACAGGCGCCGGACCCGCATTCGGCATCCGGCTTGCCCTCAATATGGGAACTTGATCGCCGCAACGCAAGAACCTACCCACGCGGGGTGCGCGGACCAAGACGACGGCAGCAATTTCGGGCCACCGCCATGCCATATATGAGGAAATAATCAGCATCCCTGGACATTCTGACGGGTCCTTTTGAGTTTGACGTGCTTTATCATCTGGCAAAATCGAATCGCATCACCTCAGGGAGCCGCCATGCCGCCGCGCAAGATCATCATCGACACCGATCCCGGACAGGATGACGCCGCGGCGATCATGCTGGCGCTGGCAAGTCCTGAACTCGAGGTTGTGGGCATTACAGCCGTCGCCGGCAATGTGCCCCTGGCCCGCACCGCGCTTAATGCGCGGATCGTCCTGGAGATCTGCGGCCGCGCCGACATCCCGGTTTTCGCCGGCGCCGAGGCGCCGCTCAAGCGCAAGCTGGTGACCGCTGAGCATGTGCACGGCAAGACCGGGCTTGATGGCGTCGAGCTGTTCGACCCGGCCCAGCCGCTGGCGTCCGGGCATGCAGTTGATTTCATCATCGAAACGCTGCGCACCGAGCCGGAAAAGAGCGTCACCCTCTGCGCGCTGGGGCCGCTCACCAATATTGCCATGGCATTTGCCCGTGCTCCTGACATCGCAGCTCGGCTGCGCCAAATCGTGCTGATGGGTGGCGGTTATTTCGAGGGCGGCAACATCACCCCTTCGGCCGAATTCAACATCTATGTCGACCCCGAAGCCGCTGCTGCCGTCTTTGGCGCCGGCGTGCCGATCACCATGATGCCGCTCGATGTTACCCACAAGGTGCTGACTACCCGGGTGCGGGTTGCCAGGCTCAGGGCCAATGGCAACCGCGCCTCGCGCGCCATGGCCGATATGCTGGAGTTTTACGAGCGCTTCGACGAGCGCAAATATGGCACCGATGGCGGCCCGCTTCATGATCCGACAGTGATTGCCTGGCTGATCGACCCGGAAATGTTTTCAGGCCGCCACTGCAATGTCGAGATCGAGACCGGATCGGACTTGACGCTGGGCGCCACGGTGGTTGATTGGTGGAATGTCACCGACCGACCCGACAATGCTTTTGTGGCTGGCGATGTCGACTCCGATCGCTTTTTCGATCTGCTGATCGAGCGCCTCGCCCGGCTTTAAAGCCGGGCCGTGACGTCGCTTGCCAACGGGATCGACGGCTGCGCGCCGGGCGTCAGGCAAGCCAGCGCGCCAGCTACTGCGGCGCGGCGGATGGCTGCGGCAAAGTCCATGCCGGCGTCGAGCCCTTGCGCCAGGTAGCCGCAGAATGTGTCGCCCGCGCCAACCGTGTCGACCGGCTTGATTTTGAGTGAAGCCACGTGCTCGATTGCGCCGTCTCGGGCCCAGAGGACGCCATCGCCACCCAGCGTGATGATCATGCACTGACCGGTGGCTTTGTGCAGCACCTCAAGTTCCGCTCTTGCTGCATCAAGCATTTCCGCCGGTCGGCCCGATAGCCGGGCAAACTCGGTCTCGTTGGCGATGACAATATCGGCAAGTGGCGCCAGCCGCTCGACCGCGTCGGTCAACGGGGCGATGTTGAGAATGCTCGTGATACCGCCCGCGCGCGCAGCCACCAGCGCCGCTTCTGTTGCCGCTTGAGGGATTTCCATCTGCAGCAGCAGCGTGTCACCCTCTGCCATGCGCGCCACCGCCTGCTCGGCATCCTCTACCGCGACATGGCCGTTAGCGCCGGGGATGATGACGATCATGTTCTCGCCGTCGCCGCCGACCAGGATCATCGCCGTGCCGGTGGGGCCTTCGAGGTGGCGAACTGAACTCAGATCAGCGCCAGCCTCGTCAAGCAAGGCGAGCGCCTCGGCGGCAAAGCCATCATCGCCAACTGCCCCGGTCATCCTGACCTGAGCACCGGCGCGCTGAGCCGCCAGCGCCTGATTGGCACCCTTGCCGCCCTGGGCCGTGGAGAAATCCGTCCCGCTGACGGTTTCCCCCGGTTCGGGCAGACGCGGCGTGGTAGCGATCAGGTCCATGTTGACGGATCCGATGACGGTAATCATGGCAGTCTCCCCGGCTTGGCGACCTTAGCCCGGAAAGGACTGCGCGCCGACATTGGTCAGGACGCTAACGCCGGGCTGCTGGACCAGGCACAAGGTGCTTTCGTGGCCCTGAATGTAGCAGATCATCGGATAATCAGCGGTACGCAAGGTCTCGTAAACGTCTCGTGAGACACCTTCCTCGACATAGAATGGGAATTCACCGGCGTCAGGCATGTCCGCCCCTTCGGGCCATTCCGGCAATCGGCCGGAACTGGAATTGTCGGCGTAATCGCCAAGCCAGTCACCCAGCGCAACACCCATCGAATCCGCGTCCGCAACACCGTCAAATCCAAAAAGATTTGCTGCGGCGTGCGAAGCGCTCCAGACGACGTCGTCAACACCGTTGCGTACCACAAGTTCAATGCTGGCACTTGCGCATGGACCACTGACTTGAGCGGATGCGACAAGGTCGCTCAGCCAGGTCTGCTCCATCGAAACTTCGCATTCTGCGGCCATGGCCGAGGTGGAGGCCGCCAGGGTGAAGCCGAGGACGGCGGCGAGCATCACGCCACCGCTGATCGCACCGGGAAATGTCGGCAGGGCTGCAAGCCGGGCGTGAATGGTCATGATATTCCTCTCGATGCGAACCGCCCGTTTGGACAGCTCATTGGTGTTTTAAATCACACGAGACACAGAGACCGCGCAACGGAAATCTGACATTTCCGGGCAAGCAGAGCGAGAAGGCATCCAGCCACGCTGCGGCATTTAAGCTTTTGAGAGCTATTCATCCTCGTCGACAACGCGGAGTTTTAGCGTCGTGGAGCGGGGTTCGAATTTCGGATTTTGCTGGGTGGTGGGTGCACTTTCCTGGGCCGGACGGGTGGCGGCTGCGGGTTTGGCATCATCGGCAATCTGGGCGAATTCCAGCGCCTCGATCTTGGCGCCGCGCTTGCTGAGCTTGTCCGACGAAGTCAGGATCAGATCTACATCTTTCTGTGCCATGGAAAAATGCGCCTGCAGTTTCCGGGTCCGGTCATCAAGCCGCGACAGGTCCTCCATCAACCGCAGCACTTCACCCTGGATCAGATGCGCCTGTTCGCGCATCCGCGCGTCTTTCAGCAACGCCTGGATCACCTGGATCGACAGCATCAACAGCGACGGCGAGACAATCACCACCCGCGCCCGCTGCGCCTTGTGCACGATGGCCTCGAAATTCTCGTGGATCTCGGCAAAGATCGATTCCGACGGAACGAACAGAAATGCCGTGTCCTGGGTTTCGCCGGCGAGCAGATATTTTTCCGAGATGTCGCGGATATGGACCTCGATATCACGGCGGAAGCGCTGTTGTGCACTCTGGGCGGCCTGCTCGCCGCTGCCCTCTGTTTCCGCCGCGCGCATGGCGTTCCATGCTTCCAGCGGGAATTTGGCGTCGATGACAAGATCCGGCGCATCATTCGGCATGGCGATGGTGCAATCGGGCCGCATGCCATTCGACAGGGTAGGCTGAAAGCTGAACGCGCCCATCGGCAACCCGTCCTGGACGATGGTTTCCATCCGCGACTGCCCGAAGGCGCCACGGGTCTGCTTGTTGGACAGGATCGCCTGAAGCCCCACCACATCGCGCGCCAGCGACTGGATGTTGGCCTGTGCGGTATCAATCACCGCCAGCCGCTCCTGCAATTTGCTCAGGTTTTCGTGGGTGGTGCGGGTCTGATCGGTCAGTGTGGTGCCGATGCGCTGGGTCATGCCATCGAGGCGCTGGCCGATCGACTGGTTGAGTTCGGCCTGGCGTGCGCCGAACAATTCGGCCATCGTCCCCATTCGGCCCTGCATTTCCGATTGTGCCTTGAGGATTTCCGCAAGCCGCGCATCGGCCTGGGCGGTGCGCGCAGCGGCAGCCGCGTCAGCTTGCGCGCGCAGCCGGTTGGCACGGGTAAGCGCCAGTGCGAGCCAGCCAAAAAGCAGCAGCAATGCAACGGCAAGGCCGAGTAGCGCGTGCCCGAGCGTCACTGCGGAGCCGCCAAGGTCAAAAAGCCGG
Source organism: Hoeflea algicola (assembly GCF_026619415.1). Lineage (NCBI taxonomy): Bacteria > Pseudomonadati > Pseudomonadota > Alphaproteobacteria > Hyphomicrobiales > Rhizobiaceae > Hoeflea > Hoeflea algicola. Next base: position 3,721,552 of record NZ_JAOVZR010000001.1, read on the forward strand.
GTCGAAAACACGTCGGTGGAGCTATCCATGACGATGACCTAGCTGATTCTGGCACAAATGTCAGATCAAAACAGGAACAAGCTGATCCGGCGGCAATTCAAACTGCCGTGAGCTGCGATTGACGAGACGGCTGTCAGTGACTATTTCAGCGTCATGACCATCAAGCCGATCATCTATTTGCCCGATCCGATCCTGCGCCAGCAATGCCTGCCGGTGGAACGCGTCGATTCCGAGCTCAAAGGCTTCGTCGAGGATATGCTCGAGACCATGTATGAAGCGCCGGGCATTGGCCTTGCTGCCATCCAGGTCGGGGTGCCGCGGCGGTTGCTGGTAATCGACATCGCGGGCAAGGATGAAGACCCCAATCCGCAGGTGTTCATCAATCCCGAACTTGTCGCCACCGGCGATGACACCAGTGTCTATGAGGAAGGCTGCCTGTCGATCCCGGATTACTACGCCGATGTCGAGCGGCCCGCATCGGTTACCGTCAAACATCTCGACCGCGATGGCAAACTGCAGACGACCGAGGCCGACGGCCTGCTCGCTACCTGCCTGCAGCACGAGATTGATCACCTCAACGGCGTGTTGTTCATCGACCATATTTCCAAGCTTAAGCGCGACATGGTGGTGCGCAAGTTCACCAAGCTCGCCAAAACCCGGGTGACCGCCTGATCTCATTCGGGGGTCGGTTCGGAAACACCCGCGACTTCGACGGGCTTGACCTGAGGCTGGAAAACCCGTTTGAACACGGGCGTTGAACAACGCGATAACCGGACGGGCCAATTGCCGATGCGCATCATTTTCATGGGGACGCCCGCTTACGCCGTACCGACGCTGGAAGCGCTTGCCGCGGCAGGACACGAGATCGTTGCGGTCTATTCGCAGCCGCCCCGCCCGGCTGGCCGCCGCGGCCTTGATGTGTTGCCCTCGCCGGTGCACGCCGCCGCCGAGCGACTTGGCATTCCGGTGTTCACGCCCAAGAGCCTGAAGGGCGAGGCGGAGCAGCAAGCCTTTGATGCGCTTGAAGCTGACGCAGCGGTGGTTGTCGCCTACGGACTGCTCTTGCCCAAAGCCATTCTCGATGCGCCGCGGCTAGGCGCCTGGAACGGCCATGCCTCGCTGTTGCCACGCTGGCGCGGTGCGGCGCCGATCCAGCGCGCCATCATGGCCGGTGACAATGAGACCGGCGTCATGATCATGAAAATGGACGAAGGCCTCGACACCGGCCCGGTGGCGTTGACGCAAACCGTCGCGATTGCCACCGACATGACCACCGGTGAGTTGCACGACCGGCTCTCCGAGATCACCGCGCAACTGATGACCAAGGCAATGCAGAGGCTGGAAGCTGACGAATTGCCTGTAACGCCCCAGGCCGAGACTGACGTCAGTTACGCCGCCAAGATCAAGAAGGCCGAAACGCGGGTCGATTTCAATCGGCCGGCACAGGACGTGCACAACCATGTCCGTGGCCTGGCGCCAACGCCGGGTGCCTGGTTTGAACTCGACGTCGGTGATCGCGCCGAACGGGTCAAACTGCTGGCAACCGAAATCGTCGCCACGTCACCGTCAGGCCCTTCGTCGGCAATTGTGCCGGGAACGGTGGTTGATGACCGGCTGCTGGTCGCCTGCAGCGAGGGCGCCGTGTGGCTGTTGAGCCTGCAGAAGGCCGGCGGCAAGCAGCTTGCGGTCGATGAGTTTTTGCGCGGTACTTCGATTGCGCCCGGCACGATGATCGGCTGATGCGCTACCGGCTCGACATTGAATATGACGGCTCCGGCTATGTCGGCTGGCAGCGCCAGGACGAGCACCCGTCGGTGCAGCAGGCAATTGAAACCGCCATTAAGGGCTTTAGCGGCGAGAGCGTCAGCGTCAAAGGCGCAGGACGTACTGATGCCGGTGTTCACGCACTCGGCCAGGTCGCTCATGTCGACCTCGCCAAACAATGGCCAGCGGACACAGTTCGCGATGCCATCAATGCGCATCTGCAGATGGCCCGCGAGCGCGTCGCCATTCTTGCCGCGAGCCCCGTTGCCGATGGTTTTGATGCCCGTTTTTCGGCCCTGCGCCGGCACTATGTCTACCGCATCCTCTGCCGTCGTGCCCCATTGGTGCTGGAGAAGAACCGTGCTGCCTGGTCAACCAGGCCGCTGGACGTCGCAACCATGCACGAAGCCGCACAACGGCTGGTCGGCAGGCATGATTTCACCACCTTCCGCTCGATCCAGTGTCAGGCCAATTCGCCGGTGCGCACGCTCGACCGGCTCGATGTCGTCTCCGGCGCCGCCGATGGGCTGGTCGAGATTCATGCCACGGCGCGCAGCTTCCTGCACAACCAGATACGTTCCTTTGCCGGGACCTTGCGGCTGGTCGGCGAAGGTAAATGGACGGCCGACGACGTCGAGGCGGCGCTTGCCGCTCGCTCCCGTAAGGCCTGCGGCCCGGTGGCAGCACCCGGCGGGCTGTATTTCAAGCAGGTCGACTACTAGAGAAATCGATGGGCGGATCACATTCGCCCCCAAGCGCACCGGCAACGATGGTGGAAACTCTGTCGTTTCCCGCAGGCCGAATCTGACCGTTCCGGATTAACCCGAAGGTAACCCAAACCACAGAAAACTGGTTACGCCAGAAGCTGCGTCCCGTCGCGGTGTGCATGAAGCCTGTTCTGGACGTCTCTCACATCGGGGACATGACAGTCTGATCACTTCGCATTCAGGATCGCTCATGCTTATTTCGCGCAAATTGCCGCTGGCCGCAGCCGTGATGACAATTGTCTCCATCGGCGTCGCCAGTGTTGCCGCTCTCCAGATCGCCTCCGGTGCGCTTGGCGCCAAGTCGGCAGAGACCCTGGTCGCCATCGCTGACGGCCGTCGAAATCAGGTGCAGACCTATCTGGCCAGTGTCGAGCAGGATTTGCTGGCGACCTCTCAGAACAACCTGCTGCGGATCGCGCTGGAAGGGTTCAAGTTCGACTGGGGGTTCCTTGGCGACGGTGTCACCGCAGAGCTCCAGAAGCGCTATATCACCGACAACCCGAACCCCGCGGGTGAACGCCAGAAGCTCGATACCGCCGCGGTCAGCTCCTATGATCAGACCCACGAACGCTACCATCCCAAATTCCGTGAAATGGCCGAAAGCCGCGGCTGGGAAGATTTCTACATTGTCGACATGAACGGCAACATCATCTACTCGGTCAACAAGAACGATGACTTCGCCACCAACCTGAAATCCGGACCGATGAAGGACACCGGTGCAGGCAAGGTGTTCGCCGACATTGTCGAAGCCAACCAGCCCGACAAGACTATCTTTGCCGACTATGCGCCCTATGCGGCTGCCAAAGGCGGATCAGCGGCCTTCATGGGCCACGCGCTGAAATCAGAAATGGGCATCGTCGGCGTCGTCATGATCCGCATGCCCACCGGTAAGATTGCCGAGATCATGGCCAACAACACCGGCTTGGGCGAGACCGGCGAAACCGTGCTGCTCAACGCCGATGGCTTCCTGCTCACCGATTCCGCCAAGACCGAAGAAAACGATGCGCTTACAGCCAAAGTGGCTCCCGACCTGGTTGCTGGCATGAACGGCGCCGAAGTGATTTCGGGCACCTATGACGGCTATCGTGGCATCGATGCCGATATCGCTCTCGCCCAGGTCGATTTCGAGGGTTCCGACTGGGTGGTGGCGACTGTGGTCGACAGCGCCGAATCAGGTGCTGCGGTGGTGACCATGCGCAATACCATTCTGGCGCTCTCGCTGGCCTTGCTGATCGCTGCATTGGCACTTTCGGTCTGGTTCTCGCGCACCCTGACCCGGCCGATCGACCAGATCGTCGCTGCCATGCGCCGGCTCGCCGAGGGGGATACTTCAATCGAGATTTCCGGCGAACAGCGCAATGATGAAATCGGCGAAATGGCGCGCTCGGTTGCTGTGTTCCGCGATGCGGCCATCGAAAAGGTCAGCCTCGAAGCCCAGGCAGATGAAAGCCGTGTGCTCAGCGAGCGCGAACGCCACGAGCGCGAACAGGCAAAGGCCGAGGAAAGCCAGCAGATGCAGCAGGCTGTCGATGCCTTGGCCGGTGGTCTGCACCGCCTGTCGGAAGGCGACTTGTCGGTCCGCCTGCAGACCCCGTTCATGCAGAGCCTCGACCGTTTGCGGCTCGATTTCAATGCCTCGGTGGAAAAGCTCAACACCACGCTTTCGGAAGTCAGTGACAATATTCTCGAGATCAATGGCGACACCGGCGAATTGCGGGCGGCAGCTGATGACCTGTCGCGCCGCACAGAACAGCAGGCAGCTTCGCTGGAGCAGACCTCCGCGGCGCTCGACGAAATCACCGCCACCGTCAAGAGCTCGTCGGTGCGCGCCGACGAGGCCACCGACAAGGTCAGCCAGGCCAAGCAGTCTACCGACCAGTCGAGCAAGGTCGTGGCCGATGCTGTCGATGCCATGGGCCGTATCGAGGTAGCTTCCGGTGAAATCTCGAAGATCATCAGCGTCATCGACGAGATCGCCTTCCAGACCAACCTGCTGGCGCTTAATGCCGGAGTCGAGGCGGCTCGTGCCGGTGAAGCTGGCAAGGGCTTTGCTGTCGTCGCCCAGGAAGTGCGCGAACTGGCCCAGCGCTCGGCGACGGCCGCCAAGGACATCAAGAACCTGATCAGCAAGTCCGGCGAAGAGGTGACCACAGGCGTGTCTCTGGTCCGCCAGACCGGTGAGGCGCTGGCCCAGATCGCCCAGCATGTCAGCGATATCAACGCACAGATCAATTCGATCGCCACGGCAGCGCGCGAACAGTCGACCGGACTGACGGAAATCAACTCGGCGGTCAACCAGATGGATCAGGTCACGCAGCAGAACGCGGCCATGGTGGAACAGACCACGGCCGTCACGCACCGGCTTTCGAGCGGGGCTGCGGCGCTGGATGGTCTGGTCCGCCAGTTCACACTTTCCGGTTCAACTGCTGGCAACGGGGCCGGAGACATGGTCGACGCTGCCGTCGCGCCTGCCAGACAAGCGCCCCGGAAACTGGGTGCAGCCGATACGCAATCACGTCCGGTTCAATCGCCGGTCCGAACAATGGTCAATTCGGTCGCCCGCGCCTTCGGGTCCGGTTCGGCCGCCAAGGCAACTGCAGCGTCACAAGACGACTGGGAGGAATTTTGATGCACGATAATCAGAACAACGCCACCGAATCTGACAGTTTGAGAATCATCTCGTTTCATCTCGGCGCGCAAGTTTTCTGCGTCAACATCATGTCGGTTCGCGAGATCCGCGGCTGGGCCCCTGCGACAACCTTGCCGCATACCCCGCCGCATGTGTTGGGCGTCATCAACCTGCGCGGTTCGGTGATTCCGGTGATCGACATGGCGATCCGCCTCGGCCTGCCGCCGATCAAGCCGACCGAACGTTCGGCGATTATCGTCACAGCCATTGCCGGCAAGCTGGTCGGTCTGCTGGTCGAAAATGTGTCCGACATGATCACTGTCAGCACGGCGGAATTGCAACCGGCGCCCGATGTGCTGCCGGCAGCCGAGCGTGCGCTGACCAAGGCTATCATTCCAGTCGACACGCAGATGATCTGCTATCTTGATCTCGACGCTTTGTTCTCCGTTACCGAGGAAATGGCGGCCTGACCGGGCCCAGCCTGCATCCGGCCGCGGGAAACCGGGCCGCTCTAACCACCCAACGCGGTGAATGCCAATTCGGAAATGGTCAATCCGGTCATCACCATCATCAGGGTGATGAACACCGAGATCAGCACCTCGCCTTCAAGGCAGCCCCGTATCACCCGGAAATAGAGCCCGATCACCGCCATATAGGCAATCAGCGACAGCGTTGCGCTGAGCACATCGGGAACCGGCGCGAGATAGCGCAGTGCGGCCGGGAAAAAGCCAACATAGACGGAAAACAACCCGTACCAATTGCTGACCACGACCAGCCGCGCAAACTTGTCGCCAAGTCCGAATAGTTGCGACACCGCCAGCAGCAGGATCGACGGGATCAGCCACGCCGCCAGATCGAAGCCGCCCGAAACCAGAAAGAAGCCCAGCGTCTCGGCGGCGCCGTCAGGTCGGGTCTCGGGCACAGCGCGCCACACGCCTGTCCACAGGAAGCATTGTACCGGCCAGGTCCACACGAAGGCGCCGAACGAGCGCCAGAAACCGACAGGCGTGGTGTCGAACAGCTTCAGGCCTTCCGGGCGCTTTAGCATCAGGTAGAACAGCCCGGCCAGTGCCTGGCCAGCTTCATGTCGTGACGGGATCAGCGCCCAGGTCAAGTTCAGCCCGTCCTGACGCTGTCGAACCAGCGCTCGAGAAACACCTCATAGATCGTCGTCAGTCCTTCGAGATCTGTCAGCGCGACCCGTTCATCGACCATGTGCATGGTTTTGCCAACCAGCCCGAATTCGACCACCGGACAATAGTTCTTGATGAAACGCGCGTCGGAGGTGCCGCCCGTAGTCGATAGTGACGAACTGCGCCCGGTCGCCTCCAGCACCGCTGCCGACAGCGCCTCGATCAGTGCCGTATCCCGTGTCACGAAGGAGGGCGAGGGGCGATCGCTGAACTCGATGCTGTAGCGCACCGGATCGCGACCCTGGCGAAGCCCGTTCTCGCCGGCGGCGCGTTCGAGCCGTCCGCGCAGTTCCGCTGCCAGGCTGTCGGCGGTCCAGATGTCGTTGAAGCGAATGTTGAACCGCGCCGTGGCCCGCGCCGGGATCACGTTTGAAGAGGGGTTGCCGGTGTCGATCGAGGTGACTTCCAGATTGGACGGCGGAAACCGCTCGTTGCCGGCATCGAGCGGTGGTTGCATCAGCGCCTTTGCCAGCGTCAGCATTCCGCGCAGCGGATTGTCGGCCAGATGCGGGTAGGCGACATGGCCTTGCACGCCCTCTACTGTCAGTACACCCGAAAGCGAGCCGCGCCGGCCGATCTTGATCATGTCACCGAGCTGGTCGGGATTGGTTGGCTCGCCCACCAGCGCCGCATCCCAGTGCTCGCCCTTGGCTGTCGCATGTGCGAGTAGCTTTTCGGTACCGTTGATGCTGGGGCCTTCCTCGTCGCCGGTAATCAGCAGCGACACCGAGCCTGCGGGCGCACCGCGGCGGGCAATCAACCGCGCCAACGCCGAGACGAAGCAGGCAATGCCGCCCTTCATGTCGACGGCGCCGCGGCCATACATTTCGCCGTTAATGATTTCTGCGGCGAACGGATCCTGGGTCCAGGCCCCGGCGTCGCCCACCGGCACCACATCGGTATGGCCGGCAAACATCAGATGCGGCCCCTCGGTGCCAAGCCGCGAATAGAGATTGTCGACATCGGGCGTGCCGGTGTCGGAGAAGGTCACCCGGTCATTGGTAAAGCCGAGTTCGGCCAGCATCGCGGAAAGCGTTGTCAGCGCTCCGCCTTCGTCTGGCGTTACGGAAGGGCACCGGATCAGGGCGGCAAGTGTCTGTGTGGGATCGGTTAGCGTCATGATCTCGTGATTAGACGATTGCCCCGAATCTGTCGACTGTCCAACGCGCCAAAAGCTCGGACCCTTGCGATGCCGCTTACGGCAACAGGCGAGCCTATTTGTGCAGTGTCTTGGAATCGCCCTGGAGGCCGATATCCGAAACGCTGTTGCGTCCCGAGCCGGTCTCGATTCGCCCTCTCAGATTGTTCAGGTCACGTTGCGTTGTTCCCCATCTGGCGGTGAAGAACCACGTATCGCCTTGCAGTTGCGGGTTGATCGCCGGAACAGCCGCAAGCCCCGCGGTAATTTGAGCAATTGTCGTACCCGCCGTGAACTCCACCCAAAAATCATTCATCGCACTCTCTCCTTGCTCTGGTTGAAACAACTCGAAATGGAATTATAGGTTGCGATATTCATATTGCAAAACCAAAGGTTGCGCAACACGTCACAATGGCGGACTCCGGTGAACGGACGCATCCCTTGTTCGGGAATTGGGGGAGGGGGCTTTATTGGTCCCGATGCAGGGCTATGTGGAAATGCCAATAGCCCATCAGCGTAGCCACCAGATTGGTGGTTCAAACGTCTTGCCCGGCTCCGCAAATGGCAGGGAGGGACTGAAGTTGAGAAGAGCCGAAGACGCTTGCGGTTGATCGCCATTGCCGCAGGGACAGGGCTGATCCTTCAGTAGCCCGGTTGGTCCGGCCCCGGCCCGTGGCCATTCGGGCCTTTCACCGAAGGCCAGACCATGATGGCGATCAGCATCAAAAGCGATGCCGCAGGAACCAGCAGCACGACAACGAGGATAACTGGCAACCCGGCATCATGCAGCCGCTTGATCGACATCACCGCGACCGACCAGGCCGCAACCGCAAAAGTCAGCATAAATCCCAGACCGGCGGTCGCCAGCGCCGATGAGTCGTCGCCAGCTGAAACGGCAGCTGACACCGGCACTGCAAATACCGCTGTCCAGAACAGCAGCGCCCAGGCGTAGGTCCGGCGCGACAACCGGCCAGACGCGCTGAACAGCAGCCAGCGCATGCCGGATTGGGGGAGCGCCGCCATCGCCGCGGTCAGTCCCGCAGCAGCTCGTTGATACCGGTTTTCGACCGGGTCTTGGCATCCACTGTCTTGACGATCACGGCGCAGTAGAGATTGGGAGCTGCTGCGCCATTGCCCATGGTTCCCGATGACGGCATCGAGCCCGCTACCACCACCGAATAGGGCGGGACTTCGCCATAGCTGATCTCGCCGGTCATCCGGTTGACGATGCGGGTCGACTTGCCGATGAACACGCCCATGCCGAGCACCGAACCTTCACGCACGATGCAGCCTTCGACGACTTCCGAGCGGGCACCGATGAAGCAATTGTCCTCGATGATGGTGGGGCCTGCCTGCAACGGCTCCAGAACGCCGCCGATGCCGACGCCGCCGGACAGGTGCACGTTCTTGCCGATCTGTGCGCAGGAGCCGACCGTGGCCCAGCCATCGACCATCGAACCCTCGTCGACATAGGCACCGAGATTGACGAAGGATGGCATCAGCACGACATTCTTGCCGATGAAAGCACCGCGCCGGACAATCGAGCCCGGCACCGCGCGGAAGCCCGAGCGCTCAAACTCGTTGGCTGTCCAGCCCTCGAACTTGGAGGGAACCTTGTCCCACCAGACCGCGTCGCCGGGGCCACCCTTGATGACTTCCATCGGGTTGAGACGAAACGACAGCAGTACCGCCTTCTTGAGCCACTGATTGACCGTCCAGGCGCCATCTTCGCCACGCTCGGCGACCCGCGCCTCGCCGCGATCGAGCAGGTTGAGCGCCTGGTCGACGGCGTCGCGTACCTCGCCGCGCGTGGCCGTGGAGATGTTGTCACGCTCTTCGAAAGCGGTTTCGATGGTGGAGGCAAGTGCTGCCAGGTCATGCTTCATCGTGGCGATTCCTTAAGGTTCAACGTCTAGAGTTGACAAAACAAAGCGCAGGGCGCCGGACCGCCTTCGCCGTTGCACATCTCCTAAGCGAGGTGGCACGCGGGGTCAATTCCGGCACCAGCGCCATTGACACAATAGGGACATGCAAATGAGCGCCAAACGCACCAATCAGGTTTGGGATCCGCTAGCCGACAGCGGTGAAGACAAGCGCCGGGCTGACCGGCAACCGAAGACCCCGCAGACCACGTCGCCGTCCTACCGGCTGGCCTATGCGGACGAGGATTTTCTCTGCCGCGAGGATCTCCGTCCGGTCCGGCTGCAACTGGAATTGCTCAAGCCTGAGGTGATCCTTGGCGAAGCCGGGATCAAGTCGACGGTGGTCATGTTCGGCGGCGCCCGCATTCCCGAGCCGGGCACCGAGCCTTGGGCTGCCAAGAACGAGACCCAGTCCAAGAACCTGACCGCCGCGTCGCGCTATTATGACGAGGCCCGCGCCTTTGCGCGGCTGTGTTCGACCCAGTCGCTGGCCTGCGACGGGCAGGAATATGTCATCGTCACCGGCGGTGGTCCGGGCGTGATGGAGGCAGGCAACCGCGGCGCCCACGATGTCGGTGCCGCCTCGATCGGTCTCAACATCGTGTTGCCACACGAGCAGGCGCCCAACATCTATGTGACGCCCGAATTCAGCCTGAACTTTCACTATTTCGCCATCCGCAAGATGCATTTTCTGGTCCGCGCCAAGGCTGTCACGATTTTCCCAGGCGGCTTCGGCACGCTTGATGAAATGTTCGAGTCCCTGACGCTGATTCAGACGGGCCGCATGGAACCGGTGCCGTTCATTCTGTTCGGGTCGGAATTCTGGAGTTCGATCGTCAATTTTCAGGCACTGGCCGATTTCGGTACCATTTCACCCGACGATCTCAAGCTGTTCAGCATTGTCGATACCGCCGAAGAGGCCTGGGGACTGATTGCCGCCCATTACGGCCTGCCTTTGGCGGCATAAAAAACAGGCCGGACGCGAGGTCCGGCCTGATCTTGTTCGGCTGAGCGTGGCGGCTTAGTTGTTGTCGGCGCGCTTGCCGTAGAAGTCGGTGATGTCGATCTTGTTGTCGCCATTGCGGTCGAACCGTTCGAACATCGTCGTGTCCATTGCGGCAAATTCCTCGACGCTGATTTCACCATTCTTGTCGGTGTCGAGGCGTTCGAGGCTGGGTCCGCCATGGCGGCCTTCTCCACGTTTGCCGTCATGCTTGCCGGCGTGGCGTCCTTCGCCGCGCTTGCCTTCATGCCTGTCGGCGTGGCGTCCTTCGCCGCGCTTGCCTTCATGCCTGTCGGCGTGGCGGCCTTCACCATCACGTTTGCCGTGGTGCTTGCCCATCTTCTGGTTCTGGTCACCACCGCGTTCGGCGCGACGCTCGTCCCGGGCCTTTTTGCGTTCCGCCTTGTGCATCTCGCCAAATGCGGCGATCTCCTGTTCGCTCAGCGTGCCGGATTTGTCGGTATCCGCGCTTTCGAACATGGCGGTGCGGTGCGCGGCAATCTCGTCGAGCATGACGGCGCCGTCGCGATTGGCGTCAAACCGCTCCATCATGCGTTCGATGCGTGGGCCGCGATGGCCTTCGCCCTGCGGCGCAGCCATGGCGGGAACGGCAACGGAAGCGACAAGCGTCGCGGCGATGGTGGCGAGAAGTATATTTTTCATGGGATAACCTTTCCTTGGGGGCAGAACTGTTTGCCTCCCCAATGTGGTGGCTGCCAGTCGCCGCCACCACTTAAAGCCCTGTAATGTAGATTAAATATCGGAAAGGTAGAGGCCTAACCCGTTGCGCAACAACGCTTCCGCGGGCGTCGGTCAGGCAGCAATCGTCTTCAGGAACGACGCCAGATCATCGGTGACATGGTGGATATGCGCGCCGTCCTTGCCCTCATGTTCCCAGACTTCGTCGAGCACTACATCGAGATTGTTGGGAACAATCAGCACGGTGCGCATGCCCAGTTGATGCGGCGCCAGCAGATTGCGTGGCAGATCCTCGAACATCGCCGCCTGTTCCGTGTTGACACCGTGCTTGTCGAGGAACCGTGCATAGGTTTCCGGCGCTGGCTTGGGTATGAAATCGGCGGCGATGATGTCGAATATGTCGTCGAAATGATCGAGAATCCCGAGCGCCCGCGCGGTGCGCTCGGCATGCAGGGTATCGCCATTGGTGAAGATGAACTTGCGTCCCGGCAGCGCCTTGATGGCAGCACCCAGTGCCGGATCCGGTTTCACCCAGGAATAATCAATATCATGGACCGTCTCCAGAAAGTCGTTGGGGTCAACTCCGTGGTTGAGCATCAGCCCCTGCAATGTGGTGCCGTGGTCGCGATAATATTTTTTCTGAATAGTGCGCGCCGCGTCATGGTCCATCGTCAACAGTTTGCGCACATACTCGGTCATCTTCCTGTCGATCTGCGAAAAAAGGTCGATCGAACGCGGGTACAGCGTGTTGTCGAGATCAAATACCCATTCGGTCACATGGGCAAAAGAGGCGGGTTCGGGGGGCAGGTTCTTTTCGGTCATTGAGTTGTTATGGCACGCCCGTGCGCGAAGAAAAGGGTGTAGCGGCACGCCGGGTAAAAAAATGTGGCGAGACCGCCGGTCGGCGTGGTACCCGCAGCTTAATGGAAACCTGGATACTCATCACCATCGCCGCGGCGTTCTTGCAGAACATCCGCTCAGTGCTGCAAAAACACCTCAAGGGAGTCATGGGCACCACCGGCGCCACCTTTGTGCGCTTCGGCTTCGGTCTGCCGTTCGCCGTGGTCTTCGTCGCACTGCTGGTGTTCGTTCTGGACAATCCGTTGCCGCGCCTCAACGCCGAATTTTTTGGCTGGGTGGTGCTCGCCGCGCTGGCGCAGATCACCGCGCAGGCATTGCTGATCCAGATGTTCAGCCACCGCAATTTCACTGTTGGCACTGCCTATTCGCGCACGGAACCGGCGCAGGCGGCATTGTTCGGTCTGATCTTCCTGGGCGACCGCATTGGCCCGGGCACGCTGGTGGCTATCGGCATCAGCCTGGTTGGCGTGGTGTTGATTTCGGTAGCCCGCTCTGCAACCGGTGCGGCGGCATTGCTGCGGTCGGTGTTTTCGCGCACTGCGGCGCTGGGGCTGGCGTCGGGAACTGTCTTCGGCATCGCCGCCGTCGGCTATCGCGCCGCCTCGCTGTCGCTCGGTGGACCCAACTTCATGATGCAGGCAGCGGTCACCCTGCTTGCGGCGATTACCCTGCAGACCTGCGTCATGCTGGTGTGGATGTGGATGCGGGCGCCCGGCGAACTGGCTCGCATTCGCGCAGCCTGGAAAATCGCCACCATGGTCGGCCTGGTTGGCGCCACCGCATCCTTCGGCTGGTTCATGGCGATGACACTGCAAACCGCCGCCGTGGTCAAGGCGCTGGCCCAGATCGAGATGATTTTCACCTTCGCCTCGTCGGTGCTGATTTTCCGCGAACATGTCAACAGACTTGAAATTTCCGGCTGTATCCTCATTGTTGCCGGTATTGTCGTGCTTTTGCTCGTCTGAGCGCAGTATGCGTCTGGCCGGCCAGTAGCGCCTGCATTCCTTCCAATTCGGGTGATTGTCTCATGTCTGCGCAGCAAATGCCGAAACAGGGATTGCCAGCCAGTCGACTGTGCGTTGGGGTGATGTCGATAGTCCTGGGTTTGTCGGCTTGCGTCAGCGCACCCGAAGGCGTGCTCTCCCCCGTGGCCCAGACCTCGGCGGACGCGACTTCTGTTTCGATCATGGTCGCCACCACCCGCGCCCCGTCTGATAATCCGGGCCTGCTCTACACCGGTGAGCGTGGCAACCAGATCGATTTCAACGAATTGGTGGTTTCAATTCCACCCGAAGCGAGCCGCAAGATCGGTGAAGTGCAGTGGCCGAAGAAGTTGCCAGCGGACCCTTCGCGGGATTTTGCGACGCTGGCGGTGAGCCCGGTTGAAGGCAAGACGGCGATGAGCGATTGGTACCGGCGCAACAAATCGCCCAGCGGCCGCTTGCTGGTCTTCGTCCATGGCTTCAACAATCGCTATGAAAAAGCCGTCTACCGCTTTGCCCAGATCGCCCATGACAGCAAGACCGATGCCGCGCCGGTAATGTTCACCTGGCCGTCACGCGGATCGGTGTTCGCCTATCCCTACGACAAGGAAAGCACGAATTACTCCCGCTCAGCGCTAGAGGGAGTGCTCACCGCCGCCGTCAACGAGAAGAACATCCGCGAAATCACCGTGCTGGCCCATTCGATGGGCACCTGGCTGACGGTTGAATCGCTCCGCCAGATGGCGATCCGCAATGATGGCATTCCGTCCAAGATCCAGAACGTGATCCTGGCATCTCCCGATCTCGACATCGATGTGTTCCGCCAGCAATTGGCCGATATGGGACCGGACCGGCCCAAGTTCACGGTGTTCGTGTCCAAGGATGACCGCGCGCTGACCTTGTCGCGGCGAATTTCCGGCAATGTCGACCGGCTCGGACAGATCGACATCACCGACCCGGCCTACCGCCAACTGCTGGAAAAGGAGGGTATCACCGTCCTTGATCTCTCGGCATTACAGGTCGGCGACAGCCTCAACCATTCCAAATTCGCCGAAAGCCCCGAAGTGGTGCGGCTTTTGGGACAACGGCTGATCGATGGCCAGACCGTCACCGACCAGGATCTCGGGCTTGGCGCCGAACTCGGCACCACGGCGCTGTCGGTCTCCAATACGGTGGGCTCGGCGGCAGGTCTTGCGGTCTCTGTGCCGATTGCCATTCTCGATCCCTCGACCCGCGCCACGCTTGACGACCAGTCGCGCCGTTTCGAACAGAATCTTGGCGACAGCATCAAGGGCGTGGTGCCGGTGATCCCGAAATCGACCAGTACCCGCCGCTAATTCCGGCCATTGCTGGGTGGGGCTGGTTGTTCAGGCCGGTATTACGGCACCAGCAGGGTGCCTGCGCCATGCGAGGTAAAGATTTCCAGCAGCACCGCGTGCGGCGTCTTGCCGTTGAGGATGACCACGCCTTCGACACCCCGGTCGAGCGCCTCGATGCAGGTTTCAACCTTGGGGATCATGCCGCCTGAGATCGTCCCATCGGCAATCAGTGCGCGGGCTTGGCTGACCGTCAATTCGTCGATCAGCTTGCTGTCCTTGTCGAGCACGCCTGGCACGTCGGTCAGGAACAGCAGCCGGGTGGCATTCAGCGCCCCAGCAATCGCGCCGGCGAAAGTATCGGCGTTGATGTTGTAGGTGTGACCGTCGCGGCCCGGCGCCACCGGCGCCAGCACCGGGATCATTTCCGATTTGGCGAGCAGGTCGAGCAGCGTCCGGTCAACTTCCACCGGTTCGCCGACAAAGCCGAGATCGACAACGCGTTCGATGTTGGAATCGGGATCGGTCACTGTCTTCTGGGCCTTTTCGGCATAAACCATGTTGCCGTCCTTGCCGCACAGGCCAATCGCCCATTCGCCCTCGGCATTGATCAGGGCGACGATTTCCTTGTTGATCGAGCCGGCCAGAACCATCTCGACAATCTCGACGGTTTTGGCGTCGGTCACCCGCAACCCGCCTTCGAATTTCGATTCAATGCCCATCTTGGCAAGCATTGCGCCAATCTGCGGGCCGCCGCCATGCACGACAATCGGGTTGACACCTGATTGCTTGAGCAGGGCGATGTCCTGCGCGAATGCCTTGCCGAGCGAAGCGTTGCCCATGGCGTGGCCGCCATATTTGACGACGATCGTCTTGTTCTCGTAGCGCTGCATGTAGGGCAGCGCCTCGGCAAGCAAGCGGGCCTGTGTAGCGGCGGTGTCGCTGGTGGCATCGGTCATTGGCGCGGCGTCCCCTTGAGGCTCGAGCGCCGCGTATGAACCAGGACAGGCACGCAGAGCTCACTCACTTATATGAACTGGAGCGGTGTTTAACGGCAATCCGTGCCGGCTTCAATGATTGCCAGAACCAAACCGTCGATTTTCGCGTATGCAGCAATACAGCAACCCGCGGCCGCGCATTCGTGAGCGCTTCTGACCGGTGTTGCTGCGGTCGTCGCAGTGGAGAAACTGAACCCGTTATGAGCCAGCAAGATCTTTCAGGGCTGATTGTTCACACCGCGCTCGGCAACCGCGCGGCGTTTTCCACGCTGTATGACAGCACCAGCGCGAAACTTTTTGGTGTTTGTCTTCGTATTCTCAAGGACAGGGCTCAGGCAGAGGACGCTGTTCAGGAGGTCTATGTCCGGATCTGGCGTCGCGCCGGCAGCTTTCGCGCCGACAAGGCCTCGGCCATGGCCTGGCTGGTGGCGATCGCCCGTAACCAGGCGATCGACATGATCAGGGCGCGCCAGCCGGCAACGCTGGAGTATGATCAGGCGCCGGACATGGCTGACCCGGATCTCGATCCCGAAGCGCGGGCAGCACTTGCCGGCGAGGGTCGGCGGATCGAGGCTTGCCTTGGCGAGCTGGAAGCCGACAAGGCGGCCGCGGTCGTCAATGCCTATGTAGAGGGCTTGAGTTATCAGGAGTTGGCCGCGCAGAATGCGGTGCCGCTCAATACAATGCGAACCTGGCTGCGCCGTAGCCTGATCAAACTGAGAGAGTGCCTGAACCGATGAGCATCGGCGCCCCCCATTCCGACGATAATGCCCTGGCCGGCGAATACGTGCTTGGCGTGCTGCCGCTTGATGAGCGTCGCGGTGTCGAACAGCGAATTGCCAGCGAGCCGGCCTTTGCCGAGCTTGTCAGCTTCTGGCAATCCGAGCTGGCGACGCTGGACGATGCTTACGCGCCTGAAGCGCCGCCCCGCGGCGTCAAGGCCCGCATTGATGCACGGCTGTTTGCCGAGGCCGCGAAACCGGCGGGCCTTTGGGGTTCGCTGTTGTTCTGGCGCGGCGTGGCTTTGGCGTCTGTTGCCGTTGCTGCGGCGATCGGCGCCTATAATCTCGATCTTGTTGGCGGTTCGACGCCCGGCACCGCCCCCGCGCTGGTTGCCGAACTTGGTGCGCCCGGCAGTGCCGTTGGTCTTGTCGCAGCGCTCGATCCGGCAAGCGGTACATTGCAGATCACCCCGGCGGCGTTCTCGCCCGATGACGGCAAGGCGCTGGAACTGTGGCTGGTGCCGGGCGAGGGTGCAGCGATCTCGCTTGGGTTGGTGCCCGAGGACGGCGGCAGGCTGGTACTTGACCGCAGCCTGAGTGATCAGTTGTCGGCTGGCGCCTTGATTGCGGTCAGCCTCGAACCGGCCGGCGGATCACCCACTGGCGTGGCGACCGGCCCGGTGGTTCTGTCCGGCACGCTGGCTTCGAAATAGGCCGAAATCTGCCACGTCGGAAAAAAACGACGAATGGCTGAAACTAAATTCTCCGGGCTCCCGTCTCTTCTTGTGTAACCGCCGCCGAAATGAAGCGGCTGATAATCAGGGCCCGGACTATCCGGCCCAAAACACAAGAGGCTGAACCATGAAAACCATTCTTCGCACGCTCGCCGCTTCCGCCATTCTGCTCTCCGGCGTGAGCCTGGCCCAGGCCGAAAACCCGATGGTTGGCGGCGCCGCCATGATGGCCGACAAGAACATCGTCGAAAATGCCGTCAATTCGGCCGATCACACCACCCTGGTCGCCGCTGTCAAGGCTGCCGGTCTGGTTGATACGTTGATGGGTGAAGGCCCGTTCACAGTGTTCGCACCCACCAATGAAGCCTTTGCCGCGCTGCCGGAAGGCACAGTCGACACGCTGCTCAAGCCTGAAAACAAAGATCAGCTGACCAAGGTGCTGACCTGCCATGTTGTTGCCGCCGATGCGATGTCTGCAGCCATCATGAAGATGGTCGACGATGATGGCGGTGCGCACCCGGTCAAGACGGTCGGTGGCTGCATGCTCAACGTCACCTACAAGGGCGACAAGATCATGATCGAGGATGAAACCGGCGGCGTCGCCAATGTCACCATCGCCGATGTCGATCAGTCAAACGGCGTCATTCACGTCATCGACAAGGTGCTGCTGCCCAAGGGCTAATACCCTGAAGCGCGCGTAGCGTTTGCCCGGGTGCGTCGGCAGCCCCTTGATTACTCGCGCACCAATCGGGTGGCCTCCCGCCTGACCGTCGGGCGGGAGGTATTTCACGCAGCCGTGAAAAACCGTGCTTGGCCATTTCCGGCCGGTCGATCTAGGCTGAAATCAACACAGGAGAACGCCGATGACCAACACATCCGATCTTCCCCGCCGGGCACTGCTTGCAGCCGGTGTGGCCGGGCTGGCGCTGTCGGTGTTTGCCCGCCGCACCCCCGCCACCGCTTCCGAAGGCGATTTTGAGTTCATGCTGAGCGAGGCTGAATGGCGTGCCAAGCTGACGCCCGCCCAGTTCAACGTGCTGCGCGAAGAAGGCACCGAACGAGCCTTTTCTTCCGATCTCAACACCGAAAAGCGCGAGGGCATGTTCCATTGCGCCGGCTGTGATCTGCCGGTCTATTCATCCGACGTGAAATACGACAGTGGCACCGGCTGGCCCAGTTTCTGGCAGGCCGAACCCGATGCGGTTCGCACCAAGGAAGACAAATCGCTGTTTTCGACGCGTACCGAGGTCCATTGTCGCCGATGCGGTGGTCATTTTGGCCACATCTTTGACGATGGCCCGGCGCCGACCGGCAAGCGCCACTGCCTCAATGGCCTGGCTCTGACTTTCAAACCGGCTGCCGATCAGGCCGCCTGAGCCGCCCCAATTTCCGTCGCATTAAGCCGGATTCAGGTGCCGATAGCAACGGTGATAGCCGTTCGCAATTCCGTAAGGCCTTCGCCCTTCTCCGATGAGGTGACGAGCACTTCCGGATACGCGGCGGGCCGTTTTTTCAGAACCGCCAGCGTTTCGGTGACCAGTCGCGGTATGCCCGCATCCTTGATCTTGTCGGTCTTGGTCAGCACTACTTGGTAGGACATCGCCGCCTTGTCGAGCAGGTCCATCACGCCTTCATCGTTCTTTTTGACGCCATGGCGCGAATCGATCAGCAGATAGACCCGTTTCAGCGTCGAGCGGCCGCGCATGTAATCAAACACCAGCTTGGTCCACAGATCGACCTGATCCTTGGGTGCCTTGGCATAACCGTAGCCGGGCATGTCGACCAGAGCGATCGGCGGCAGGTCGCCTTCCTCACCGGAATGGCCCTCGGGCACGAAATAGTTCAGCTCCTGGGTCCGGCCCGGCGTGTTGGATGTCCGCGCCAGTCCCTTGACGCCGACCAACGCATTGATCAGCGACGACTTGCCGACATTGGAGCGGCCGGCAAAGGCAATCTCCGGCGGTCCTTCCGGTGGCAGGAATTTCAGCGACGGCACACCACGGATGAATACCCACGGCCTGGCGAACAGATTGAAGGCATGCGCTTCTGTGGCGGCGAGCGCCGGATCGGCCGGTAATTTCATAGCTCCGGCTCCAGTGCCGTAATCAGGTTGCTTTGTTCTTGCGTTTGAACAGACCTACCAGGTTGTCCCACAGTTCGATCTTGGCGCCCTGGCGCTTCATGATGATGCCCTGTTGGGTCACCGAAAGCGTGTTGTTCCAGGCCCAATAGATCACCAGACCAGCCGGGAATGTGGCCAGCATGAAGGTGAAGACCACCGGCATCCAGGTGAAGATCATCGCCTGGGTCGGATCCGGCGGCGTCGGGTTCATGCGCATCTGCAGGAACATGGTGATGCCCATGATCAGCGGCCAGACGCCGATCATCAGGAACGACGGCACGTCATAGGGTAACAGGCCAAACAGGTTGAACAGCGATGTCGGGTCGGGCGCCGACAGATCCTGGATCCAGCCGAAGAACGGCGCGTGGCGCATCTCGATGGTGACGTAAAGCACCTTGTAGAGCGAGAAGAACACAGGGATCTGCAACAGCACCGGCCAGCAACCGGCCACCGGGTTGATCTTTTCCTTCTTGTAGAGCTCCATCATGCCCTGCTGCAACGCCATCTTGTCGTCGCCATGCTTGGCTTTCAGCTCTTCAAGCTTGGGCTGCACCTTTTTCATGTTGGCCATCGACACATAGGACTTGTTGGCCAGCGGGAAGAAGACGAGCTTGACGAGAACCGTGGTGGCCAGGATCGCCACGCCGAAATTACCGAACATTTTGTAGAGCGCGTCGATCAGCCAGAACATCGGTTTTGTCAGGAAGTAGAACCAGCCCCAATCGATCATCAGGTCGAAATTGAGGATATTGTGCTCGGTCTCGTAACCTTCGATAACCGGCACTTCCTTGGCGCCTGCGAATACCAGCGTCGTTGACGTCACGCTGTTGCCGGGCGCGATGGCCTGGGCGTCGGATTTGAAATCCGACTGGTAGCGCGTCCGGCCGTCGCTGAAATAGGCAAAGCGGGTTTCAAACCCTGCGCCCTGCGGCGGCACAACCGCTGCGGCCCAGTATTTGTCGGTAATTCCCATCCAGCCGGCGGTTGCCTTGGCGGGTGTAATCGCCGGTGAATCCTCGACGTCGGAATAGTCGACTTCCTGCAGCCCTGCTTCGCCGATGACGCCGATCAGGCCTTCATGCAGCACATAGATGCCCTGGGTTTTCGGCTTGGCGAATCGCGTGATCCGGCCATAACCGGCAACCGAAGCAGTTGCGGTGCCCGAGTTGGCGATGGTGTCCTCGAAGCTGAACAGATAGTTTTCGTCGACCGAGACGACGCGGGTGAAGATCAGCCCGTTGCCATTGTCGTAGGTCAGGGTCACCGGTGTCGTCGGTGTCAGCACCTGACCTGCGGCGGCTGTCCAGACGGTATCGGGTCCGGGCGCCGGGCCCGATTGCGCGTCGGCAATAAAGCCGACTTCAGCAAAATAGCCGTCAGTGAGAGCTGCCGGATTGAACAGCGAGATGTTGGGGCTTTTTGGGTCAATCGTCTCGCGGTATTCCTTCAGCAGCAGATCGTCGATCCGCGCGCCGGTGAGATTGAGTGACCCCATCAGGGCTGGCGTGTCGATGGTGATTCGGTTGGACTGGGCAAGGGCGTCTTCGCGCGACAGGCCGGCAACAACCGGCGTTCCGGCTGTCGGGCTCGCCACGTCGCCGCCAGGCGCCGTACCGCTCACAGCGCCGGGCGTGACTGCCTGCGTTCCGGTCGCGGCGGACTGGGCTGCCTGTTGTGTCTGCAGCGCCTGCGCGGCTTCACGCTCGCGGTCGATCTTCGGGGATACATAAAGGAATTGCCAGGCGACAAGGACGAGCACCGACAAGAGGATTGCGACGAAATAGTTGCGATTGGTTTCCATCACTCATTCCTGATGGCCGGGCTGGTTCCGCCTGGCGTTCTGGTGTTGTCTGGCACGGCGGAAGTGTGTCCGTCGCGAATAGGTCGTGGTCGCTTCCGGTCGACGCTTTCCCCGACCCGTTCGCGCAGCGCTCGTACAAGTCTGTCAAATGGGGCAGTCAGCGTGTCCCGTCGCGCGACAATCACATAGTCATGTCCGGGCTTGAATGGAACCCCCGTCATGAGACGGACTGCTTCCTTGAGGCGACGGCGCATCCGATTGCGCTCCACGGCATTGCCTTGCTTGCGGGTCACGGTGAAGCCAATTCGCGGGGCTTCGCCCGGTTTGCCGCGGTCCAGCATTTCAAGCAGGAAGTAGGGTCCGCGCAGACGGGTCCCCTTCTGCACGGCGAGGAAATCCGGACGGATTTTAAGCCGCCCGGGTTTCTTGATGGTGTCGTCTTGCGCCACGCGATTTTCTTTCTTCGCGGGCCCGCTGTCGGCGATTAAGCCGACAGACTGCTACGCCCACGGGCGCGACGAGCCTGGATGACCTTGCGGCCGCCCTTTGTGGCCATGCGCGCACGGAAGCCGTGGCGACGCTTGCGAACAAGCTTGGATGGTTGGTAAGTACGCTTTGGCATTTATTTTAATACCGCGGTGTGCGGCCCTTCTTGGAACATCTGCGTTTTGGGTGTTCAGTCCGTCAAAAAGCGCTCCCGGAAACCGGAAGCTACCACGGACGCAGGGCTTATAGGCGGGTTCCGGCCCAAAAGTCAATGAGCCCATCAGTGGCTGTGCGCGGTCACTTCCATTCACAAGCCGGTGACCCAGGCCGCATCTGTCTTGCTTCTTGGACAGGCCCGCGCAAAGTCCTGAGCAACAAACCGGTCACCGTCCCCTACCCCGATGATATAGCGCCGCTTGCGCAGCGTTACCAGCAAAGGATGCCGCCCACCATGAACCTCGATCGCCGCACCGTCCTGTCAGGCGCCATTCTGTCCGGCATTGTCAGTCTCACAGGCGCGTCTCTATTGACGCCGCTACCCGCCCACGCAGCACTGGTCGGGTTTCGCCCCACTGGCAGCGGCAGTGTTGACCACTCCGCCTATGATGCGCTGCTCAAGACTCATGTCATTGCCGATGCGGAAAACTACAACCAGGTCGATTATCGCGGTGTGAAATCAAAGCTTGGAGCGCTCAAGGCCTATGTCGCTTCGCTCGAGGCTACCAATCCGGTCACATTGTCGCCCAACGAGGCGCATGCCTACTGGATCAATCTCTACAACGCCAAGACGCTGGAGGTGGTTGCGGAGGCATTTCCGGTCAGCTCGATCAAGAAGGTCAATCTGGGTGGATCGTTTCTATTCGGTTCGGGGCCGTGGAAAGCCAAGCTGATGACCGTCAATGGCGTCGAACTGTCGCTGGACGAGATCGAACATGAAATCGTCCGCGCGCTGTTTAAAAACCCGATGTCGCATTACGGGCTCAACTGTGCTTCCTACTCCTGCCCCAATCTGGGCGCGCGCGCTTTCACCGGCGCCAATCTTGATGCGCAACTGAATCAGAATGCAGTCGATTACGTCAATCATCCGCGCGGTGTGAAGATCGAGAATAACCGCATCACAGCCTCCAAGATCTATTCCTGGTACGCTTCCGATTTCGGCGGCAAGGGTAAACTCAAGGCGCATTGGTCGAGCTTGGCGAGTGCTGACAAGGCCGCCCGCATCGCCGGCGCGTCGATCGCCGGCTATGACTATGACTGGAGCATCAACGCACTGTAACTGACCCCGGACACCGGGCCGGGGGATGACGCCGCTCTCACGCCAGCGTGAGAATGATCGGTGCCAACCTCACACGACTTTGGGATTTAGCGAGGGATTGTCATTGGCGCTTGTGTGGACCAGCCTCTAAACCAGTCTTCGAGAGCGAACGCGGACACGGCGCCGCCAATCCGAACCCGGAGACAGCACATGAACGCCCATTCCCCGACAAGGCAGATGGAACAATCGATGGCCAGCAATCACGATGCGCTGCAAGAACAACCCAAGCCGGCCTGGCGCAAATATCTGCCGCTGGCCGTGGTGGTGGCTGGACTGGGCGCAGGCTATGCGGCCGGGCTTCATGAATATCTGTCACTGAGCGTTCTTGCCGAACAGCGCGATACGCTCAAGCAGTTTGTCGCCGATCACCGGATTGGCTCGGCGCTGGGCTTTGTCGTCATCTATGCCACCGCTGTTGCCTTTTCGTTCCCGGCGGCGTCGATCCTGACCATTTTTTCAGGCTTCCTGTTCGGCTGGTTGCTCGGTGGCGCCCTGACCGCTGTGGCGGCCACCGCTGGTGCCACGGTGATCTTCCTCGCCGCCCGGTCGGCCTTCAGCGATGTTTTGCGCAAGCGCGCCGGTCCTTTCGCCGCCAAGCTTGCCGACGGCTTTGCCGACAACGCCTTTGGCTATCTGTTCGTGCTGCGTCTGGCGCCGGTGTTTCCGTTTTTCATCATGAACATCGCGCCCGCGTTTTGCGGCGTCAAGCTGCGGCCCTATGTGGCGGCGACCTTCTTCGGCATCCTGCCCGGCACCTTCGCCTATGCCTGGCTTGGCCAGGGTCTCGACAGCGTCATCGTCGCGGCGGCAGAGGCCGGACGCGAGGTTTCAGTGGCCGATCTGGTAACCCCCGAGATCACCATTGCCTTTGTTGGCCTTGCAATTGTCGCGGCCATCCCCACCATAGTTCGCAAGGTTCGTGATCGTTCGCGGGCCGCCTGAGCACTGATAGCATCGGGTCCGCATAGCCCCGTAACCACCAGCACGATTTCATCCAATCGAAAGTAGCCAGACCATGACCAGCCAATTGACACCTGATATTTGCGTGATTGGCGCGGGTTCCGGCGGCCTGTCGGTCGCCGCCGCCGCCGCTGCCTTTGGCGTCGACGTGGTTCTGATTGAAAAGGCCAAGATGGGCGGCGACTGCCTCAATTATGGCTGCGTACCCTCCAAGGCGATGATCGCCGCAGGCAAGCACGCCCACGCCATTGCCGAGGCACCCGATTTCGGCGTGTCCGCCGGCGAGGTCAAGGTCAATTTCCGCAAGGTCCATGACCATGTCCAGTCGGTGATCGGCGCCATTGCCCCCAATGATTCGGTCGAACGCTATCGTGCCATGGGCGTCAACGTGATCCAGGCCGAAGCCCGCTTTGTCGACAAGAACACGGTCGTTGCCGGCGACACCGAAATCCGCGCCCGCCGTTACGTTGTCGCCACCGGCTCGTCGGCTTTCGTACCGCCGATCCCGGGGCTCGACGACATTGATTACCTGACCAACGAAACCCTGTTTGAACGCACCCGCGCACCAAAACATCTCATTGTCATCGGTGGCGGCCCGATCGGCATGGAAATGGCTCAGGCGCACCGCCGATTGGGCGCTGAGGTTACGGTTGTTGAAGGCGCCAGGGCACTTGGCAAGGATGATCCGGAACTGGCGGCGATCGTGCTCGACAATATCCGTGCCGAGGGTGTTGCTATCCTGGAGGGCGCCAAGGTGACCTCGGTGGAAAAGCGCGGCAAGACCGGTGTGCGGGTCAATTACGAACGCGACAGCGGTGCAGGCTCTGTCGATGGCACCGACGTGCTCGTTGCGGTTGGTCGCCTTGCCAATGTGGATGGACTTGGGCTCGACAAGGCTGGCATCAAGCATGACCGGCGCGGCATCAAGGTCGGCGCCAATCTGCGCTCGTCCAATTCCCGCGTCTACGCCATTGGCGATGTTGCCGGCGGCCTGCAATTCACCCATGTTGCCGGCTATCACGCCGGCCTGGTGGTACAGCAGATCCTGTTCCGGCTGCCGGCCAAGGAAAACCGCGACATCATACCCTGGGTCACCTTTACCGATCCCGAGCTTGCTCATGTCGGGTTGACCGAGGAAGAAGCAAGCAAGCGCCAACGCGGCCGGATTTCGGTATTGCGCTGGCCCTATGCGGAAAACGACCGGGCCCAGGCCGAACGCCGCACCACCGGCCTGATCAAGATGGTGGTCGATCGCAAGGGGCGTATTCTCGGTGTCTCGATTGCCGGCGCCGGGGCCGGTGAAATGATCAACATGTGGGCGCTTGCCGTCACCAATGGCCTCCGGCTCAAGGACGTGCGCGGCTACGTGCCGCCCTATCCGACCATGGCCGAGATTGGAAAACGCGCCGCGATCTCCTATTATAGCCCGATCACACGTAAACCGTTGGTGCGTGGGCTCGTGCGTTTTCTGCGGCGTTTCGGCTAACACTGACCGGGAGAGAGTGGATCATGTCGAACGTGGAAACCCAACGGCCTGCCCGCCGGTTCTGGCCAGGGGCGACAAGTTTCTCCTCGAAGCTGTTGTGGCTGACAATCCTGTTCGTGATGATCGCCGAGGTGCTGATCTTCGTACCCTCGGTTGCCAACACCAGGGTGCGCTGGCTCGAGGACCGGCTCAACACAGCCGGCGCCGCGGCTGTGGTGATCGAAGGCGTCAACGAGATGGAGTTGCCGCAGGCGATCCAGGACGACACGCTGATGGCGACCGGTACCAAGGCCATTGCGCTGCGCAAGGACGGCATGTTCCGGATGATCGCTTCCGTCGACAAGCTGCCGATGGTCACTCATCAATATAACCTGGCCTCGATATCGCCGCTGCGGGCGGTCATTGATGCTTTTGACACGATCCTGTTCGGCGGCGACCGCATCATGCGCGTCTATGGCCCGGTGGGCGGTGATCCCGACATGATCATCGACCTGGTGCTTGATGATGCGCCGCTGCGTCACGCCATGCTGATTTACGGCCGCAACGTGTTCCTGCTCTCGGTATTGATCTCGGTGATCACCGCCAGCCTGATGTTCTTCTCCATCAACCGGATGTTGATTCGCCCGGTAAAGCGGGTGACGGAGAACATGCAGGCCTATTCCGAGGATCCGGAAAACCCCGCCAACATCATTGTGCCCGGACCACCGGTTGATGAACTGGCCGCGGCCGAAGGGCACCTGGCGCAAATGCAGACCAGGCTGCAGCAGACCTTGAAAGAGCAGCGCCATCTCGCCGATCTCGGCCTTGCCGTCTCCAAGATCAACCACGACATGCGCAACATCCTGACCTCGGCGCAATTGATGTCCGACCGCCTGTCGATGGTTGATGACCCGCTGGTCAAACGCTTCGCGCCCAAACTGTTGCGCACCATCGACCGCGCCGTCGGCTATTCCAGCGAAGTGATGGCTTATGGCAAGGCGCGCGAGGCGCAGCCGCGGCGGCGTTTCATCAATCTGGCCGCGCTGGTCGAAGAAGTCCGTGACATTGTCATCGAGGAATCCGATCCTGGCATCGATATCATCCTCGATGTCGACACGGCGCTCGAAATCGAGGCCGACAGCGAGCAGATGTTCCGGGTGATCTATAATCTGGTTCGCAACGCCGTGCAGGCGTTTGAAACCGATCCCAGCGACGACGCTGCCCTGGTTCGCCGCATCACGCTGTCAGCAAAGCGTTCGGGCTCGGTGGTGGAAATTCGAGTGGCCGACACCGGACCGGGACTGCCGGCCAAGGCCCGCGAATACCTTTTCAAGCCGTTTCGCGGCTCGGCCCGCTCCGGCGGCACCGGGCTCGGGCTGGCGATTGCCCGCGAGCTGGTGCTCGCCCATGGCGGTTCGATTACACTCGACGACACGGTTACCCGAGGCACCGCGTTCCGGATCGAATTACCCGACCAGCCGGTCCCGCTCGACACGTTCCGCGTCCGCGCCTGAGCCGGCAAGGGGCGTGCATGGCATTTGCCGTGTTCCACACAGGCTCTTGCCTGGGCCCGGATCACTCGATTGACATGTGGCCGCCCGTGCTGATTCTCCGGCCCGGTGTGCGGACATATGCCGGGTTTGTTGAACCCGATTGCGACGTTAACCAAAGCCGGCTGAGAGTCCGCTGATGGCCAAGAGAGCTCGGTAATCGCCGTTTCCGGGCAACTTTAGTGCGTTGCAGCGATCGAATTTGGCGGGGGGCGCTTTTTTCGCCAAATCCGCTTGCAATCCCCGGCGGTCCGTTTTAGGAGAACGGCCTCGCAGGCGATTTTTCGCTTTGCATGCGCGCCCGTAGCTCAGCTGGATAGAGCACCAGACTACGAATCTGGGGGTCAGAGGTTCGAATCCTTTCGGGCGCGCCACTTCCGTTCAAAACTGCGAACACCCTGGGAAATTTTTTTGCCGCCGAATACGGCGCTTTCTATCATGTGTTTTGAACCGACGATCCGTATCTGTTTGTCGTCGACGATCACCTGGTCGACGACGGATTTGAGATAGGCTTTCCTGAAGGGAATTTCGCCGGTCGCTATGTTCTCCCGCATCATGCGCCCGAACTCTTCGATCACTGCCGGCGGAATATTGGCAGCCGGAACTGCATGGGTTTTGATCCGCTCCAGCGAGGCCTTCAGGCGATCGCGGTCAAGCTTGAGCGAAGTGATACGGTCATGAAGGATGTCATCCATTTCGGCACTGCCATCCTCGACCATGGAATAGATCCGCTTCAATCGGGTTTCCGTGTCAGTTAGTTCGCTCTGCAATCGGATGATGCGTTGATCAACTTCTGCCGACTTGGCAGCACGATTTGCCGAAATCGCTGACAGGATGTCGGCGAGCCGTTCGGAGGTGAACAATCGTTCGGATAGATTGTCGACGACCAGCGTGTCGAGTGTATCCATCCTGATGGAGCGTCCCTTGCATGCGGACTTACCGGCACGTGCCGCGTTCGAGCAGGTGTAATAGCGGTGTATCTTGCCGCTGCGCGATGTTCCTGTTCTGAGCGTCATGCCGCCGCCACAGGTCGCGCAGGTGGCAAGGCCGGTCAGGAGGATCGGCCCAGTCACAACCCGAGGCGGCGTCACGCGGGGATTGCGCTGCCTGAGGGTCTGTTGGACCATTTCAAACTCCGAACGTTCGATAATGGCGGGCACAGGCACCATGATGTGTTCAGAAACGGGCTTGTCCTTGAATGTCTTGGAATCCCGTTTATTGAAGACCCATTCGCCGATATAGACGCGGTTAGTCAGAATGGCGTGCAAGGTGCCAACGCCAAATCTCGAATTGCGCTTGGTCCGGTATCCTTCACTGTTGAGCCGCTTGACGATTTCCTTGATGCCAAGCGGGCCGGATTTGCCATCGCCATACAGATAGAGCCTGTAAATAAGCCGTATCGTTTCGGCATCGACAGGGTCGATTTCCAGCTGCTTCTTGACCTTCGTGCCACGTCGTTCGACCTCGACAGCGCGGTAACCCAGGGGAACGGGTGACCCGTTGTAGAAGCCTTGTCGCGCGTTTTCTTTCATCGCTCGCAAAACATGTTTCGCGTTCTCCTTTGACTGGTATTCGTCAAAGAGCGCGATCACCTGACGCATCATGACCTGGGCAGGATCGTCATTGAGTTCCTGGGTAATTGACACCAGTCGGACGCCAGCCTTGGCAAGCCGTCTGAGATAAAATTCCAGCTGGAAGCTATCACGGAAAAACCGAGAATATGAGTGAACGACGATAACATCAAATGGATGATCGGCATCCGTTGCGCGTTCAATCATTCGCTGAAATTCGGGCCGGTTGTCATCGGTCGCAGAGGCGCCTGATTCAACGAACTCCTCGACAATATGCCAGACTTTTGATGTGCAGAAACCGGAGAGCTGTTTTCTCTGGTCCGGAATCGACAGATCGGAGTCGGCCTGGCGTCCGGTCGATACACGCAGGTAGGCAGCGACACGCAATGTGGGAGCCACATCACCGGCCGCCAATTGTTTCATGAGTGTCTTTGCCATGCCCGTAATCTCCTGTTCTTCGCTTTGTTCCTGGTTTTTGACTACCGGACAGCCTCTGTGATGTCCGGCATTTTCTTCGGCGAGTTGACATGTCAACCCACTCACAAGATCCACTTTCGTGGGAATGTTGTCGGCGCGATTTGTTCGGTGATGACAAAAACGGCTTTTACACGTTTGCGGCGATGGGGAGCGTCATCAGCTTCGACAACTTGCCCGTCTGTAAAGGTGTCGCAAAATTCCCAACCTTTGATGGCAACTACGTGCCGTCCAAAAAAGACGGCTGTCGGGTGTGTGCGACAATAGCCTTGGCGAGCTTTGAGGTAGGCAGCCAAGGTCGGCTTATCGGTGTGGTATTCCCAATGGCCATCAAAGCCGAATAGCCTGAGAACAGACGCGAGTTCCTCGCTGGTGGTTCCCATTATTGGCGGACGGCGAGGAAAGCCGATCCAGCGGTGTTCGAAGCGGACAAAGCGGTAGGCATCGCGCACCACCGATATGGGCTGCCCTGTAATCGCAGCCACCGCGGTTGGACCACAGAATGCAGACGTTCGCACGTCGTGGATGACATCCTTCAAGCCCCAGTTTGTCAGCGACTGGGACTTGGGAAGCGACTTGGCGATTGTGTTTTTCGGAGCAGCGACCGATGCGGGTGTAGGTTGAGCAGTGTTCATGTTCAGTTTCCTTTGTTGGTTGTGTGGTTTGTATTCGCGGTACAGCCTGATGAGTTGGAGCACCGGGTAAGCAGCTCGCTGATCTGATCAGCGAGATGGGTTTCGATGGCCGCGACCTCGTCGGCAGACACGCGCGGGCGTTCGGACATGTCGAGAATGAGATCCGGCATGGCCCGCTCAGCGGCATGGTTTCGGCGCGGACGTGGCTTTCTGCGTCGCTCTGGCACGGGAATGCCGGGGCGATAGCGAAGCACAGGACGATCCTGAGAGACGGCATCAGAGCGCATGGTCAGCCTCCCAGGTCCTGCTTCGCACTGGCTCGGGCGCATCGCGTTCGCTCGGCAGATAGTCGAGCGTTGTCTGTTTGATATGCGCGATTGCCATGCGCTCGCCGAGCCAGCGCCTGCGGCTATCCTGGTCCGGTTCAGGCAGGCTCAAATCTGCCGCTGCCATCTCCTTGTCGATCCGTCGACTATCCACAACCAGAGCGGTTTCGCCCCTGGCGCGGCTTACCGCGACATAGATGTCATGCCGGTCAAAGGCGGGGGAAACGAGAACTGCGGTCTGCTCGACGGTCGCACCCTGGGCACCGTAGATTGTCGAGGCATAGGCCAGCCCAAGTCTCGCCCGGCCCTGCTCGTCTGTAAGTTCGGAACTGTCGAACTGGACGGTTCTGTCACCGATCCTCACTGTGAGGGTTGCATGATTGCGGAATGCTCTGTCCGTGCCGGGACCAACAGGCTTGACAGCAATCACTCGGCCGACTGTACCGTTGATCACACCGACCCTGTCATTTCGGACCAGGAACCGAATCTGGTCTCCTGCAGCAATGTCGACGCGGTTTGCATGTCCAGACGGAGTAACGGCATCGATCCCGATGTCCTCGCCCCGAATGAGGTGTTTTTCGCGCAGGCGTGTGCGGACCTCTCGGCTGATTGCCGCCACTTCAGCATTGGTTTTCGCGACGATCAGGAAGGAGTTCGGCTTTGACGACCCGAGGTATTGGTCGACACGATCAACCACGGCCTTGACTGCGGCCTTCTCACCATCCGCTTCAATCAATAGGTTCCGCTCGGCAAACCCGGCAAGCGCCTTGTCAGCCTGCCCCCGCCCGAAGGCTGCCACGGCATCACGGGCCCAGGCCTCGCGTTGCCGGACAATGGTTTGAACACGGACTGCCTCGATCGCCTCGGCAACAAGCCGCAGGCCTGACCCCGCTCCGATCGCTTGCAATTGACCGCGATCGCCAGTGAGAAGCACTTTTGCCCCGGCAACCCGAGCGGCGGTTAGAAGACCGTGCATGTCTCGCGAAGCCAAGAGCCCCGCTTCATCGATGATCAGAACAGTTTTCGCATCGAGGAACGGTAACCCGTGTTCTGCCCGCGCAAGCCAGGAGGCTGTGGCCCGCGCCTCAATATCGAGATCGTCGCGAAGGGTATTTGCAACTCTCCAGGCGCTCGCAGCACCAACGACGCGGTATCCGGCCGTCTTCCAGGCTGTGACCGCAGGTGCAAGCAAGGTCGTTTTGCCGGTCCCGGGCGCTCCCTCGACAACCGCGATCCCCGCTTTGCCGGTCGCATATGTGACAGCAATCTGCTGCTCTTCGCTCAGCCCTCTCTTGCGACAGTCGGCAACAAGACGCTCGCCATCGATCTGGAAGCTGAGGGATTTCGCCATTCCAGCGGCCATATCGACCACTTCGCGCTCGATCCGGACCATCTCCGGCGTCGAATAACGTGGAAGGCCGATGCGGTCGCGGCCAAGTTCCACAACCTCTGCGGTCTCCAGCAGTTTGGACACTTCCACGTCAATGCGCTCGGCCCCGAGACCCGAGCCGACCAAGGCTTCTGCTACGGCGCGCACAACATCGCGACGCTCAAACACGCTTCTGGTTTCAGTCAGCTTCGCGGGAATGGCTGCCAGCCGTTCGGCAACAGCTTCATTGTGTTGGCCTGCGTCGTCAAAGGATCGGCGCTGGTTTTCAATGACAGCCACTGCCGTAAAACCGATACGGCGTGTTGCATCGCGCCAGGCCAGTTCCCGGTCAATTCCGTCCTTGTCCTTCACCTTGCGACTAGACCGCGCAATCGCTGCAGCAAGGGCGGCCGACCGCTCAGCGTGCTCGCCCGCTGTTTTCAGTTCTTCCACAATTTCCTGACGACGGGCGGAGAAGTAGGTGATCGTTTCATCAGCCACGCTTGCAATCTCGAAGACGCCGTTGGAGCCAATACGGTCGATCTGAAGACCTGCCTTCATCACCCCCGCAGCGAGAGCTGCGTGATAGGTGGCTCCTGTGGCCATCTTCCAGTCGCGCAAGACGGTGGAATGCAGTGCTCCAACCGATTTGTCCGACCGCGTCGCCAGGTTGAGAATAACGCAATGGGTATGAAGGTTCGGATCGGCAAATGTGAAGCCATCGGCATGCTCTGCCGGCCTGCTTTCGCCATGGCGGAAGACCGCCGCCGACAAAGAGACCCGTTCGATCCGGCTACCGCCCCGGCCGCGCCGAGCAAACGCCGCTTCCTTTTCCACAAGCTGGAGCGTCTGGCGAACCGCATCCGCATGCGCGGCTTCGATGGCAGATCGCGTATCTGCACCGCCGAGCGCCCACATCAAGGACACTGACCGCGGCGCGGACAGCGTCACATCGAAAGCTGGAACCCGATTGATGCGACCGCCGCCATTGGTGACAAGGGATTGCCCCTCGGCATCCTTGCCGGAGAACAGGCGATCGAATAGAGCAGCCTCAACGACGGCTCCGTCGACAAGGCCATGATCGCCTGCCGGGGCAAACCACACACCGCGCGGCTCAACACCTGTTTCGCCCGTGTAGTATGCCGTCTGCTTCGTGTAATAGTCCGCGCTCGCCGCGGGGGTCCAGGTTGCCACCATGGTTCATCTCCTTGATGACTCCATGGTCGCCCGGCTCAAAAAGGTTGCTGGCCTAATGACCTCAGAAGACTTTTAAGCGTATGTTTTTATTGTCTATTTTTTAGTATCCAAAAGGAGGCCCATCCCGCTGTGGTGTCCGGAACGGAATGCCTTGCCGGGGGCTGTCGGTCCCGCGTCCCTTCTCCGAAGGCGCTTTGCTGACGCTCCTGCGGCAACCCGGCTAACCGGTCGCGACATGCGCGAATTCCCGCGTCGTCCTCCTTGCGGAGCACCGCCATGCTCGACGCTCCGATATGCTCATCTCTTTTTCGATGCCCGGGGTCGCATCGACCCCGGGCATGGCAGACGTGCTGTCTGTTTCAGGGGCAGCATCGGGCTGTCTTTTCCCGAGGCATCGACGATGATCATGGCCAGCTTGCGCGGAGCCAGGTCAACGTTGTTCTTCATGAGCGGCCGTGCCCTTGTCGCGGGACATCCGCAGGTCTCCGCGCGTTCCAGAGACCAACAGGCCAACTGAGCATTGCTATATTGCCGTGACCTATGACGAGGGCTCTGATGCGCGAACTTTTGGCCGAGCGGGCGGTGAGCCCGAGAGCGTCGGAAAGGAATTGCGGATCGACGACAGGGATTCCCTGTGTCTTCCGCTCCGATCGCGGCTTTCCGTCCGGGCCATGGCCTGTCTCCTCCATCCAGGAGACGGTTCGGTTGCCGATCCATATAGAGGAAATTTCTGACGCGGTGCTGCCGCTCGCGAGCCGACCTACGATCTTCGTCGTCATGTTGTCGAGCAGGTGCTGTGCACCATCCGCCCCATAGATTTCCTTGAGCTGTGCCGGAGACTGGATTGCCGCCACGATCCTTACGCCAAGGGATCGACCGATCGCTGCAAGACGGGGTATAGCGGGCGAATGTCCAAGCTGTGGTAGCTCATCAAGGCAGAGCCAGGTGGCCGGAGGACTTTTGCCGTCTGAGTAAGATATTGAGCCGGCATTGTCGGCAACGATCTTCAACACGATCCGGAACATCGACGCAGAAAGCTCAGGCTGCCGCCGTGATTGGCGCAGGATCAGGTTTGCACTGCCGGCTCCGCGAGCCCATCGCCGGATTGAGACGCCCGGTGATTTTGTTACATTTCGCGAAGACCCGCCCATGGCGGCAAAGGCCTTTGCCATCTGACCGGCATTGGCAGCCAGAACGAAGTAGAAGGACATCGCCTGCCGCTGTGTTTGATCCTGCTCGACATTGATCAGTGACGCGGCAACCGGATCGCTTTGCCGCAGAAGCCTGAACAGATCCGCGACGGGTTTCGAAAGGATTTGATCTAGGTCTGTCCATGACCAGACTTTTCCGCGTTTAGCTGCTTCATTCTGAAGGCGAACGAGGATCGCGGTCAGCACTTGCCGCGCACCCGCCGACCATGATGGATCGTTCGTCTCCCGGATGATTTCTGTCGCCAGTTCCGCCGCGTCTTCCGGCGTAACTATGTCAAGACCAAGCATCCAACGACTGCTGCGGGCATCGTCGAGTGCCAGAAGACAGAAATCGTCGATAGGGAAGCGGGCGGTTACATCGCCCTTGACGTCGAGCGCGAGGATCTTGTCACCGCGTTTGATCGCACTGTCCATGATGGTTTCCATCACCGTCGTCTTGCCAGCACCCGTCCCGCCGGCCAGCAGTATATGTTCCGCTTCGAGCGGTCGCGGCATGGTGAGACCGGCAACAAGTTCGACGCCGGAATCGGCGCCACCAAACCGTTTTGCCCAGGCTGCTGACAAGCTGCGTATTGCAGCTTTTCCGGCAACGAGTTGTGGCCCATTGACGTGGGACACGAGGGGCTCGGCGAGGACATCGGCAAGCACGGCCTGCCTTGCTTCCAGACCGGCGATTGCCCCGACCAGCAGAGCCGCGGTACCCCGGACGCCAACAGGCAAACCGACGCCGAATGTGGAAAGCGCAGAGGCCAGCGCAAACGGAAGATCGATCAGTTGGATCATTGCGCCGAGCAGATCATTCCGGTTGAACGAATGCGCCACGTAGTCTCGCACGAGGCCAAACAGAAAGGCCATGTTGGTACCTCTTGCTTCGTCCAGATGTCCGAGCCAGGCAATAGGTGGCAACACCGTCATCATCGCTGCAAAGAGCGCACAGGTGACAACAATGGTGGCGACCGCCTGTGAGACGTTGGCCAGCAGGACCGGCTGGCGCGGTGTCAATGGATGAAGCTTCATGATGACCTCCCTGACAAGCGAGACCGGTCACGCAAGACAACAATGAGCGAACCTGCAGGGAGCGGCATACTGGAGCTGCCTGCCAGATGCCGGTTCAGGTCAGCGAGATTGGGAACATCGATGTGCAGCAGTTCAGCAGCGCTGACGAGCGAAAGCCGGCTGCCGCCCGTACGGTAAACACAGCCGTCTGTGCGTCTGTCGAGCCGCAAGCAGCGCGGCCACTCCATCGCATTCCTCGACAACGTTCCTCCGGTCGTTGAAGGCACTACCGTTGCCAGGACCCGATCGAACGACAGGGCGGCAAGAATGATCCCGATGCAGATCAGAGCCGTTGGAGACAGAAGTCTCCATTTCGCTGACAATCCGGGATTTGTAGCTGCAACAGACGGAGGGGTTGTTATCGCCTTCGTAGCTGCCGGATAGGGTTTTGGGGCAAGCCCCACAAACTCGCCACGTTGTGCGGCCAGAGCTGCCAGGCCCTCAGGACCGATCATGGCAAGTGCCGAGGGCGGCACGGACGCCAGTTGTTCGAGTGGAAGAATCGAAAGCTGTCGCACGATTTCCGCCCGGCCGTCTTTTCGGTCGCGGATGGCTTTTTGCACGAGCGCATCGAAGTCAGTCTGCGCTTTTGAATCATGCTTCATCGCTCAGTCCTCGCGCATTCAGGGACAGAGATTTGAACGACTGACTGGCATGCGCGATGAAGGCGGCAACGTCACCGCGCAAGACTTTGGCCGCTGGACGACTGCGGCCGGTCCATGCCTGGATCTCGGAAATTTCGGCGGCTACCACATCCACAAACCGCTTCCCCGCAGCCTCAAATGGCAGCCACGACCCTGGAGCGATCGCCGGCAATTTTACAAGATTGACTTGGTGGCAGAGTGGTTCCAATCCCTCACGCCAGACCAGATCGGCAGGCGAGCCGGGATAGAATCGGAACGGGCCGTCGCGGCCGTTGAGAACAATCCCCCGCATGACAGATGGCAGCACCCGCTCGACGGCCTTGGCCGTTCGCACCGCACCACGCATCGCCTCTGGTTCCGCCGTCGCTGGTACAAGCCATGTCGCAGACTCTCCGGCTTCCAGCAAGTCGGCATCCAGATCGACCAGGCCGCAATATTCTTCTACAAGTTGCTGCTGCGGGCCACCGATGTCGACGATCAGCGCCACACCGTCCTCAAGCGAACGCTCTATCGCCGAATAAAGCGGATCGAAGGCCGTCACGATTGCCGCAGGGTCGCGTCTCAGGTCATCGAGGCGCGCCGGGGCTACGGTCGTCACCCGGTCGCCGAACAGGGATGGAAGCCTGTCCTGTTCGTCGATCTGCACGATCCTGAAGTCACGACCGTTGATTTCCATGAGATCGGCGACGAGAGCACTCACAAAGCTCTTGCCGACGCCGCCCTTGTCGCTGCCGACGAAGACAATGCGAGGAGGCTCAGACCCCGCTGCTGCTTTCGGGTGTGATATTTTTGAAGATGATGATGTCTTGCCCATGGGAAACTCCTTTGCTTTGCATGGAGTCCCATTCCAACAGCGCCACTCGCAGTTGGTGGCCTAATGATCTCAAAGTTTTTCGGCAGACGAAAGAAAAGAGGCCGGCGCAATCGCACCGGCCCCTCATGCCTTGTACTGATAATGTCCGATCAGTCCGGGTTCATCCAGTGCCGGTCCATCTGCGAAAGGATCGCCGCCGTCACCGGAACCGGCCAGCTATTCCCGACGAGGCGATATTTCTCGATATCGCGTAACGGCCGTCCACGGAAGGATAGGCCGTCCAGCCAGTTGTCCGGAAAACCCTGCGCCCTCAGCGCCTCCAGCGGCGTCGGTCGCCGGACCACAAGGCCGCGTTCCGGGAACTCCTGGACAACCAGAAAGTCCATTTCGTGGCCCTTCATACCCGCGCGGTTCATGCCTGAACCGCTCGCCATCAGCGTGCCGAGCCGCGCCGGATGCAGCACAGCAGTCCCTCCAGCAAAGACGGATGAAGGCGATACCGGTGCCTCTCCGCCCGCCTGAGCACTCCCTGTGCTGCCCGCCGCGAGAGCGAGTAGCGCATCAGGTGAGGTCCCGGCATCTCCGCGATGTCCGCAAAGGAACAACCGTCTGCGGCGCTGGGCGACGAAGTCGCTCGCGTCGATGACTCGATGACCAGTCGTGTAGGTGGAGTCACGAAGTCCGTTGGTGAAGGCCCGGAAGGGCCTTCCCTCATCGACCGTCGCGAATTGCGGGACGTTTTCGATGAGGATGACTTTGGGCGCGACCGTCTTGACGATGCGCAAGACCTCCTGACTGAGGTCGCGGGTGTCGTTGGTTCCGCGCTGCCTGCCGGCTGCGGAATAGGGCTGGCAGGGGATACCTGCGATGAGAAGATCGACTTGTCCATAATAATCCTTCCAATTGTCAATTGCTGTAATGTCGCCGAGATTGCGGATATCGGGAAACTTCTGCGCCAGGACCGCAGCCGCCAGCGGATCAAATTCCGCCATTGCCACCATCTCGTGAGAAATTCCCGCCTGCCGGAATGCAGCGACATCCCCGCCGATCCCCGTGCATAAGCTGATGACTCGCATCTTCGCGCCGGGCTTCATTTTGGGGGTGTTGTTCGTTGCTGTCGTCATTGCCGTCTCCTTGTTCTTTGCGACAAGAACAAGGCTGACATGGCCGCGAAAACTTGCTGGCCTAACGACCGAAACGTCTTTTCAAAATATTGTTTTTAATGACTTATTTCGGGTAATCAACTTTTATCGACTTCTTGCCTTTCGACGCCGGCTTCTTGCGTACGCCCTTGTTCGGCGGCGCTTTCGGGCCCTCCCTTAGAAAGACCCGCCAGGCGCGGACAAGCCGGGCCACGATCGCCGCCTGCGACAGACCTTTCGTTATCGTCGGCACGCCGGGCACGGCGTAGATGCCGCCCGTCGGGCGGCGCACCCCCGCATCCGAGGTCCGGTAGTCGCCAAGACGAAGCCGCGCTTCCAGTTCACGCCGCCAGTCGAGAAGCGGATAGAAGACCTTTGCCTCCAACCGCAGGATGCGCTGGATCACATGCTCCGGCCGAGGATAGGGATGAGCCGCCTCAATTACGAACTTGCGCTTTTCCACATACTTGACCGCTTCCCGCAGCGTGTTGACCTGGTGACGGTAAGTCAGAATCGTCGACAGCATGCCCGGATCGAACCGGAAGTCCTCATTGTCACTGTCAGTTCCAAGACTGATCAGCCGCTCGGATTTCTTCGCGCGCAGCCTGCTTTCTTCGTCCGTCTCGAAGACATAGATGATCACATGGTTGATGATGTTGCGCACTTTCGCCATCGTGCGCCAATGCATCGGACCTTTCTCCAGCGGCCAGATCAGGTCGAGCACCCGGTTGATCAGTTTCCATTTCGGCGGCGCCTCGACATGATCCGCCATCTTCAGATTGCGACCCGCCGCACCATCGCCAACCTGAAGCGTGCGCTTCAGCAAGGCTTCCGCATGGGCGATCGCCTCCGCGAACTGGACTGGTGACGCCTCTCCAAGCGCCTTGAGTTTCTCCTTGCTGGTCAAGGCATCCGGCGCCTGCGCCCCTTCAAGCCCCGTCCCCATGTTCTCCGCCTTGAACAGCACCGGCGCGCTTTTCCTTGCGTGGATCGCTGCCATTTTCTTGAATGCGGCGATTTCCAGGTCCAACCGTCCCGGCACATAGATATCCTCATAGTCTTCCACGCCATGGAGCTTGACGGAGGCGGTCGGATATTGCCCGCAAACCGCCGCCAATGCGTCCCCCTCAAGGCCAAAGCCTCGCAGGCCGATCGTCTCCGGATTACCTTCCGTGACGTTGGCGATGCTCTTCAACACATTTCCGCGCGTCTGCGACGCCGCATAGTCCCGTTCAAGGATAAGGTAATCCATCGCAACAAACCGCAACTGCTCAGCCAGCGCCCGCGGCGTATAGCCGAACTCCCGGGCATCGCTCCCAATCCCCATTTCGAGGCCTGAAAGCGTTCCCTTGATCACAAGTTTCGTCATTACTAACCCCTTCGTTCGATGAAATTCCGCGAATTCGTGCAGTGCGAGCTATCGTGTCCGCCAGCGAAACGCTTGTTGATTTTGAGCCCGTCGGCACCACTGGCGGAGTGACGCGCTGTTCAACTGTAGCGTGCCAGGAAGCTCGTAGATTTGGTTCAGACCGGCGTCTTCCAGATGACGCATGTGCCGCCGCCCGCGAGCAAAGTGCCCGCAGCACGCCGGCATTTACGACGTTACCCTTACGCGAACGCAAACCCTCACTTGCCATGAGCGAGGCAATCTGGTCCCACGTTGCGCCGCCTTCCCTAAGGAACTCGAAAAAAGCAATATGATCGCTGACAACTCGACTCAACGAGCGAGGCCCAAGTATCCCTTGCGCGGCCCTCGCAACTAATCTTGCTTGCGCTCTCAAATTCTTCATGTTGTTCATATAGAAACTGTGACGCGCAAATTGATCGGCGACAAGTAGTCTAATTGAATTTATGATTTTCAAAATCTTACAAATATTTGCAAGTTGCTTCAAAATGTTACATTCACACCTGTGCATCATTGGATGGCGCCGGCCTGGCAGGAACTTCTTCGACGTTTAGCAACCTTCAAAGTCGGGATGCGGTCATCGTTCCGGCCTCGTTAAAGCGGAACGATTGTCCGCAGGGCCCTAATGGCAGTCCGCTGATCTGGATCTATTCATCTTGGTCGTGCCCGAAGCACGTGCACATGTTCAGATTTCCCGGATCGTTGGTCCTTCGA
Source organism: Hoeflea algicola (assembly GCF_026619415.1). NCBI lineage: Bacteria > Pseudomonadati > Pseudomonadota > Alphaproteobacteria > Hyphomicrobiales > Rhizobiaceae > Hoeflea > Hoeflea algicola. The sequence goes on from NZ_JAOVZR010000001.1 coordinate 3,760,538, forward strand.
CCGGTTGCCGTTATGTCGTCGTCGCTCTCACCATTGCCCCACCCCTCGACGCCCTTCGGGCTCGCCGCCTATTTCTTCACGGAAAATCTCCACCGCGCGTGGCATTAAACACTTAGGCATACGTATTTGAGTTCCAGAAATTCTTCCATTCCGTAGCGGGAGCCTTCTCGTCCGAGCCCTGAGGCCTTGACGCCTCCAAAGGGAGCTTCGGCTGTTGAAATCAACCCTGTGTTGACACCGACCATCCCGTATTCGAGCGCTTCAGCGACCCGGAATACACGCGACAGGTCGCTGGCATAGAAATAGGAAGCAAGCCCAAACTCCGTGTCGTTCGCCTGCCGGATGACGTCGGCTTCATCCGTGAAACGAAACAGCGGAGCCACGGGACCGAATGTCTCCTCCCTGGCAATGAGCATGTCGGCTGTCACGTCGGTCAGCACCGTCGGCTGGAAGAAGGTTCCGCCACGTTCGTGTCGCGCTCCGCCAAGCATCAAATTGGCGCCCAAGGATCGTGCGTCCGCGATGTGTTCCTCCACTTTCTCGACCGCTGCCTTGTCGATCAATGGACCTAACACTACGCCGGGCTCCATTCCGTCGCCCACTTTCAGTTCGGCAATCGCCTTGCATAGCTTGGCGGAATAGGCTTCGAAAACGCTGTCCTGAACATAAATCCGGTTCGCACAAACGCAGGTCTGCCCGTTGTTGCGAAACTTGGAGATCAGCGTTCCTTCGACCGCGGCATCGAGATCAGCGTCATCGAAAACCACAAAAGGCGCATTGCCGCCCAGTTCCAGTCCCATCTTCTTGATCGTGGCCGCGCTCTGGCGCATCAGTTCCGCACCGATCTCGGTAGATCCGGTAAAGGTCACTTTGCGCACTAGGGAATTCGCGGTCATTTCACCACCGATTTCACGCGCCGGGCCAGTAATTACGCTGAAAAGCTCGAGGGGAATACCCGCGCGCTCGGCTAGAACGGCAAGCGCTATCGCTGAAAACGGTGTCTGTGAGGCCGGCTTCAGCACCACGCCGCAGCCCGCGCCGAGTGCGGGCGCGACCTTGCGCGTGATCATGGCGTTCGGGAAATTCCACGGCGTTATCGCCGCCACCACGCCGATCGGCTGCTTCATCACCAGAATGCGTTTATCCTTCTGATGGCCGGGGATGATATCCCCGTAGATGCGGCGTGTTTCCTCGGCGAACCACTCGACGAAACTTGCTCCGTAGGTGATCTCGCCTGCCGCCTCGGTCAGCGGTTTTCCCTGCTCAAGGGTGAGAATTTCGGCGAGGTCGTCCTTGTTGGCCATGATCAGTTCGAACCAGCGCCGCAGCAGGCCTGAACGCTCCTTGGCCGTGCGCTCGCTCCACGGTTCCATGGCCCGCTTCGCAGCCTCGATCGCCTCGCGGGCCTCGCCGGCGCCCAGTTGCGGCACGCGCCCAAGCACCGCACCCGTCGCCGGGTTGACCACGTCCAGGCCGGGGCCTGCGGTGGCCTCAATCCATTTTCCGCCGACCGGTGCGGCCTGCCTGAAAAGTGATTTATCCTTCAATGCCATGGTGTCTGTCCTTCACGATAACGTTTTTGAGAAATCCCGTATGGGCATCATATTTCGCCGAGGATTTCGGCGCGAATGGTTTCGGTACCGGCGGTTTCGGCGCCCGTTCCGATTCCACGGGCGCAGACCCTTTCCAACGCCCCCGTGATCGTCGCCGCCAAACCGGGCTGGCCAAGATGTTCGAACATCATGGCTGCAGACCATATCGCCGCCATCGGATTCTGCAAGTCCTTTTCCGGCGATATCGGGCGCTGAACCATGAACCGGCTCGAACATCGAAGGGGATCGGCCGGTCGGATCGACATTGGCGGAAGCGGCGTAACCCAAGCCACCCTGAATGGCCGCGCCGATATCGGACAGTATGTCACCGAACAGATTGGATGCGACGACGACATCCAATGTCTCGGGCGCGATGATCATCCGCGCGGCCAGGGCGTCCACATGATAGCTATGCACCTCGACATCGGCATATTCAGTGGCCAAAAGCCGGGTGACGTCGTCCCAGAACACCATCGAATGGCGCTGTGCGTTCGACTTGGTGACCGACGCAAGGCGCTTCCCGCGCTTGCGTGCCATCTCGAATCCGTAGCGGAGGATTCGCTCGACGCCTTGTCGGGTGAAGATCGAGGTTTCGACGGCAACCTCGTCCCGAGTGCCGCGATGGATCCGACCACCAGCGCCGGCATATTCTCCCTCGGTGTTCTCGCGGATGCACAGGATATCGATTTCTTTCGAGCGCAACGGACCTACTATTCCCGGCAGCAGGCGGTGCGGCCTAATATTCGCGTAAAGATCGAACTCCTTGCGAATTCGCAGCAGCAGTCCGTGCAGGGAAACGTCGTCGGGAACCTTGGCCGGCCAGCCGATCGCACCGAGCAGGACCGCATCGAAACGCCGCAGCGTGTCGATGCCGTCTTCCGGCATCATGAACCCGTTCTTGAGGTAGTAGTCGCAGGACCAGGGAAACGACGTGCTCGACAAGGAAATCCCGCACTTGCTGGCAGCGGCAAGCGAAACCTCCCAGGCAATCGAGGTTACCTCAACCCCCACACCATCGCCCGGTATGATCGCTATGTTCAAGGCCGTCATGTCTTCGTTTCCTCTCCCGCGCTGGAGACCGTCTCCGGCGCGGCTTCGCTAAATTCGATGATTTGAGATTGGTCGGTGTTCAGATAGTCGTTCCGCCATCCGTGCTGAGGATATTACCGGTCGAGAAACTTGCCTGAAATGCGACGAAACTGATGAAGGCGGCGATCTCTTCGGGAGCGCCCATGCGTTTCAACGGAATTTTGCCGATGATCTCGTCGCGGGTCTGCTGGCTGCCGCCGAACCATTCGAATTCGGATTCCATCATCGGTGTGTCGATCGGGCCGGGGCATACGCAATTGACACGCACGGTTGGCGCGAGTTCCAGTGCAAAGGCGCGTGTCAGGCCCACCACGCCGGATTTGGCCGCACAGTAATGGGAATACATAGGCGCGCCCTTGAACGACAGGTCGGAGCCGATGCTGACGATGCTGCCATGTCCCTGCTGCTTCATGCGCAGGCCCGATTCCCGCATCATGTAGAAAGAGCCCGAGAGATTAACGTCAATCTGCTCACGCCACCGCTCCACCGTCATGTCTTCAATCGATGCGGGCGTCAGGACGCCTGCGGCATGGACAAGGACATCAACGCTGCCCAACTGAGCCCATGCCAGTTCGCTGGCCTTGGCAATTGACGCAGGATCGGCCATGTCACCGGCAATCGCCGTGGCCTTTGCGGGTAGCTCGCCTGCCAGCGCAGCGAGTTTCTTCTCGCTTCTGCCGATGATGGCAAGCTCCACGCCCTGCTCGGATAAATAACGCGCCGTAGCGTTGCCGATGCCCGAACTGGCCCCGGTTACGATGGCCTTCTTACCCTCCAGATTTGTCATTTTCTTTCCCTTCCATGACTTCCGTTTAACGTGTGGCTTCGATGGGCAGGTCGATTGCCGACACCATCAAAGCGCTCAGATGGTGCCCTCTCGCAGGAAATGTGCCAAACGCTCCCCGATCATGATGCAGTTGGCATTCAGGTTCCCGCTGACGATTATCGGCATGATCGAGGCGTCGGCTACATAGAGGCCCTCAAGCCCATGCACCGCCAGGCGATCGTCCACGACGGCCATTGCATCGGAGCCCATCTTGCAGGTGCCGGCAGGGTGATAAATGCCGATTGCCGTACGCCGGACGTGATCGCGCCATTCGTCGTCCTTCTGGACCCGGGCGCCCGGGAACATCTCGCCGGTGACGAAGGACGCCAATGGATTCGTGCTGAATATCCGCCGCATCAGTTTGGCGCCGGCGACTAGCGTGTCGATATCGCGCTCGTCGCCAAAAAGGTTCGATTGAACACAGGGCTGGTCACGGAAGTCGCCGGAGCGAAGCGTAATCTCACCGCGAGAATACGGCCGATGGATGTTGGTGATGCCGGTCACGGCCGGTCGGTCGAACATGATCGGCCCGTCTTCGCCGAAGTCATATCCCACCGGGGTGAAATGATACTGGATATCACAGCGCGCTAGCTCTGGCTTGGAACGGGTAAAGCCTATGACGTGGGTGTCGGGCGTACTGCCGGGGCCGCGACCAAGAAACAACCACTGTGCGCCGAAGATCGCCTTATGGATCAGGTTCGTCTGGACGTTGTAGGTCGGCCTGTTGACGTATGCGGTATGATTGGTTCCGGGGTGATCCTGAAAGTTCTTGCCGACACCGGCAAGGTCGTGCAGCGGCGTTATTCCATGTTCCCGCAAGTGTTGCGCCGGGCCAACGCCTGAAAGCATCAGAATCTGCGGCGACGCCAATGCGCCGGCCGAAAGGATCACGCCGCGCCGTGCGCGGAGCGTGCAGGTGCGCCCACCCTGCTCATACTCGACGCCTGTCGCCTTCTTTCCGTCGAGCAGGACGCGCTTGACCCAGGCATGGGTGCGGACATCGAGATTCTTGCGCGACTTGGCGGGCCACAGATAGGCACGGGCCGAACTGCAGCGGCGACCGCGGATTTGCGTCGCCTGCGTGAAGCCGATCCCATCGTTGGGCGGCCGGTTGATATCGGCGGTTCTGCGCAACCCACACTGCACTGCCGCTTCCAGAAACGCCTCGGAGATACGATGGCTGGTACGTAGGTTGGAAACCTTGAGCGGCCCGCCGACACCGTGATATTCATCCTCGCCGTTCTCATTGTCCTCCGCCTTGCGAAAGAAGGGCAGGACGCTTTGGAAATCCCAGTTGCGGTTGCCCAGTGTGGCCCAGTCGTCGAAGTCCTGCGGCTGGCCGCGCACGTAAAGCATTCCGTTGATCGAACTCGATCCGCCCAGCGTCTTGCCTCGAGGCATGTCATCGCGGCGGCCATGGCGCGTGGGGTCGGCTTCTCCCTTTATGCACCAGTCGTATTTTTTGTTTCCGATCGCATAGAGATAGCTGGCCGCCGGCATCTGGATGAAAAGGCTCTTATCCGACCCGCCGGCTTCCAGAAGGACGACACGAGTACGGCCATCCTCGGACAGGCGCGCGGCAATGGTAGCTCCCGAAGAGCCGGCTCCAATGACGATGTAGTCTGCTTCGTTCAAGATCGCCTCCCCACACGCATTTGCCGTGGCCGCCCCAGGAATTGGGGTCGCCATCGAGCAGGCGACCTGCCGGCTCCATTTTGTCGGGAGCATCGATCAAAGCGCAGGATCGCAACCGTAAGGATATCTTTTGCGGTCACTTCGCCTTCATCATGCGCGACTGTCCCAGCTTCGCTGCCGACGCCAACGACTCTGAAGAGGGTAAAGCCCTCATTCCCTTTGGGGGTAGCATTTTTTACAAGAGACGATATATCGGCTGATCCGATAGCTTGAGGATGACGCTTGCCCGTGGGCGTCGATCCCGCCAAAGCGGTCAACGGTTTGATGGAGCCTATGCAATGCATTTCACTTTTAGGCAGTTGCAGTACTTTGTTCATGCCGCTGAACTTGGAACGATCTCGGGGGCCGCTGCTGCGGTGCGGATATCGCAGTCGGCGATCACTGAGAGTATTCGCCAACTCGAAGGTCAAGTCGGCACCATGCTTTTCGAGCGCCATGCGCGCGGAATTGCCCTTACTTACGAGGGACACAGGTTCCTGCGCTACGCAAAACTTATCCTTGCTACGATCAAGGATGCGCAAGACGCCTTTACGGTGCAGAGCAAGCAGGTATCGGGCGTGTTGCGCCTTGGAGTAACCAGTCTCGTAGCTGGCTATTTTCTTACAGATATTCTTGCCCGGTTCCGGCGTGTCTTTCCTGATGTTTCAGTTGAGGTGGTAGAGGACCACCGAAGGTTCATAGAGCATCTTCTGATAAGCGGCGAATTGCAATTGGCGCTCATGGTCACCTCCAATATCGAGGAGCCCTTCGCCCTCTCTCGCGATCCACTCATGCGCTCGCGGTACAGGGTTTGGGTTTCTCCCAAAAACCCTTTGGCTGATAAAAGCCTTGTTCGGCCATCGGATTTGCGTGGCCAAAAACTCGTTCTTCTAGCGGTCGATGACCTGATGGAATCGATATCTGGTTGGCTGGGGCGCGAGCAACTCATGGATAAGGTGTTCCTGCGTACAACCTCGGTAGAGGCGGTGCGCAGTCTCGTTGGTGCGGATGCGGGTGTCGCGATCATGCCCGATCTGGCTTTTCGCCCTTATACTCTTGAGGGCGACAGGCTGGAGGCCCGCTCGATCGATGGCCTGTCTACAACGCTCGATGTCGGTCTCGTGTGGCGGCAAGGTTCGCCCGACACGGACCAGGCCGAAATTTTCAAGACCGTTGCCAAGGATTACAACGCCAGGCGCTGATTCCTGACCTATCCATAAAACCGATACCTCGTAGCAGGCATTTCGGATTTTCCCTTTTGTCCCCACCGAGCCAGACTAAGTGCATCGGGTGGCGTCATTCGGCAATCGCCAATGCCGCTTCCTAGGAAATCGGTCAGGGAGACATTGCATGGATATGACCACTACACCGACGTTCTCGACGAAGCTGCTCATCAATGGCGAGCTGGTTGACGGGGCAGGCGCAACTGAACAGGTTCTGAACCCGGCAACAGGCGCAACCCTCATCACCGTCAAGGAAGCCAATAGCGAGCAGGTGAACGCAGCCGTTGCGGCGGCGCGCGAGGCGTTCCGGTCCTGGTCCCTCACCACGCCGCGCCAACGCTCTGAACTCCTGCTGGAAGTCGTGGATCACCTCAGGAAGAACATCGAGGTCTATGCTCGCCTTGAATCGCTCAACTGCGGCAAGCCGTACTCGGGCATGCTGAACGGCGAAATGCCGGCCATCATCGATGCGATCCGCTTCTTTGCCGGTGCCTGTCGTGTTCTTAGCGGCAGTGCGGCGGGCGAGTACGTGCAGGACCATACGTCAATTATTCGCCGCGATCCCGTCGGCGTCGTTGGCTCGGTTGCGCCATGGAATTTCCCGCTGATGATGGCCGCGTGGAAGGTTTTCGCGCCGATTTCGGTCGGTAATACGGTTGTCGTGAAGCCCAGCGAGCAAACCCCACTCACATTGCTCCGGCTGTGCGAGTTCCTGGCGGAACTGCTGCCGCGAGGCGTCGTCAACGTGATCACCGGCCGCGGGGAGTCGGTCGGCTCCGCCCTCGTTTCTCATCCCGGCGTGGCCATGGTCTCGCTGACCGGAGACATCACCACCGGACAGAAAGTCCTTCAGTCGGCGGTCACCACGCTGAAGCGCACCCATCTGGAACTCGGCGGCAAGGCGCCTGTCATCATTTTCAACGACGCGGATCTCGACGCCGCCGTGGAGACCGTGCGCACGGCCGGCTTCGAGAATGCTGGCCAGGACTGCTGTGCGGCGTGTCTCGTCTACGCACAATCGGGCGTCTACGACAAAGTCGTCGAAAAGCTCAATGCTGCAATCGCCACCATTCGCAGCGGTGCCCCGGAAGCCGACGATACGGAACTGGGTCCGCTTATCAGCCAGCGGCAACGCGACAGGGTCGAAAGCTTCATCCAGCGTGCCGGCACGTCGGAGCACATCGAGATTCTGACCGGAGGAAAGCCAGCGGCTGGCGATGGTTTCTACTATGAGCCCACCCTCGTGGTCGGCGCCAACACCCAGGACGAAATCATCCGCCGGGAGGTGTTCGGACCAGTGGTGGCCGTTTCTCGCTTTGAGACTGCCGAAGAGGTTGTCGACTGGGCAAATGACAGCAACTATGGGCTTGCCTCCTCCGTTTGGTCATCCAACACATCGACGGCGCTCAAAGTGGCGGCGCGATTGCGCTATGGCACTGTTTGGGTGAACCAGCACTTCACGCTCATCAGCGAGATGCCCCACGGCGGCCTGCGTCACTCCGGCTACGGCAAGGATCAATCGATCTACAGCCTCGAGGACTACACCTCCATTCGTCACGTCATGCTGAACTTCTCGTAAAGCGGGGAATCGTCAAAATGGCGACGGGCCTAGACAACCTCATCCGGATAGAGCCGCCGCTGGCTGCGGCCGTCAAGCGGCCGGACAGGATCGATCTGCGCATCCTGTCCAGGCTGCAGAAGGATGGATCGTTGTCGATCGCTCGCCTTGCCGAAGCGGTCGGGTTGTCGGCGACGCCTTGCCGGCGCCGGCTGCGCCGACTTGAAGCCGAGGGATATATCCTGTCCCGTGGTACCCGCATCGACACCGCACGGCTTGGCACGCACCTTCTGGTTCTCACCGAGATCGTCTTGAAGAGCCGGTTGACGGCCCATGTGCAGCCGTTCGAGCGGTATGTGGCGTCGAGGGAGTATTTCCTCGATTGCTACGCGGTTACCGGAGACTTCGACTACGTCCTCCGCGTCGTCGCCCGTGACGTGGCGCACTACTACAGCATGATGGAAGAGCTTACCGAGCACTGCGCAGCAGTCGCCCGATATAGCTGCACGATAGCGCTGCGCACGGTCAAGCACACGACCGACATTCCTATATCGCTGTTCGACGACATGAACGTAAAGGCGGTTGACGATGCTCGCTGACGACCTGCTCAACCGGTTCGACGGCGGTGGCGACAAAGCCGCCGTGCAGGTCGACGCCAAGGTCGCGGCAGACATACTCGACCAGTTCTGGTCCATTCACGGGCAGGTCTCCAGCCTTGTGGCGGAGCGCGACGAAATCCTCGAGGTCCTTGCCAAGGACGGTCGCCATTTCGTGCTCAAAATCTACAATTCGGCGGAAGCGCCGCAACTCGCCGACCTGCGCGCGCGCGCTTGCTCCCATATCGCCATGCACGATCCGAGCCTTCCTGTGCCGGAAGTGATCCCCATAAACGGCGACCTGCAGGGGTTGGCGAATATCCCCGGCGATGCCCCGCGCGTCGTCCAGTTGATGACGTTCCTTGATGGCATCCCGCAATTCGATGTTCCGCGCAGCAGCAAGCAGGCGTTGATGATAGGTCGAACACTGGCCCGAACCGCCAATGCCCTCGCCGATTTCGAGCATCCGGCTGATCGGCGTCATCTCGTTTGGGATCTTGCCAACGCCGCTGAAGTACGGCCTTTGTTGCCTTCGGACACGTCCGACCGCTGGGCAATGCCCGCATTCATATTGGAGCGCTTCCAGAACGATACCTGGGACAGGCTCAAGGATTTACCTTCACAAGTCATCCACAATGACTTCAATGGCCACAACCTGCTGATGGATCCGCAAGACGTGACCACGATCACCGGCATCATCGACTTCGGCGATGTGACGCGTAGCCAGCGGGTCAACGACGTTGCCATCGCCGCTTGCTATCAACTTCGCTTCGGCGAACCGGGCTTCGCCGGTGCCTGCGATGTGGTAGCAGGCTACGATTCCGTTTCCCCATTGAGCGAAGAAGAGATCACGCTTTTGCCGGCACTCATTCTGGTGAGGCTCGCCCTTGCCGTGACGATCACCGAGTTCCGCGCCGCCCAGCAACCTAATCGCGCATCCCAGATACTCAAGAATACCGGCTACGCCTGGCGTGCCCTTCAGCATCTTTCAGGCATCGAAAACAGCCGGGTGGCGGACCAGTTCCGAGCCGCCTGCGACAAGGAGAATTCACATGACTAGGCCCCTGATGATCAATTCCTTCAATCCGGAGGCTGCCGAGAACCTGGACGAGGAGGTCCAGGCACTGCTGGAGCGGCGCAAGAAGGTCCTGGGCCCTTCCTATAAGCTTTTCTACGAAACCCCTGTCCATGCCGCTTCCGCCGAAGGGGTCTGGATCATGGATAGCAAGGGAAAGCGGCATCTCGACGTCTACAACAACGTGCCCTCGGTCGGCCACTGCAACCCGAAGGTGATCGAGGCTGTCTCCCGGCAAATGGCGGTCCTCAACACGCACACCCGCTATCTGAACGATGTGGTTCTGACCTATGCCGAGCGCCTTCTCGGCCACTTTCCCTCCGAACTGTCGAACGTCATGTTCACCTGCACGGGGAGCGAATCCTCGGACCTCGCGATGCGGATCGCCAAGACCCATACCGGCGGCAGCGGCATTGTCGTCTCCGAGAATGCCTATCATGGCCTGACCGAGCAGATCGCGCGCATGTCGCCGTCCCTCGGCAAGGGAGTTCCGCTCTGGCCCAACGTGCGCACGGTTCCAGCTCCCGATGCCTACCGGATAGGCAAGGACCAGGTGGGCGAGGTTTTCGCTCAGTCGATCAGGGACGCCTTCGCGGATTTGGAACGGCATGGTTTCGCCCCCGCAGCCTTCGTCGCCGATATGATCTTCTCCTCCGACGGCATTTTCTCCGATCCTGCGGGCTTCCTCAAACCCGCAGCCGAGGCGGTGCGGGCGGCCGGCGCATTGTTCATCGCCGACGAAGTTCAGCCCGGTTTCGGCCGCACCGGCGTCATGTGGGGCTTTGCGCGGCATGGCATCGTGCCGGACCTGGTGTTGATGGGCAAGCCTATGGGTAACGGCCTGCCGATAGGTGGCGTCGTCGCCCGTCCCGAACTCCTTTCCAAGTTCGCGGAAAATGCCCGCTATTTCAATACTTTCGGCGGCAACCCGGTTTGTTGCGCGGCCGCTCTGGCGACGCTGACGGTGATCGAAGAGGACGGGCTGGCGCAGAACGCCCACAAGGTAGGCGAATATCTCAAGATCGGCCTTGGCGACATTACGAACGGCATCGATGCAGCGGGAGATATTCGCGGCGCCGGCCTGTTCGTCGGTCTCGATTTCGTCAAGGATCCGGACACAAAGGAACCGCACGGAGAGCTTGGCCTTTTCGTGGTCAACGCCTTGCGCGAACGCAACATTTTGATCAGCGCCAGCGGCGTGGAAGGCAACGTCCTGAAGATCAGGCCGCCTTTGCCCTTCGGAATCGAACATGCCGACATTTTCCTCGACGCGTTCCGGGATGTCGTGCGGACCCCGCAATTCCGGAAACTGGCGGGCTGTTGAAAACACCGCGCCTTCGGTCCGACCAAGCGGCCGCGGCGCATTACTGGGGAGGCCAGCTATGAGCTTCGTTGAGATTTGCAATGTCAAGAAAGCGTTCGGAAACTACTCGGCCATAAAGGGCATCGATCTCGAGGTCCGCGACGGCGAGTTCCTCGTCCTGCTCGGACCATCGGGCTGCGGCAAGTCCACCTTGATGCGGATGATTGCCGGCATTGAAACCGTTACCTCCGGGGCCATCAAGATCGACGGTAAAGATGTGACGCACCTGACGCCGCGCGAGCGCAACGTGGCAATGGTATTCCAGACCTATGCTCTTTACCCGCACCTGACCGTTCGCGCCAACATCGAGTTTCCGTTGCGCAAGATGAAGCTCGGCCGCGAGCAGATCCGGGAGCGTACACTGTGGGCTGCCCGGATGTTCCGGATCGAACGCCATCTGGATCGCAAGCCGAAGCAATTGTCGGGTGGCGAGCGGCAGCGCGTAGCACTTGCGAGAGCCATAGTGCGCAGCCCGTCCGTTTTCATGATGGACGAACCGCTGTCCAATCTCGACGCCAAGCTGCGCGCCACTGCGCGCCAGGAAATCCAGCAGTTTCAGGCCGAGACGAAAGCGACGACGGTCTACGTCACGCACGATCAGGTCGAGGCCATGTCGCTCGGCCACCGGATCGCCGTCCTCTCCGACGGCGTCGTGCGCCAGGTGGGGACACCTGACGAAATATACCACAGGCCCGCCGATACCTTCGTGGCAACCTTCGTCGGGTCGCCGGCGATGAACCTGGTTCCCCGCGGCGGCATCCTCGAAGGGTTCCGCCCGGAGCAATTGCTGCCGAGCGAACTGGTGGCGGACAAGGCGAACACCACCGAGATCAGGATGGAAATCCAGCGCATCGAGCAGCTCGGTTCCACCCAGCTCGTCTACGGCACGCTGGATGACCAGGATGGAACCCCGGTCATTGCCGACGTCCCGGCGATGGCAGGGATCAGCTTCACGCCAGGAGAACGGCATTCGTTCCGCATCCGGCACAAGGAGATGCACGCATTCGACAAGGCAACGGGAAGGCGCGTGGAAGTGAAAGCTGCTGCGGCGGCCTGAAACGATCAAAAAACCTGGATCGAGGCGGCTTGCGTTCGGCAACCGAAACCTGCGCCTCGCCTGGAAATTTCGATCACGCATCCGGTCTGCGTGGGACATGACGATCAGATGACGACCGGCTCGACTGATAGCAACCAGATAATGAAAAGGGGAAAATCCATGAAGAACAAGATCAGCACTCGGTTTACAGTTCCACTTATATCGCGGCGCATGCTTCTGCAGTCCGGCGTCGCAGCCCTCGGTGCCGCGGCCTTGCCGTCGGGTGTGTTCGCGCAGGATGGCGCCGTGCTCACGCACGCCAACTGGCGCTCTACCGAAATGCCGGAGATCTTCTCCAAGGTGTTCGACGACTACCGCAAGGCGAACCCCGGCCTAGACCTGAAGGTCGAGGAAATAGGCTTCATCGAATACATCAAGAAGATGGAACTTTCTGGTCAGGCGGGTGCGCTTCCCGATACGTTCGAACTCTGGGTGCCGACGCAGCTTGCCCGCTTTGCCGAAGAGGGCTGGATTGCCCCGCTCGACGAGTTCGTCGAGGCGGACAAAGCGTCCGGCAACGACATCATGGCAGCCTACGAACCGTGGGCCGACACCGGCTACAAGGGTTCCACCTACCTGCTGCCGTCGCTTGGCCTGACCAACGTCATGCTGTGGAACCGGACGGCTTTCAAGGAAGCCGGCCTGCCGGATCGCGCGCCAGAGACCATCGACGAGATGCTGGAGTTCGCCAAGAAGCTGACCAAGGCGCCGGACATGTATGGCCTCGGCCTAGACGGTAACGGCCCCGAGCTGTGGCTTGCCCTCGCATGGCTATTCTACGCGAACGATACGCGCATTGGCCGCGTTGGCGGCGATTTCCAGATCAACAAGCCGAAGGCCGTGGAAACGGTCCAGTTCATCGTCGACCTGGTGAACAAGCACGGCGTCGTTCCCTCCTTCACCACGACCGACTTCGAAAAGCTCCGCAGCGCTTTCGCAGCCGGCCGCGTGGCGATGATGCCGGACTGGAACGGCGTGCCGGCGGTGATCGCAGGCCTCAATCCGACTTTCGAATGGGCCATCGCTCCGCTACCCAGAGGCAAGACCACCGGCGCCATGCTCATGGGCGGCGACAGCACCTATGCCATCAGTGCCAACGCCAAGGACAAAAAGGCAGCCTGGGAATTCGTCAAGACGCTTGCCGGCCACGACACCCAGAAGGCGATAGCGGACGCCTGGCCGTTCCTGATTACCCGCAAGGATATCTGGGAACAGGTGGGCGAAGGCACAATCCGCACCTCGGATTCGCTCAAGGTCGCCCTTGAGCAGTCGCGCAGGCCCAATGCCTACGACACCTATGCCGAGATGCCGCCGCAAGTGCTCCAGGCGGTCGATATATTCCGCACCGAGCTTCACGGGGTCGTCGCCAACCAGCAGACCGCACAGGAAGGCATGGACCGCGTCGCCAAGCAGTGGGCCGATCTCTACCAGGATTGGGATGACAGCTACGGCGAACTTGGCGACCGCTACACGCGCTAGCCAAGGCAGAACAAGGCGCGCAGCCTTCCGGATGCGCGCCAGTCATAAGGGAGTGATAAGCTGTGGCCTTGGATGATCGCGTCGTCCCGCAGGGGACCGGATTTTTTCGCCGGATGGTTCGAGCCAACTACCATACCTACATCATGCTTGGCATTCTGCTCGGCGTGATGATGTTGCCGATCGCCTACATGATCGTCATCGCCATAACGCCTCAGGATCTGTTATTCAAGCAGATCATCCCCGTGCGGACCACCTATCAGAATCTCCTGAAGGTCTTCTCGACCGAAGAACTGGTGCTTCCTTTCCGCAATTCGGTCGGCATTTCCACGTTCACGGCCTTTTTCACTATCCTGCTCGCAGCGCCGGCGGCCTATGGCATGTCGCGCTACCGCGTCGGCCTGTCGGGAACGATGATCGTGCTCCTCCTGTTCACACAGGTCATTCCGGTGGAAATCCTCGTTCTAAGCTACTTTCCCTTCCTGCGTTCGGTCGGGCTGATCGACACCTGGGCAGGCCTCGTCTTCCTCGATACCACGCTGACCGTTCCCTTCTGTACCCTCATCCTGAAATCGATGTTTGACGGCGTACCAGAGGATATCGAGCAGGCCGCACGCATCGACGGCTGCAATTCGCTGGAATGCTTTTTCCGCATCACGCTGCCGCTGAGCTGGGGCGGGATACTTGCCGCCTTCATCTTCGCCTTCCTGATGGCTTGGCAGGAATTCCTCTACGGGCTGACGTTTTCCGCCTCACTGGCGGCAAGACCGATCACGGTCGCCCTCAACCTGCTGATCGGCCACTACACGATCAGTTGGGAAGTGCTGATGGCCGCCAGCTTTCTGTCGGCGTTTCCCCTGCTCGTGGTGTTCGGGCTGTTCCAAGGCGTCTTCATCCGCGGAATGGTGGCGGGAGGTGTAAAATGACGGCACAGGCATCAGCTGGCCCGAGCGACGTTTCCGGCGAGACCCGCAACGCGAAAAAGCGCCTGGACAAGGCGTATCGGCGCGAATGGGCGTTCTTCGTCGTCCCGACCTTCCTGTTTCTGATTATCACCGGCATTTTTCCGCTCATCGCCAGTGTCTATACCGGCTTTTTCCAGGTCCGGCGTGGCGAACAAGTCTTCGTCGGACTCAAGCACTACGATTGGGCGTTGCGTGACGACGTGTTCTGGACGTCGACCTTGAACAGCTTCATCTTCACCGGCGGAACCGTGCTTGGCCATCTGATGATCGGATTGACCTTCGCGCTGCTGTTGAATTCGGCGAAGACGTGGCAATCGTTCTGGCGCGGGATGCAGTTCATTCCCTGGCTGTTCCCGCCGGCGGCAGTCTCGATCCTGTGGATTCTGATCTATCAGGACCAGTTCGGTCTTCTCAATTCGTTCCTGAGGGAGGTCGGGCTAGCCGGCTGGACATTGAATTGGCTCGGAGAGCCCTCCACCGCATTAGCCGCCGTGACCGCCGCAAGCATCTGGAATTGGTATCCGTTCCTCACGCTGGTGCTCCTGGCAGCCTTGCAGAACGTACCTGACGAGCTTTACGAGGCGATGGAGGTCGACGGTGGCTCCTCGTGGGACAAGTTCCGCCTGGTTACCCTGCCCCATCTCGCGCCGGTGATGCTGACCGCATGCCTGCTGGATTTCTTCTGGACCTTCCGCTTCTTCGACATGACATGGATCATGACCAAGGGCGGGCCTGGGAGGTCGTCCGAAGTGCTTGCGACCCATCTCTACAAACTGGCTTTCCAGGAATATCGCTTTGACCGCGCCGCTGCCGTGGGCGGGCTTATCCTGGTCATGATGGCCGTTCTCACGGTGCTCTACCTGATCGCCTATCGTTATGTCGATAATTCAACCGGCAAGCGGTCGGAGGCAGCAAAAGAGGCGGTATAGTGAACCATTAGTGGACCGGCGCCTTGCCACATAGGCAAAGGCGCCGGCTTTGAGAGCCGACGCCTTCACCTATGCAACAGATGGTTTGGACTCCAGGACCAGTCCTAGGATTTAATGACGCGATAGATCTGATGATCGACAAAGGTTCCGTCGGGATATCCGATGAAATTACCGGTTACGACGCCCTTGGCACCAGCGAAGATGCCGCCGCCGCCGCGAATGTGCCACATGATCGAGCCGATCTCCTTGCCGTCCTCGACGCCGACGACGAGGCCGGTATCGGGCGTGACTACGTCGAGATAACTCTCAATCTCCGGGAAAAGGACACGCCCGGCCTCGACAGTGCGGTTGTTGCGGGCCATCACGACAGTTTCGAAACGAGCCTTCTTGCAGGGGGCCGAGAGCTCGGCGCCGGGGATGCCGGGAACATCGATTTCGAGGACGATGCCATCGGCGGCCGAGGAAACGAAACCTTCGGCATGACCGATCTGCTCGCCCTTGCCGGAAAATACGATCAGCATTGTTGTCATCTGCATATGGTCAACCTTTTTGATATCCGTTTTTCGGTACTGGCGCAGTGTAGCTGCGGAGCACTTGAAATGGCGGCTAAAGAGCGCGCGGTATTGGAGCGTCTCAACCGGAGAAACGGCAATTTTAGCGGACGTTAACCCTCACTAGGCGATATATTGTGATACCCGGCTTGAATAGCCGCTTTGGAAGGACTGCTCACATGGTTTCGGCAAACAACAGCTCTGCACCAATGGATGCCATCGTCATCGGGGCCGGCCACAACGGTCTGGTATGCGCAAACTATCTGGCCCGGAACGGGCTGCGCGTTCAGGTTCTGGAGGCACGCGATATTATCGGCGGCGCTTGCGTCAGCGAGGAGCTTGTTCCCGGCGGAACGTTCTCATCCTGCTCCTATATCCAGATGATGCTGCGCCGCGAGGTGGTCGACGACCTCGAACTGAAGAAGTACGGCCTCGAATCGGTAGCGCCTGACATGCTGGAAATGGGGCTGTGGGAAGACGGCGACCATGTGATGATGTGGCGTGACGTGGACCGAACCCTGCGCTCTATCGAAAAGCACAACAAGCGCGATGGCGAGAACTTTATGCGCTTCGGCCTGCGGTTGCGGCGTTTCGGTGAACTGACCGGCGCCCTGCTGATGAGCGACCCGCCATCGGCCGAGGAATTGCGAGAAGTCTTCGAACAGGCAGGAGAAGCCGACCTGTTCGAAGAGTTCGTGGTGATGTCGGCGGAGGACCTGCTCGGCCGCTACTTTGAAAGCGACCGGCTGCGCGGCTTTATGATGTTCATGGGCATGGTTTCCACCTGGGGGGGCCGCGTACGAGTGGCACCGCCTATGTCTATGGCTATCATGCGCAGGGTGAATTCGAGGGCAACTACGGCCAGTATGGTCTGCCGAAAGGCGGCATGGGCATGATTTCAGACGCCCTAGCCAACAGTCTCGAGGCTCATGGCGGTTCCATTCGAACCGGCTGTCGGGTCCGCCGGCTTGTCGTTGAGGACGGAAAGGCTCGCGGGGTGGAACTTGACACGGGCGAGGTCATTGAAGCCGGGCTCGTAGTGTCCAATGCCGATCCTCTGCGCTCCTTGCGTGATTTCCTCGCCCCCGGCGTCCTCGCCTCCCCGATCCAGGAGAAGGCAGCAAGTATTGACGTTCGCGGCTCGATGGCCCGTATCCATCTGCTCGCCGACGCCTTGCCGGATTATGTAGGCTTCGAGCCGGGGAAGACCGGCCCACAGCATCAGGGCCTCATCATCATGGGCGCATCGCCAACGCTCTACGAAGCTGCCTGGGAAGCCCAGCAAAAAGGTGAGTTCCCATCGGATTTCGTGGTCGAGACGCTGATCCCGTCCGTCACTCATCCCAGCTTGTGCGAACCGGGCCATCACACGGTCTCACTCGGTGTCCAGCAACTGCCATTCAACCTGGCGCATGGTGACTGGGACAGTCGCAAGGAGGAATGGGCGGATAAGGTGCTGGAGGTGTATTTCCGCTACGCACCCAACATGCGCGAGCATATTCTCGGGCGGCACATCATCACGCCGCTCGATCTGGAGCGCACTTACAACATTACCGGCGGTAACATCTTCCACAGCTCGATGATCGGTCTGGAGAACAATTTCGACAAAAGACCGATCCCGGAAGCCGCTCACTATCGCACCCCGATTGCAGGCTACTACCTGTGCGGATCGGGAAGCCATCCTGGCGGCGGCGTTTCCGGCGCTCCGGGGCACAACGCGGCCAAGCGCATCCTGGCCGACCGCGAAGGAAGGCAGGACGAACGGCTCGTGCGCACCGACGCAGTGATGCGCAGTGCACCGCTGATGGATCTAGTCATGGGGTCGCGCGCCGGGCAGAAGCTTGGCTACAGCGTTGCCCGCAACCCGATCTTCCGCAAACTCACGGAACGGCTTAACCGAACCAAATAACGGGCCATGCCCGCAGGTTATCTGTTGTCCCTTCCAGATCATGGACTTACGGTCGCATTGGCACGCAGTTCGATTTCGACCGGCGTCTCTGATCTGACTTCGTGACCCAAGGCACCAGTTTTCACCGGTGTCGCGCGACAGGTAGAATAATCGTCCGTGAAATACGACCTACAGGCACATGGATTCACCTTAAGAGTTCAATGAGATAGATGTTCGCATTTTCCTTCGCCAAGGTGCGCCAATTTCTAGCCACTCCAGTGCAAAACTACGAACCCGCGATACGTCATTTTCATCTGGCACTACGGAAGGCCCTTCAGCCAAACCACACTCTCAGTCGGGGTTGCATGCGCGCAACTGTCTTGCGCTGCTGCCTTGATATTTTTACCGTGGCTTTGGCTATGACAGCTCCTTTCTAGGTGCTGGTTAATGTTTGGTCGTTTATCCAACGGTAAGGAGTACGCGTCCCCGGATTTTCCCGGCGAGCATATCGTCAGCGAAATCAGTCACATCATCCAGATTTGCAGTTTGCGTTATCTTTTGAAGAACCGTTCGATCAATGGTGCTGGAAACCAGGCTCCACGCATTGATGCGTGTTTCACGCGGCGCCATCACCGAATCGACGCCGGCCAGGGTTACGCCACGAAGGATGAACGGCATGACAGTAGTAGGCAGGTCGAAACCTTGTGCCAAACCGCAGGCCGCAACGCTCCCGCCATAGCCGATCTGGGCAATTACGCTCGCAAGCGTATGGCTGCCGACCGAATCGATGGCGCCTGCGAAGCGCTCCTTGCCGAGAGGTCGACCCTTGTCTGAAAACTCGGCGCGATCAATGATTTCCGACGCGCCGAGTTCTGTCAGATACGCGCTCTCATCGGGGCGGCCGGTCGAGGCCGTGACTGAATAACCAAGCTGAGCAAGCAATGCGATCGCGAACGAACCGACGCCGCCGGCAGCGCCAGTGACAAGGATCTTCCCGCGGTCCGCCGTTACGCCGAGTACTCGCAGCCGCTCCACGCAAAGCGCAGCGGTGTAGCCGGCGGTGCCCACCGCCATGCAATCGGCGCCCGAAAGGCCTTCGGGGGTCTTGAGTAGCCACTTGCCCCTGACCCGCGCATAGCGCGAATAGCCGCCCATATGGGTTTCACCGACACCCCATCCATTGAGGATCACCTCGTCTCCGGGCGAGAATTCCGGATCGCTTGATTGGACGACTTCCCCTGCGAAATCGATGCCCGGGATCATTGGATAGCGGCGCACAACCGGGCTTTTGCCGGTGATGGCGAGGGCATCTTTGTAGTTCATCGTGGTGTGACGGACGCGGACAGTGACGTCTCCCTCCATCAGATCATCAAGCGTCAGGGACGTCCATGCGACCGATTGAGACTTGTCTTCGTCGGTCTTGCTGATTACCAGCGCGTCAAAACGTTCAGTCATGCTAAATTGCTCCGTTTCGGATTTTCAGGGTTTGATTGACAGTTAAATTGCCGGTCCGGGATGCTGTCTGGTGGCCGCCGGAAAGAGGGCGGCGGCG
The DNA here is from genome assembly GCF_026619415.1 of Hoeflea algicola. NCBI lineage: Bacteria > Pseudomonadati > Pseudomonadota > Alphaproteobacteria > Hyphomicrobiales > Rhizobiaceae > Hoeflea > Hoeflea algicola. The sequence continues at coordinate 3,779,991 of NZ_JAOVZR010000001.1, forward strand.
ATGAACAGCAGCGCTGCGACGATCCACAGAATGGTCCAACTGCCTGTGAGGTCGGCGACGCGGCCTGCGAGCGGGGGAAGCACAATGAGGACGACAAAAAATACGAAGAACAGAGCGGAGTAGGTCATCTCGGTTCCCTCGTCGGACGCTGTGCGCGCCCGTTGCAGAAGCGGCGCAGTCGGCAGTCCGCCAAGAAGACCCGCGATGGCATAAAGTGGCAATTGGTAGCTGCCGATGGAGGAAGCGAGAACCGCAATCGCACCTCCAACACAGCCCAAGGCGACGAGCATCCGGTCGCCGGCATGGCTTTTACCCGCAAAGACGCCGCCGAAGGGAACGGAAAGGAGGAACATCCACATTGGTATGCCAGCAATAGATGAGGCCACCGACGACTGGATTCCTTTATCCAAAAGGATCCGGCCCGAAAATCCGGTGAGGATAATGAAGGCTATATTGTAGAGCGAGAAGGCAAGAGCGAACTTCCAGATCTGCCCGAGTATCCTTTTCCATCGGACAATCGAGGGAGGTGAATGGTTGAGCGCACCTTGCTCGCGGTCGAGGATCAGCAAAACACCCGTCGCGGCAAGCGAGACAATGATCAGCGCGAAAGGAACCTCGGTTGAAAGCTCCGGGGCGATGTGGCTGAGCCAGCCAAGAAGAGCAAGCGCCATGGCATTTCCGAACGGCCAGGCGGCTGCGATGAGGCCCATTCGGGCAGCACTTGGAATAACGGTTTTCAGGTCTGCGACCATGTTAATCGTGGCAATATAGATGACGCATCCGCCGGTCCCGGCGATCAGCCTGGCGACCATTGCCTGTTCGAGGCCAGTCGCTCTCCACAAGAGGAATTCGCCGCACGCCATCAGGGCGAACGCCGCACAGATCGATGGCGTCCTGCCAAACCGGGCCGTGAAAGTGGGTAGGAAGAGGGCGATGATAACGCCCGGCGCCATGTATAGACCGAGCAGAAGCCCGAGCCCTGACAAGCTCAAAGGAAAGCGCGCCTCCAGCAGCGCGTTGAGCGGTGCGACGCTCTGGAACTGGAACGACACCGACGTCCGCGCCACGAGAAGGACTGCAAGAGCCATAAACCCGCCGGCGAACGGCGGTCGGCGTTCCCGTAGCTTGAGCGCTGTTGTCATTTCGCGCCTGAGGCGAGGCGCTCTTCGCGCCAGGCGAGGGCTGCGGCCATGCCTTTCTCCCGCACCACCTTGAGGAAGCTGCGTTTGAGCTCGGCACCCTCGCCTTCTATTATGATGTCGATATCCAGCGCGGCGCGCAAAGCCTCCTGCATGCCCATGATCTCATAGGTTCGATTGAAGGCCATTTTCGTGCGCCTGATGACCATCGGCTCCATCTGCGCGAGTTTATGCGCCAGGGCCATGGCCTCTGGCATCAGATTTTCCGGCGTCACCACCTTGTTGACGAGCCCCCAATCCAGCGCCTGTTGCGCGGTGATCGAATCTTCCCCCGTGAAGATTACGCCCTTGGCGATCTTGGGGGAGACAAACCACGGCAACAAAAGCGAGACGATTCCTGCGCCGAACTTGAGTTCCGGCTCTCCGAAGACTGCGCCTTCGGCAGCGACTGCAAGATCACAGCCAAGCATCAACTCGAAGCCGCCTGCGAGTGCGGGACCGTTGACGGCTGCGATGCTGGGCTTGGATAGATTCCAAAACGACATGATGCCTTTGAAGTCGGCTTCAAGCAGCGGTACCCAATCCTTGACACCCGTCGGCATTGCCGCCGCTTGATCCTTGAGATCGAAGCCCGAGGTGAACGCGGCGCCTGCCCCGGTGACGATCACGGCACGAATATCGTCGTCGGCTTCGATCTCCTCGCAAAGGCTGCTCAGTTCCTTGAGCATTATCTGGCTCATGGCGTTGGCCCGTTTCGGACGGTTCAGCGTGACGAGGCCAATGCCATCGGCGGGTTTTTCGAGAAGCAGAGTTTCCCAGGTCATGATGCGTTCTTTCGTGGTTGGTTGGGTTTAAAGCCGGCCGCCGGCAATCATTGCCGCGTCGGGTTCGCGGCGCAGCCGCCACATGGCGAGAGCGCCCAGGAACGGGCCGATCGCGAGAACGGCGAACGTGTAGCGCCAGGTCAGAAGATCGATGAGGATCGGCATGGCCTGAATGGTGAAAAAGGTCAGCAAGAACCCGGCTGAGGTTTGCAAGGTGAGCATCGATCCGACCAGCCGGGGTGAAGAGAGTTCGGCGATCGCAGCGGAGAACTGAGCAGAATCCGCAACCACGGTGACGCCCCAGATGATTGCGACAAAAACCAGCAGGGAGACGCCCGCAGCCGGCAACAAGCCGATCGAGATTGCGCAAAGACCGCTGATCACCATCGCAACGATGGTGATCGCCGTGCGGCCGAACCGGTCGGCAAGAAGGCCAGCGCCGACGCAACCGACCGTACCGCTGGCGATGACTACAAAGGTAAGAAGTCCCGGATTGACAGTTTGCGTGCTGCCTGCCTGATCGAGACCCCAGGTGAGGAAGACGCCGATCCAGGCCCACATTGCGTAAAGCTCCCACATATGTCCGAGGTAACCGGCGTTTGCGAGAAGCACGGACGGGCGGCGGAGTTCCTGAAGCGCTTCACCGGGAACGAAGCGGGCGCTGGTCTGGTGCGCCGGGCCGAGTTTTGCAAACAGTATGGTGATTGCCGAGAGCGTCGCGCAGGCGGATGAAATTGCAAACGACGCGCGCCATCCAAGCTCGCCCACGGATGCAAAAAGGTGGGGAAGCGCCGAGCCCAGGGTCAGGGCGCCGACAAGCGCGCCAATCATCAGCCCCATCGAGCGCCCGGCCCATCCGGCCGCCAGTTTCATGCCAACCGGATAGACCCCGGCGAGAACGACGCCGGTGATGAACCGCAACAGGATCGCGGCAGCGTTGTCGAAACCTGTCAGGAGAAGCGCGATATTGGCGATTGCGCCGGCCAGGGCGCAGGCTGAGAACAGCCTCCGGGGATCGATCCTGTCGGAAAGCCCGAACCAGGCGCTCACGAGAGTGCCAGAGACAAATCCCAGTTGGACGGCTCCGGTCAGCAAGCCTGCCTGCTGACCGGAAATCCGGCCGGCCTCCAACAGGGAGGCCGACGCAGAACTCGAGGAAAACCATAAGGTCATGGCGGAGACCTGGCAGAACACAATCAGAAAGATCGATCGGGCTTTGTCAGACATGATGATCTCCGCCTTAACGGCTCGTTCAGAGGCCTTTGCAGCCGGTGTCGGCCAGGTCGATCTTTATGGCATCCCAGGGGATGTCCTTGATGACCTTCCAGCCGATTTTCGCCCCATGGGGCGCATCGGGAAGCATGGTCGCTTCGGCCATATATGTGCCGACCATGCCCTGATGGTCTTCCTTGCGGATCTGAAGTTTGCCGATAACGCTATCGACGCTGGTCGTTTCGAGCGCCGAAATGATCGCGTCGGTGTCAAGGCTGGCGGCCTGCTTCAGCGCTTCTATTGTCAACTGCATGCCGGCATAGGCCTGGATCGCCTGGGGACCGGGCACAATCCCGTAAGCGGCAACGTAGTCCTCGACGAATTTCTTCATCGCCGGGTTTTTGTCTTCGCTCATCCAGCTTGCAAACAATCCGCCTGCTGTCATGCCGGCCGCATTTTCGCCAACCGCCTGAAGCATCGAGTCGGGCATACCCAGCGGCGGCAGCATGAACGCATCAATGCCGAAGCTGCGAACCTGGCCGATGAAGGACGGCATGTCGTCGCCGACCGCCAGCGCCATATAGATGGCATCGGCGCCACTGGACTGAATCTGCGAAATTGCGCTGGACCAGTCGGCCGTTCCCAGCGGCCTGCCTGCTTCTCCGACGATGTTGATGCCGGGGATCTTGGCAAATTCCGCCTTGTTGCTCTGTCCCCAGACGAAATCATGGAAGACCACGAACCATTTCTTCTGCAAATATTCGGGGCGTTCCTCCATCAGGATGCCATTGGCCTTTGCCATCATTGCGTCGTTCGGGTTAGTGCGGAAAAGATATTTGCTGCACTGTTCACCCGTCGTCTGGACGGCCTGCGAATTGGTGCTCAGGATCGGCACGTTCAGGCGGGCCCCTTGCGCGTTGATCCCCAGCACGACGGCGCTGCTTGCGCCGCCGACCAGGATTTTGGCCTTGTCTTCAAGGACGAGCTTTTGCGCCTTGCGCAAGCCCACATCCGCTTTTGCAGCCGAATCTTCGACGACGAGGCGTATGGCGTTGCCGTTGACCGTCGCGCCTTTGGCGGCGAGTTCGTATCCGTTCAGCATGTCAGTCCCCAGAGGCGCGAGAGCACCCGTGGTCGGGACAAAAATCCCGATAACAATATCTTCCGCGATGGCGGTCGAAGGCAGCATGATCGCAGTGGCTGCCACGACAGCGGCGAATGCTCCGAGCACACCTTTCAATGGATTTCCGTATTTCATCGTTTCCTCCTGTTTAAGTTACACTTTCGTCTTCTTATTGGCCGGCCTCTCCCAGAGGTCCGACAGGAAGCAGGCGGGGCAATCCGTCCCGCAGAATCGTTAAGCCGCGCGCTAGGCGCCTTTCTTTGTTTCCTTCATCGCGCATTCGGAATTGGTGTCGTCGCAAGCGCCGAGCGCGGCATCGCGCATGGTTTCAACGAGATGACTTGTTGCGTGGCCCGCTCGGACGGGATCTCCATCGCGAATTCCATGCACGATGCCATTCCAGTTTGATGCCCAGCTTCGGCGATGTTCTGCGTTTTCCAGCGCCCGCCGGGTGACCGAGAGTGTCTGGCGACCGAGCGAGGTGAGGATCTGGCGCGCCAGATCGTTTTCCGCCATGTCGGAGAGATACATGCTGAGCTGGTAGACTACGACTATGAACTCGTCGGCATTGCCACTTTCGAGCGCCTTGGTGAGCACCCGGGTTCCGTCATCGAGGACCTCCAACACTTTGGCGGGGCGTCTCCTCGCCACATCCTCGGCGCACAGGGCAAGCAGTGCGGCGCGAACCGCGAAGATGTCCCGAACACTCTTCCGGGTAAAAACGGTAACCGACGCGCCGCGCCGGGGGGCATGGTCACAAGACCTTCCCGCTCGAGAATGCGCAGCGCTTCGCGGACGGGACCCCGGCTCACCGAGAAGCGTGCTGCGAGTGTGAGTTCATGAAGCCTGTCGCCCGGTTTGAAACTGCCGCGGACGATCATGGCGACAAGCGCGTCGGCGAGTTGCTCGGGAAGCGTCTGGACCTTCGTGGCGGGTGCGACAAAGGCATTCATGACGGTCTGCGTGGCGTCGCTCCGCGAAAGTCCAAAGCGAACCGACGTCACGTTGTTGTCACCACCTTGCATCATCTTCTCCGTTTGCTTGCTCTCAGGAGCATGGATTGAGCCAACACCGCGCGTCCGGTCGAGGCGAAAACGGCGATCCCATGCTCAAGCAGATTTACCCTCTGATCGCGGACAAAATCATCTTGCAGCTTGTCGCCCGAACTGCGCAGCGCCAGGGAAATGGCCGGCCCATCGAGCCGGGCGCGGGCGATCGAAGCGCAAATTTCCCTGAGTTGGCCAAGACCATCCTCGTCACTGTCGGCGAAATCCATGATCGACCCCATTTCGACATAGACGATGATGCCATCGACATTCTGGTCGAGCTTGAGGAGGTTTATGATTTCCTCAAGGATGTAGCGGCCTTTTTCGCGAAGCCCCCAGACCGGGATGTCGATGGGGTTGGACACGCTGGTACCGGGCACACCAAAACGCTGCAGGCCTTCCTGGGTCGTGGCGTCGAGCTGAGGGATCGCCATGTTCACGCGCGCGGCGGCATCCGATGAGGTGACGCTGACCCCGCCTCCCGAGCCGAAGATGCCGAGCCTGTTGCCGGCAAGGCTGCGATGCGCCGTAAGCACCAGAAGCGCGTCCATCAACTCATCGATCGTATCGACCTGGAGCACGCCAGATTGGTCAAGTCCCGCCTGCCAGAGAGCGCTGTCGGTTGCGAGCGCAGCGGTGTGGCTTGACGCTGCCGTCAGTCCCTGTTCCGTGGTCCCACCGCGCAGCATGACGACCGGCTTGTTCATCCCCTGTGCCGCCCGAAAGAAGAGACCCGGTTCGGCGAGCGATTCCACATAGAACGCGACGATTTCGGTGTTGGGGTCGCGGTCCGCATACAAAAGATAGTCGAGCAGATCCATGTCGGCGCAGTTGCCGCAGGACAGCACGCGTCCGAGCGGCAGACCCATCACCTGGGCGCGGCGGTTCACGTCCCCGGCAAAGGTGCCGCTCTGAGAGAAGAAGGTGATGCCTCCCGGTTCTGTGGGGCAATAGCGGGGCGCCGCAAGGGGAATACGCGCTGCGGCGGAGAAGGTCCCCATGCAATTCGGGCCGACCATGCGCATGCCGCCGGTTCGAACTTCATGGAGCATCCGTTGCTCGATGTCGCCGCTTTCGGACGAATATTCCGAGAAGCCCGCGGTCAGTACCTGGGCAACACGGACGCCCTTCTCGCGGCAGTCGCGCAGAACATCGGGCACCTGGTGGCTGGCCACCGCGACATAGGCGCGATCAACCTTGCCGGGGACGTCCGAGACCGATTTGTAGGCTTTGAGACCGCAGATTTCTTCTGCTGCGGGATGAATCGGGTAGATGTCTCCCTTGAAGCCAAAATCCAGCATATTGCGGATGACCCGGTAGCCGAGCTTTTCCTTCTGGGTCGACGCGCCGACAAAGGCGATCGAGGCGGGATCGAAAAGGGCATCGAGGTCATTGAGCCGGGCGCGCCTGGCGTCAAGCGCCGCGTCGACGTCGGCTTGCGACATGCGTCTCGCCCCGAGTGCGTCGGGCAGATCGTCGCAGACCGCATCCACTGCGATCGCGCCGGCACCATTGATGATGATCGGATTGATATCGAGCTCGCCGATTGCCTCCTTCATCATCAGGCCGTTCGCGCCGGCCACCGCCATGACATAGTCTTTGAGTGTCTTGCGCGAGAACGCCATGTCCCCGTCGAAGGCGCCAGGGAATGCGGCGTCGATCATTTCGTCGGCGAGGTCCGGCGTCAAAGGAGCCAGCGCCGCCGTGGGCTTCTGACCCTGTTCGACATTGGAGCCTCCGGGCCCCAAAAGGATCACCGTCCCGTATTGCGGGTCGACGCGCGCGCCGATGAATACCTCAAGGCCATGTTCTATCATCTCCTCGACAAGAACGCCGTCGATCCGCGCTCCAGGATTCGTGCGCCGGCAATTGGCGACGATCGCGTCGAATGCAGCTTCGGCGGAATCAGTCGTGACCGAGAGCATGACGCCGCCTGCAGCAACCTTGTGCGCGATATCGGGCGAGACAACCTTCAGCGCACAGGGCTTCGCGACGCGGCCCACCAATGCGACCGCCTCCGCCGCGACAGTGGCGAGCTGTGGGTTGGTCGTTGTAATTCCATATTTTGCCAGGAGGGACTTGGATTCGATTTCAGTTTTCATGTTTTCGCCATTCCATAGAGCATCAAGAGAAATTCGGGGATCGCTTGTCGAGGAAAGCTCTCATGCCTTCCTCGGCGTCTGGTTCGCTTTGCAGCCTCCGGCCTTCGGACCACTCGAAGCGTTCTGCCTCATCCGTCCCTTGACGCATCAGTATCCCCAAGCCGACCTTGATGGAGGCGATGACGTTCGACGAGTTTGCAGCAATAGCGGAAGCAATCTCCATTGCCTTTTCAACTCCGGCGCCGCTTGGCACGACGTGGTTGACGAGGCCGAGGCGCAGCGCTTCCTCCGCGCCGACGCGACGACCGGTCGCCAGGATTTCATAGGCCGCACCGAGCGGGATGATGTGCGGCAGCCAACTGATCTGACCGCCGATGGGCAGCAGTCCGATGCGAGCCCCGGGGGCTGCGAAATCGGCGTGTTCCTCGCAGACACGGATGTCGCAGGCCAGCGACAAAATGAAGCCTGCGGCATGAGCGTGGCCGTTGATCGCAACGATTGTGGGGGTGCGCATGGTGCGTGGCTGCAGGAACGGGGCGTTGAGAGTTGCGTCGGAGGCATTGTCGCGGTCAGCCAACATTTCGTTGAGGTCATGGCCGCTGGAAAAAGCCCGGTCTCCCGCACCCGTAATGACAACACACCTTGTTTTCGGATCGTTCTCGGCTTGATGAAGGCACTCTCCCAGCTTCGCCGTCATGGCATGGGTGAACGCGTTGCGGCTCGGCTGGTTGTCGATTGTCAGGACAAGGATGTTTTCTTGGCTGTCTGCCCGGATGCTGGCCATCGTCATTCCACCGTGAGCATGTTGGACAGGCGCTCAGGATCGGCTTCCACCTCGGCGCGAGTCAGTGACGCGATGATTTGCCCGTTCTCGATAATGTAGAAATCGTCGCCCACCGCTTGAGCCAGAGGCAGGCTTTGTTCGACCAGGATGATGCCGATGCCCAATTCGCGCGCAGCAATGATGGAATCGCGGATCGCGTCGACATAGCTCGGAGCGAGGCCTTCCGTGGGCTCGTCCAGCATCATGTAAAGCGGATTGGATAGCATGGCACGGGCGACCACCAGCATCTGCTGTTCGCCCCCGCTCAGCGTGCCACCCTTTTGCGCGAGCCTTTCGCCAAGCCGCGGAAAAATGCGGATTGCATCCTCCATGGTGAAACCGGTCCCGGTCACCGGCTTGCGGATGGCAACGCGCAGGTTCTCGTCAACCGTGAGATTGGCAAAGACCTTGCGGTCCTCAGGCACGAGGGTCACGCCCAGCCGGGAGCGGCGATGGGTGGGCCCGGTCAGCGGAACTCCATTCAGGGTGATCGCGCCATCTATGCGGTCGACGAGCCCCATGGTCGTGCGGAGTGTTGTGGTCTTGCCCATTCCGTTGAGGCCGAGAAGGCAGGCGACCTTGCCTGGGAGGACTTCCAGATTGATCCCGTGAAGTATCTGGCTGTTGCCGTAGAAGGCCGATACGTCTTGGTAAGTCAGCGCCTGTTTCATGCCGCGAAACTCCCGTGCAGATAGGCGTTCTTGACAGCCTCGTTTTCTCGGATTGCCGCAGGTGTTCCCTCGGCAATAATCATTCCGTGCTGCATGACCGTGATGGTGTCGGAGAGCCGCATGACCATACCCACGTCGTGCTCGACGACAACGACGGTCAGGCCCAGATCCTCCTTGAGTTTGATGATGATGCCAGCGACCGTTTCGCGGTCGCCCCGCGACATGCCGGCCAGCGGTTCGTCCATCAGGACTATTCGCGGCTTGAGCGCCAGGCCGATCGCGATATCGAGGGCTCGTTGAATTCCGTGGGCGAGAGCCCCGGCCTTCATGGTTGCCCGACCCATCAGTCCGACATTGTCGAGAATAGCGTAGACTTCGTCTGAGATTTCCGCTTCCAGGCTCGCGGAGCGCAGGATCGACTGGTTCATGCCCCTGCGAGAGCGGACCGCCAACGCTACATTCTCCTGTACGCTCAGATCCTTGAAAATACTGGTGCGCTGAAATGTGCGGGCGATGCCGATTCCGGCAAGCCTGTTGGGAGCCCATCCGGTAATGTCCTTGCCGTCGAAATACACCTTGCCCGCATCAGGAGCCAACGCGCCGGTGACGAGATTGAAAAGCGTGGTCTTGCCAGCGCCATTCGGGCCGATGATGGAATGGATGGTGCAATTGCCAATTGAAGTGGTCACTTCATGGACAGCCTTGAGCCCGCCGAAACGTTTGGAAACTCCGTTGATTTGTAAAGTCATGCCGCATCTCCCGTTTTGCCGGTAACTTTGCGATACAGACTGCCGAATATTCCGAAGATGCCGCCGGGCGCAACGATCACGATGATGACGAACAGGCCGCCAAAATAGATGAGCCAGGCATCGGTAAAGCTCGAAATATAGTGCTCGGCAAAGGTGAAGATTGCAGCGCCGAAGACCGGCCCTATGATCGTCCCCATGCCCCCGAGCACCACATACATCAGGATCTTGCCGGATTCGAACCAGTGCAGAATGTCCGGCGAGACCGCGCCGTTGAAAAGCACGAAAAGTGCACCGGCGAGTGATGCGATAGCCGCCGAGACGGTGTATGCGATCAGCTTCAATAGACCCGTGTCGATGCCGATGAAGCGGGCGCGCTCGGTATTTTCGCGGATGGCCAGCCACGCCCGCCCGAGCGGCGTGGTTCGCAGATATAGCACTCCGGCAAGCGACAGTACCAGGACGGTATAGAGCAGCCAGAACCATGCGTCGGAACTGACGATCTGCTGGCCCGCCAATGTCACCAGAGGAATACCCTGAAGGCCATCCTCGCCACCCGTAGATGACGAGAAGACGAAGACCATCGCATAAAATATTTGACTGAGCGCCAGCGTCAGGATGGCGAAGGTCTTGCCGATCTGGCGAATGAGGATTGCTCCTATGCTGAGAGCTATCACGGTTGCCATAAGCACCACGAATGGGAGGATAATTAGCATCTCGGGCGTCAGCAGCTTCGATATCAGCCCGGCAGCATAGGCGCCGAAACCGTACCAGGCAGCATGGCCAAAGGAGAGCAGACCGGTGTTGCCTGTGAGAAGATCGAGGCTCAACGCGACAACGGCGGCAATCACGGCATGCGATGCCAGCATCAGCAAAAACGGCTCTTCAGCGGTCCAAAGCGGCAGGGTCGCGCCGAGTGCGGCGATCACAACAAGAGCAACGATCAGCGGGCGACGCGAAGTCGGTCGCCCCAACGGCCGGGCTTGCTGTTTCACTACGGTGGTACTGTTCATTCGGTTCTCCCCTCCCCGAAAAAGCCACGAGGCCAGTTGATCAACATGGCCATTACGAGGACGAACAAGAGCATGAGCGCCATCTGGCCACCGAAATACCCCTCCCCGAAGACGATAATCAAACCGACGACATAGGCGGCGACGACGGCTCCGCGTAGGCTTCCGAGCCCACCCAGGATTACGGTCATGAAAGCCAGGATCAGGATCTTGTCGCCAACCGTTGCGTAGGCGGTGAAGATGGGAGCGGCGGCGGCGCCCGAAATTGCGGCGAGTGCGGCACTGACGCCGACAACGGAGTGCATCAGCATCTCGCGATCGATGCCGAGACAGGCGCCCATCTCAGGATCGTCGTTGGCTGCTCGAACCCGCAAGCCCCAGTCTGAGTTCTTGAGGAACAGGAAGAGGCCGGCGGCAAGGGCTATGCCAAGGACAGACACGAAGGCGCGATACACCGGTAGTGTGAGGCCGAAGAGGCCGATGGCGCCATCCAGCGACTGCGGGATAGGCATGATCTGAACGTTGCGTCCACCAAACTCATAAAGGACGCCGGTGATGAAAAGCGCCAATCCGAAGGTCAGCAACAGACTGTCGACCATGGGCCGGTCGCGGATCCGGGCGAGAATGGCCCAGTCAAGGACCACGCCGAGGAGTCCGACCACAAGTGGGGTGGCGATCAGCGTCGCCCAGAGTGGCATGCCTTGACCCGACATCCAGACTCCGAGCATCGCGCCGATACTGAAGAGAGCGCCATGCGCGAAATTCACGATCCTGCCCACGCCGTAAATCAGTGTCAGTCCCAGACTGAAAAGCAACAAGACGGAGCCAAGAACGATGCCATTCAGGGCTAAAGAGATGGCTAACATGCGCTCCTCCCAAAGCAATGTTACTTCCTGTACTGACATGGAGGATCATTTTTGTTTGTAGTTATGTCAACAATTTAAATTTTGAAATAATTGTATTTTTTTGAATTTCCGCCATTGCCGCCCCGATAGCGCGCTCCTGCAAGTCTGTTCACATAGATATATTAAGGAGATAATGGTTCGCGCCTATGTCTCCGCCAGTTCGCCATTTTCAACTAATCCGGAGCAAAACAGCGAACACACCGGCCACCCATCCCGTCTGAACAGAACATGGACGCGCGGATACCCATAACCCACTCGTGTCCCGCCTATCGCTCGCAGAAGAGCAGTTGGCGATCCGCTTGAGAAGCGCATGCCGTCATTGCATGGTTCATGCTCGAGAAACCGTGGCAAGGGCGCTGAAACGATCCGACGGATGAAGGCGGACGACCGTCGAACGGTCGCAGCAATTGACAACGGTATTTCGTCACGAGAGGCGGCCTGGCTCTTCCGGATTGTTCGATCCCACGATTTGATGGAGCGATCCGATCCAGAAGTTTACCCAAATCGACCACCAAGTCGGAAATCACACGGACATCTACACCGCGAATAATTGGGTAGCGACATCAAGAACATAAGTGTTCATATCTTCAACCGGAGAGGCGCGCCATTTTTTTGTTTTTCGCCACATACGTTGGGACAAACACCACGTTTTTGGGACTCATCGCCACATACGTTGGGACTCGGCGTCAGACGGACGATATTCCGTCTATCTCAATGTTCTCGTGTTGCGCCCACTTGCCTTCAAGAAAGCCCGCATTAATACTTATTTTATGCGGATAAGAATGTGAGGCATATTGTGGGAATTAATTGGCGTGAAATGTTGGAGCTTAAACTTAGACGAAGTAGCCGCACGGAGTTTCAGAAATTTCATGCAGACTTCATGGGCCGTTTATATCCAAACGATTACATACCAGTAGGCGCACATGGTAATTTAGGCGATGGAGGGATGGACGGCTATCTCCAAAGCAAAAACGCAGTTTACCAATGCTACGGCGCTGATAATGGCAAAAGTTTCAATGTAAGGTATGTAATAAAGAAAATAACCGAAGATTTTGACTTAGCGATTAAAAAAACCCACACATGAAAGAATGGGTGTTTACTCATAATCTTATAGAAATTCCTTCAGATGTCACAAAAAAGATTGTTGATATGAAGGAAAAATTTAAAGATATAGAAATTGGCGTTTTCGGCCTTCAAAAATACAGGGAGTTACTTACGGAGCTGTCTCCAGATGACATGGATGAGCTCTTCGGCATTCGCTCATTGAGCACAGATAATGTCAATCGCCTGCCTGAATGTATTATGGGAATAATTGGAAAAATATCTGAGTATTATAATAATAATAATATACCGGACAACTCATCAATTAGACCAGTACCTTTAGACAAAATGGAGTTTAACAATATTCCAATAAAGTGGAGAAATACATTTAGAATGTGGAATATGTTCACTCTTGAAGTGGAAAAGATACTTGCAGACTATCCAGACGAAAACGTGCTTGAGTTTGTTCCGGTATTCTTAAATAAAAGTTATAAAGACATGAAGTTACAAGGGTTAAGTCCACAGAATATTTTGGATAATCTGAGTGAAAAATTGGCGGGGTACATCCTTGAGCATGATTCTAGATATGAGGCCAGCTGTATTGTTTTATCCAGCATGTTTGAATCATGCGTTATTTTTGAGGATAAAGATAAGAGTAGTAATCCGGATAGTTGAAGATGATTTTACCCAGTAAATTTTTGCCAGCAGACCGAGCGCTTATCACTGTCGGTGGAGAAATTCTGAACATCATCAACGAGACGCCTCGTTCAGTTAGCGAGGTTTGGGAACGTGTGAGCGCAGCACGTAGAGCTAGGAATAAGGTTCTTGGGTTTGACTGGTTCACTTTAGCACTGACGTTCCTGTATTCGGTCAATATGATCGAATTAGATGATGGCTTACTTCGAGTGCGAAGAGACGGTGATAAATGATCATCTCTATCGGTAGCTCAATTCCCTCATTTAAATCCATCACGTTCAAACCTGGCTTCAATGTCCTGCTCGCAGATCAAAGTGACGTTTCCACCGATAGGCAATCTCGAAATAGCGCAGGAAAATCCAGCGTAATCGAGATAATTCATTTTTTGCTGGGTGCTGATGTAACGAAAGGCACTCCGTTCACTTCCAAAGAATTGAAGCGAGCGTCATTCAATGGATCATTTCGTATCTCGGGCACGGTTGCACATGTGACCCGCAATGTTCATCAGCGTGATCGGGTTTTTGTGAAGTTTGATGAGCCTCCAAATACGCCGCTGCACACAGAGGGTGACCTCCTTGAGCCCTTTACGCCGATCAGAGATTGGAATTTCTGGCTAGGACACGAGATGTTCGAGCTTCCCATCCATTGGGATGGGTCCATCTTTGCAAAGGGTGGTCCCACGTTTCGAACTTTATTTCCATATTTTGCCCGTCGACGCGGCAACGGCGGTTTCGCGTCACCTTCCAAGACATCCACTAAAGTTGCTGATTCGACCGCAAATACAGCATTGAGTTATCTCTTTGGCTTGGACTGGACAATAGTTCGAGATTTTGAATTGGCAAAAATCGAACAAAAAGAAATCGCCGAACAAGCAAAGGCTTCGATTAGGGACAATCCAAGCCATAAATCTATCGCATCTATAACTGCTGCGCATGTATTGGCTGTACAAAGAGCTGAAGACCTGAGTGTCGGTCCGCAAAGAAGTTGAATGATATGAATCGTTTGTGATTCGATGCCGTTGATTTGATTCGACGATGGGATGGAGGCTATGTGGACGAAAGCGAACCGTGGGAAATACAATCGGGATGGTCTGCGCTATCCCAGCGATCTGACGGATGCGGAATGGGCGCTGGTCGAGCCTTTGATACCTCCTGCCAAGCGGGGTGGCCGCAGGCGTGAGGTCAATGTGCGCGAGGTTCTTAACGGCCTGCTTTATGTTCTCAGCACCGGCTGCCAATGGCGGGCTGTTCCGAAGGACTTGCCGCCGAAGAGCACCCTGTTCAGCTATTTCGACCTTTGGAACTGGGACGGCACACTCGGCCGTATTCATCAGGAGCTTTATGTGAAATGCCGCGAGGCGATGGGACGCGAGGCTAGCCCGACGGCGGCGGTCATCGACAGCCAGAGCGTCAAAGGCGCGGAAAAAGGGGGCTTGTATCGACCCGAGCGGGTATGATGCGGGGAAGAAGGTCAAGGGTAAGAAGCGGCATATCCTTGTCGACACGGTAGGTCTGCTGCTGCATGCGCTGGTTCATCCAGCCGACATCCAGGACCGCGACGGCGGTCTGCTGGTCATCAAGACGTTGTTCGGGCGCTATCCGTTTTTGAAGAAACTCTTTGCGGACGGTGGCTATCAGGGACCTGTCTTCGCCAAGGGTCAGAAGAAGGCCATGCCCGGGCTGGCGATCAAGATCATCAAGCGATCCGACATCGTCAAGGGTTTTGAGGTTCTGCCGAGACGCTGGGTGGTCGAACGGACTTTCGCGTGGCTTGGGCGATGCCGCAGGCTAGCCAAGGACTTCGAGAACCTGTCGCGCAACGCGCTCGCCTTTCTCAAACTCGCGTCTATCCGCCTCATGCTGCGAAGGCTCTGTTCAAAATGAACAACTTTCCGGACCGACTCTGAAGAGTCAAATATCATCATTCAAAGTCGAAGATCATTACAATGATTTAGTTAAAGAGGCGTCGGATGCCCAGATTGTAGCAGAGCGACTAAGTCGGGAATCAGTTCAATATGCAACGAGGATTAGGCATATTGAGGCCAGCATTGAAAATGAGACACCTTCGACGCTGAGTGACGTGGAAAAGCTCTACGATGCTGTAGGATTTCAGCTGCCGGATAGTGTTCGCGCCGGGTTCGAGAAGGTAGAAGCCTTTCATGAGTCGGTTATTTTGAACCGAAAGATTCATCTTGTAATTACCCACCCCCGAATTCGTGATTTCCGGTTCTTCTACCGGCCTATGCCAGGACGGATGCGATGACCTGGAAGGGGTTTGCGCCTTTGAGGCGGGCGGTGTCGATGGTCGTGCGTACATCCGCCTCGGCTTGGGCGGCCCACATGGCGCGATATCCGTTTGTCACCTTTCGCTGAATGACCCATGGACGGAGCTTTCGCTCAGATGTGTTGTTGGTGACATCGACTTCTCCGGGATAGTCGCAAAACGTCAGCAGCTGATCGCGGGCCCGCCCGATCTTGGCCTGGAGCTTTTGGGCCAGGTCGCACGAAGTCGGGGCGCATAGAAGCCCGGCAAGCTGTTTATCGAATTTGCGCTTCTTGCTTGCGACGGTAGACGCAGCGAATGTGCTTATGGCTCTGGCGAAATCAAACACACGGCCAAACCAAAGCTGGAAGCGAAGAGGGAGATCATCCTCGCCATGTTCCAGCGCAAAGGCTGTATCACGCGCCAAATGTGCAAGGCAGGTTTGATGTCGATGGCCGTGAGATTGCTGGGCTGAATACCGATCAGATATCCATACCTCGGGGACATGGCCGCCCATGGTCTCGTGAACGACCCGTGCTGCACGGGAGTAATCGGGCTGGTGGACAACAGCATCCTTGCAATGAAAAACCCAGTGTTGGGCATTTGTGCCCTCGATACGCACACCGGTTTCGTCGCTGGCGACAACGCGGGCGGCTCGAAGGCTGGCCTTGGCGGCCTGTGCTGTGGCCTGGAAGCTCGGACGGGAGCGGGAAAACATGTTCATGATCGCGCCCTCGCTCACATTAAGGCCGAAGATATCCATGAACACACCGCTCAGGCGTTCGTAAGACAATGCATGGAAACTCTTGAGGTAGATCGCCAGCGCGTGAATGCCTGGCCCGAACGGCGTTGCGGTTGCCACGGCAGGTGCGGTGGCTTTTGTTGTCGTGCCGCATTGCGGGCAATGACAGGAAAAACGCCGATGCCGGGTGACATGAGGACGGATCGCAGGAATATCGATCTCGTCATAGGCCCCGGCCAGCACCATCGTATCATCACCGGAAAACGCATGGCCGCATCTCTTGCAGGCGGTCGGTTCATGATCGCGAAACATGTCGGCAAAATCCGCCAGCACCCTATTGTGGGGTTCATGCCCGGGCTTGGCTCCACCCGGTCGTGAGTTGACGCGTTTCTCTTTCTTGTCCGTCGAGGGCGGCTTGGAAGACGTCCGAGAATCCTTGGAAGGCCGTTGGAGCCGAAGCACCATCTCGATCAATTCGTCCTTGCTCAGCTGCTGCAAATCAGTCCGATCCATATCATCATGGATTCAGACATTGTGGTGCATGGCAAGGGGGTGGGTAATTACTTCATCTTTCGCAGGATTTGGAGTTCAATCGAAAAAAATTGGAGCAACTTGAGACTGAGAGAAGGACGCACACATCTCGTCGAACCGAAATCTTGGAAAGTCTCAAGGGTAAAGGCGCTTTTAGCGAACTGATTGATATTCAACAACGACTGGCTGACGCCAATCAGCAAATTGCAAGGCTAGCAGCTCAAAAGGAAGCTATGAAAAGGGCTGAAAATGGAAAAGACGAACTGAAGAAGGAGCGTATAAATCTTAAGCAACGCCTTGAAGCGGATCATCAAAACCGTGACGACGCTATCACTGCAGCAACACTTGCGGTGGATGAAGCTCTAAATAGACTATATGAAGATAAACGGGAAAAGTACCTTAGAATTGTTGCCACCGAAACAGGCCCCCAATTCAATGTACATATAGCCGGAAATAGAAGTGGCGGCATAGCTAACATGGAAGTTTTTGCGCTTGACTATGCTCTTCTTAAAGTCGTTACGAAAAGATTGGGTGGGCCAGGATTCTTAATCCACGACAGCCATCTATTCGACGGTGTCGATGAGAGGCAGGTTGTAGCTGCGCTTGAGGTTGGTGCAAAATTGGCAAGAGAAATGGAGGTTCAGTACATAGTTACGATGAACAGCGACGTTTTCGAAAATCTACCGTTCAGTGATGATTTGAACGCAAATGAAGCATGCTTATCAACAATTTTGGATGACACTGAAACTGGCGGATTATTTGGTTTCCGTTTTGATTAGGCTACGGTAGTGAGCAAATCAACAGTACGATCTGCCCAACATAAGCCATTTGCATGAAAAACACCGAGTCCCAACATATGTGGCGAAAGGGGCCTTGAGTCCCAAATTGACTGGCGACGAGTCCCATGCCGATTGATTGCCCTATGGAGATTTGTCAACAAATTCAACGAATCTGAATCCCAAGATATCTGGCGATGCTTATTTCTCAATGATTTAGCTCAAGCACCCGTGGTTTGCAGCCAGTTTGCAAAATCTAGCGCTGTGCGTTCTCGAACAACGCAACTGCATCTTCAGGGATTGTCCGTGTGGGAGCGAGATGTTTTTCTGCAATCGTTGCTGCTGTTTATGTGCATAGCCGGTTTGGGGAACCGCTAACCTACTCAGATGCGGGGAGGCGGCCTGGCCTGGTCGCCATTGAGTTCGCGTCTATAAATTAGCTCAGTTCAGTTTTTGGCCATCCTGGAGTTGCCCCCTGAAAGTGGTCCACCAACTGGGATAGATTATCCCTCAAATTGGAGGATCAGCGATGGCTGGAAAACGAGAGAAGCCGGAAGAGATTGTATCGAAGCTTCGGCAGGTTGAAGTTCTGCAAGGGCAAGGTGCGACGATTGCTGACGCGGTGCGCCAGATCGGCGTGACACAGCAGACGTTTTATCGATGGCGGAAGCTCTATGGCGGGATGCAGCGATCTCAACTCACTCGGCTGAAAGAGCTGGAGAAGGAGAACCAGCGGCTTCGGCGGGCGGTGTCTGACCTGACACTGGACAAACTCATCCTGACCGAGGCGGCAAAGGGAAACTTCTAAGCCCTTCGCGTCGGCGCAAGTGCATCGACCATGTGCGGCGGGAGCTCGGCGTATCAGAACGCC
Organism: Hoeflea algicola; assembly: GCF_026619415.1. Lineage (NCBI taxonomy): Bacteria > Pseudomonadati > Pseudomonadota > Alphaproteobacteria > Hyphomicrobiales > Rhizobiaceae > Hoeflea > Hoeflea algicola. The sequence goes on from NZ_JAOVZR010000001.1 coordinate 3,798,511, forward strand.
GCGCCTGCCGCACGCTCGGACAACACCGATCCACACAGCGCAAGGTGCCACAGGGCCGGGCAGATGAAGAACGGCTGACCGATGATATCATCGAACTGGCCGACAAGTACGGGCGCTATGGGTATCGCATGGTCACCGGTCTGCTGAACAACGCGGGCTGGCAGGTAAACCATAAGCGGGTTGAGCGCATCTGGCGGCGTGAAGGGCTGAAAGTGCCACAAAAGCAGAAGAAAAAGGGGCGGCTTTGGCTGAACGACGGATCATGTGTGCGTCTCAGACCGAAACGGCCAAACCACGTCTGGTCCTACGACTTCGTCCAGGATCGAACCGCTGACGGCCGCGTCTATCGGACGCTGAATATCATCGACGAATACACCAGGGAGGCACTCATGATCCGCGTGGACCGCAAGCTCAACTCAACGGACGTGCTGGATGCTCTGACAGACCTATTCATCCTGCGCGGCCCGCCGGAATACATTCGGTCGGACAATGGGCCGGAATTTATCGCCCAGAAAGTGCGGGATTGGATTGCAGCTGTTGGAGCCAAGACGGCCTACATAGAGCCAGGCTCACCATGGGAGAACGGATACTGCGAAAGCTTCAACGCCCGGTTCCGCGACGAGCTGCTGAACGGCGAAATCTTCTACAGCCTAAGGGAGGCGCAAATCCTGATCGAGCAATGGCGTATCCACTACAACACCGTCAGGCCGCATAGCGCTCTGGGCTACCGCCCGCCCGCGCCGGAAAGCATTGTCCCGATGGACCAGACGCCCATGATGCACTAACAATCAAACCGGACCACCTGATGGGGGCACGCCAATCCTTTGGCCGGAGTCGGGACGGCCCTGCCACCTCTCACAGGCCGCGGCCGCATCGGTGAGAATTCCCATCATATCAGATCAGGCCCGCGCGAGAACGGCGGAGGGTATCGGATCATTGCGCGGTGTGGCCGGGGCGTATGTCTCGGAACGGTAAAACCCAAAATTTCCCGTTGACGATTTCAAAAAACCTGCATACCATCAAGAGAATTTAAAAAACCTACATATCTTCAGGTGATTTTGTGAGCGATGCGAAAAACCATAGAAAGCCCTACTCGATTGGCCATGTGGCCAAGGTAACGGGCGTTGCCATTTCAACATTGCGGTCCTGGGAAGGGCTGGGGTTGCTCGCGCCACACAAGTCCGAGGGCGGACACCGGTCGTTTTCCGCCTCCGATGTCGAACGCGTCCACCGGATCGACCTGTTGCGCCGCGTCGACGGACAAAGCCTGTCCAGTATCCGGCGGATGCTGGAAGATAGCGATAATGCGGCTGCCGATCCGGTCGATGAACCGGACGCCGACCGCCGCACCGTCGAATACAGCCAGATCGGCGGCCAGGTCCGCGCCATGCGCAAGGAAGCTGGTCTCTCGCTCCGCGACCTGTCTGAGAAAACCAACATCAATGTCTCGCATCTGAGCATGTTCGAGCGCGGGGCGGCGTTTCTGTCGCCGGCGCGGCTCAATGCGATTGCCGAGGTGTTCCAGCGTTCGCTCGGCGAACTGCTTGGCGGCACCAGCAGCGAACATCTTCCGATCGTCCGCAAGGGCAGCGGCCGCATGGTCAGCACCTTCGGGCCCGGCGTTTCGATCGAACAGGTCACTGTCGCCGAACGGTTGATGGACGTCGAGGTCTGGACCATCGAGCAGGGGCGCGAAAGCGATGGCTTCTACGCCCACGAGGGTGAGGAACTGATCTACCTGCTGGAGGGCGAGCTGGAGATTGCGCTGTCAGGCCGCGAACCGGTGACATTGACGCCGGGCGACAGCGCCTATTTCAGCAGCCGTATCGATCATCGCTGGAAGAATGTCGGCGGCGGTAAGGCCGTGGCGCTATGGGTCAACACTGACACCGCCCGGCTGGCATCCATGCAGTTTGAAAAGCGTGAGCGCCGCCTTGAAATCGGCTCCTCTCAGGGCACCGGCCTTGGCGAAGGCGCGCTCAACATCGAATTATCCACCGACGCCCAGACTTTCCGGGTGATCGAAACACATACGGCCGGCCACCCGACACGCATTCTGGTGGAGCCGCTTGAAGGTTTGGACGGGACCACGGTCAAGGAGAAGCAACGCTCCTTCGAAGCGCGATACGACCATTTGCGTCCGCTGCTGTTACAGGAGCCGCGTGGTCACGCGGGCTCATTTGGCCTGGTACCCGTCCCCTCCCAGACCGCCGATTTCGGTGCTTTCTTCATCACTTCCTATGGCTATCCCGATTTATGCGGGCATGCCGTGTTCGGCTATGCCAAGGCGCTCGCAGCACTCGGGCGGCTCAAGTCGAAAACCAGTTTCAGTATCGAGATGCCGGGCGCAACGGTTCGGGTCGAGATCAAGCCTGACAATGGCGAGATTGATGTCATCCTGCCGCAGTCCTCGGTCGTCACGCCGGAATTTGCTGTCGCCGTGGATGGCCGGGATGCCCGTCTGCAGATTGTCGATAGCGGCATTTTGTATGCGATCGCCGAGGCGGCCGATCTCGGGCTCGATCTGCAGTCGAGCTCGGCTGATGAAATTCTCGTCAAGGCCCGTCTGGTCCGCGATGCAATTACAGCGCTGAACCGGGCTGATGAGCTGGCATTTGACTCGGTGCTGGTCTGCCAGCCGCTGGCATCAGGTCAGGAACGCATGTTTCTGGCGATCGATGCACACCGCTTCGACCGGTCTCCCGGCGTCACCGCGGTAGCTGCGCGGATGGCGCAATATGTGGCGCAGGGCCGGTTCGAGCCGGGCGCCGTTCTCCAGGCTGAGAGTATTTTTGGTGGCCGGCTGATGGGCCGGGTCACTTCAGTTGTCGAGACGTCGGACGGACGTCTTGCAGTCGTTCCGAAAATTTCGGGGCGGGCGCATCTCAACGGTATTTCCACGCTCATCGTCGAGCCGGATGACCCCATGAAGCGCGGTTTTCTTGTCTAAACCCGTCAAAAACCCAGAAGGGATAAAAAATGAAATTTTCTTTCATGAACAAGCTGGCATCCGCCTTTGCGGCCGTCATGCTGATGACAGCCTCACTGGTTCAGCCCGCAGCCGCGACTGATCCCAATCTCGTTCTCGACCGCATCCGCGACAGTGGCGAACTGCGCGTTCCGGTGATGATCGGCGAAGAGCCCGGTTACATTCGCGACCGCGACAGCGGCGAATGGGGCGGCTTCTACATGGAGTGGGCCAACGACATTGCCGAACTCCTCGGTGTGAAGGCCGTACCGGTCGAAACCACCTGGGGCAATCTCGCTGCCGATTTCCAGGCCAAGAAGATCGACATCGCCTTTGGTCTCAACCCCAACCCCAAGCGTGGCCTGGTTGTCGATTATCTCTCCGTCCCGCTTTTCACGGATGCATGGGCAATCGTCGCCAAGCCCGGCTTCGACAAGAAGAACTGGGCTGATCTCAACGATCCTTCCGTCAGCCTTGTCGTGCAGAAGGGGGGCACCATGCAGGTTGTCGCCGAAGCGCTGACCCCGAAGGCCAACATCGTTGTTGTCGAAGACCGTCCGCTGGGCGTGCTCGAAATGCAGGCAGGCCGCGCCGACGCGATGGTTCTGGCTATCTTCGACGCGGTCCAGGTTGCCAAGCAGACCGGCGGCGAAATCATTCTGCCGGCGCCTATGCTGCTCAATCCAGCAACCATCGGCTACGCACGTGAAGAAGGCAACGAAGGCTACGAAAACTGGCTGACCAACTGGGTCAACCAGCAGCGCGCGCTCGGCCTTGCCCAGGGCAAGCTGCACAAGTCTTTCGAAGCTCACGGCATCGATCTGTCGATCCTGCCGCCTGAATTCAGCTTCTGATCACTCTGTTAGCCGGGGGCACTTGCTGTCCCCGGCAGCACCCAACCAAGCCACGCCAGGAGTCTTCTCGTGTTTGACTGGTCGATCATCACCCAAAATGCGGACCTTATCCTCAAGGGGCTTGGGATCACGCTCTACTATACGGTCGTCACCACGGCGCTGGGCCTTGCGATAGGCCTCCTCGTGGCCTTGGCGCAACTTGCCCGTATCTCTGCCATCAGTTGGATCGGGCTCTTGTTTGTCGAGTTCTTCCGCAACGTGCCGCTGTTGGTGTGGCTGTTGTGGAGCTATTACGCACTGCCGATTTTCCTCGATATCAACATCTCCAAGCAACTGGCAGGCATCACCGCGCTGAGCCTTTATGGCGCTGCCTACTATGCCGAAATCCTGCGCGCCGGGATCCAGACGCTGGACCCGGGCCAGACCGATGCCGCCCGCGCGCTGGGCATGTCGACCACGCAGTCGATGCGCCGGATCATCCTGCCGCAGGCGTTCCGCCGCATGATCCCGCCGCTGGCGGGGCAGACCATCATCCAGATGAAGAACACGACACTGCTGTCGGTGCTGACCATCCCGGACCTGCTCTATCAGGCGGGCTACATCGCCTCGTTCACCTACCGGCCGATGGAAGTCTACACGGCGATCGGCGTGGTCTTCCTCATTATTCTCATTCCGTCGAACTACCTTGCCCGCAAGCTGGAGGCGCACAGCCAATGAGCACGCCAGAAACTCTCCAAGACAAGCCGTTGGTCTCGATCCGCAACCTGTCGAAATCCTATGGTCCGCTCAAGGTTCTGCGCGACATCGATGTTGATGTGCACGAGGGCGAAGTGGTCGCGCTGCTGGGGTCCAGCGGTTCCGGCAAGACCACGCTGTTGCGCTGCGTGAACCTGCTCGAAAATCCCGACTGCGGCCGCATCGAGATTTCCGGTCAGGCCATCTTCAATCAGTCCGCCGGCGGTGACGACAAGGCGGGCATCAAGCAAAAGCAGGTCAATACGCTGCGCAGTCGCGTTGGCATGGTGTTCCAGCACTTCAATCTGTTCCCGCACATGACAGTGCTGGGCAACGTGATGGAGGGGCCGCGCATCGTGCTCAAGGAGGACGATGCCAGCAACCGCAAGCGGGCGATGGAATATCTCGAAAAGGTCGGCATGGCCGACTTTGCCGACCGCATGCCGCACCGCCTTTCCGGTGGCCAGAAACAGCGTGTCTCGATTGCACGTGCACTCAACATGCGCCCCGAGGTGATGCTGTTTGATGAGCCGACCTCGGCGCTCGACCCTGAACTGGTCGGCGAAGTTCTCAGCACCATGATCACGCTTGCCAAGGAAGGCATGACGATGCTCGTGGTTACCCACGAACTCGGCTTCGCCCTCGAGGTGGCCGACCGCGTGGTGTTTCTAGACCAGGGCACCATCGAGGCGGAAGGTCCGCCCGCAGACGTGCTTCTGCACCCCACCAACGAACGGGTCCAATCGTTCGTCAATCGTTTCCATGCGACCGCGGAGCTCATGCGTCCGTTGCTGCAGGACTAACCCGAAATAACCAGCGAGTATCAAATGTCAAAGACTGATTGGAAGGGCATTCACAGTGTCCTCGTGACCCCGTTCGCCCAGGATGGAAGCATCGATTTCAAGCGTTTCGCCGAACTGGCGGAAGTCAATATCGCCAATGGCGCCGACGGCCTTGTGGTTTGCGGCAGCACCGGTGAATTCTACACAATGACGGTGCAGGAACGCATCGATCTGTTCGAGGCCACCGTCAAGGCGTCAAACGGCCGGGTGCCGGTGATTGCCGGTGTGTCGGATCTACGCACCAAGGTTGTCGAAGAACTCTGCGCAGCCGCCAAGGCCGCAGGCTGTGATGGTATCCTCGCGCTGCCGCCGATCTACGCCAAGCCCGACCTGCGCGAAACCGCCCAGTTCTACCGCCGCATTGCCGCGGTCACCGATCTGCCGCTGATGCTCTACAACAGCCCGGCGCGGATGGGCGTGAACCTGACCCCGGATTTCGTCGCCAGCCTTGCCGACATCCCCAATGTGGTGGCTATCAAGGATTCCTCGGCCGATATCCAGCAGGTCACCGAGCTTTGCGCCAAGGTCAAGGACAAGCTCGCCGTCTTTGTCGGCTACGAAACCATGATCCGCTCGACGCTTCCAGTCGGCTGCTCCGGTGTTGTCGCCATGGCTCATCAGCTCTCCGGCAAACTTGTCCGCAGTTATTACGATGCCTGCCAGCACGGCGACACCGCTATGGCCGACAAGCTCGAACCTGCGCTGTTTGACATCTACCGCTGCTTCAAGACCGGCAGCTTCTATGCCGGCATCAAGGCAGTGATGAACGAACTCGACCAGCCGGTCGGCATTCCGCGCGAACCGCTTCTGCCTTTCTCCGATCAGCAGCAGGCCACGGTCCGCTCGATCCTGGAAACTGGAAAAGTGCGCGAAACCATCAAGCAGGCAGGCTGAACCATGCAAAGCACACGCATTATCCAGGGTATTGATTCCCACACCGCAGGCTGCCCGCTGCGGCTGATCACCTCCGGTTTTGGCCCGATCCGTGGCAAGACCATGGTGGAAAAGCGCGCCGACCTGATGTCGCGCGATTGGCTGCGCCAACTGGTGCTGTTCGAGCCGCGCGGCAGTTTCAACATGCCCGCAGCCGTCCTCACCGAAGCCTGTTCGGAAGACGCTGATATCGGCATGCTCATTCTCGAGCCCGACACTTATCCGCCGATGTGCGGCCACTGTGCAATGGCGGTTGCCACAATTGCGGTGGAAGCCGGTTACATTGAAGCGGTCGAAGGCGAAACGCTGGTTCGGCTTGATACTCCCGCAGGCGTGGTGCCTGCCCGGGTCAAGGTCGAGGGCGGACGTGCCGTCTCGGTGACATTGGAAATGCCGTCGAGTTTTCTCTACCGCGAAAACATCCTCGTCGACACGCCGAGCTTCGGCAAGGTGCGCGCCGACATCGCCTTTGGCGGCGATTTCTATCTGATCGTCAAGGCCAGCGATCTGGGCCTCAAGATCCATCCCGATCAGGCCTGGCAGATCGTCTCTGCTGCCGCTGAACTGCGCGCCGGGCTGAAGGATCATCCGGTCCAGCATCCGACCATGGCCCATGTCAATGAGATCTACCAGATCGAGATCATCCAGGACGGCGATGGCGAAACCACCGATGGCAAGAATGCCGTCGTCTGTCCGCCGACGGTGATCGACCGGTCGCCGTGCGGAACCGGCACTGCCTCGCGCATGGCGATGTTGGCAGCCAAGGGGGAACTCAAGCCGGGCGACAGCTTCCGCCACGCCGGCATTCTCGACACGGTCTTCACCGGCAATATCACCGGCGCCACGACGGTGGGCGACATTCCCGCCATCGCCTGCACGGTAACCGGTTCGGCCTACCTGACCGGGACTTTTAACTTCTTCCTCGATCCCAACGATCCGTTCCCTGCCGGGTTCCGGCTCACGGGCGTCTGATCGAGCAATCCGGAGACAATCATGACCAGCGATTTCAATCCCGACAGCATCACCCTCGTCGCCGCACATCTGATTGACGGCAAACGTGTGGAAGCGGGCGAAGCCCTTGCGGTCTTCCGTCCCTCTGATGGCGCTGAAACGGCGCCGCTGCCGATGGCCGATGAAACCATCATTGATCGTGCCGTCACCTCGGCGCATCGGGCGTTCACCGAAAGCGGATGGCGTCAGGCCGCGCCGCTCGAGCGTGCTGCAGTGCTCAAACGCTGGGCTGATCTGATTGACCGTGACCGCGAACGCATCGGCCGGATCGAATCCGTATCCTCGACCCGGCCGATCGAAGACGTGCTTGGCCGCGATCTGGTTCGCGCCACCGGCGCCCTGCGCTATTTCGCAGAATGGGCCGACAAGGTCGAAGGCCAGTTGCTGGCCGGCAAGGCCGGCACTACTTCGATGGCGCGGCCTGAGCCCTTTGGTGTTGTTGCCTCCATCGCGCCGTTCAATTTTCCCGCCATCAACGCGATCTGGAAATCGGCTCCGGCGCTCGCCGTCGGCAACGCTGTGGTGCTCAAGCCTTCGGAAATGACACCCTACTCGGCGCTGGCGATTGCCGAACTCGCCATCGAGGCGGGTCTGCCTGAAGGCCTGTTCAACATTGTCCAGGGCGCAGGCATCACCGGCTCGCTGCTGGTACGTCACCCGCTGGTGCGCAAGATCACCTTCACCGGCTCTTCCGCCACCGGCGCCAAGGTGATGGCCGATGCGGCCATGACCGGCACCAAGCCGCTGACGCTGGAACTCGGCGGCAAGTCACCGCAACTGGTGATGAAGGATGTGCGCGATCTCGATGCGGTGGCGACCAACATCGCCAACGGCTTCCTCGCCAATTCAGGCCAGGTCTGCACTGCCGGTACCCGGCTGATCACGCCGGTCGGCATGCGCGACGAACTGCTTGAAAAGGTCATCGCAATTGCTGCCGGGCGCAGGGCAGGGCCAACCTGGCAGAATGGCAACACCCTGCCGCCGATCATCTCGGAAAAGCAGGCGCGTCGCATCGATTCCATGCTGGCCGAAACCCTGAGTGATGGCGCCGAAGTCGTCACTGGCGGCGGTCGTGTTGCTGCCCAGAATGCCGGCGCCTATTACCAGCCGACAATTCTGCGCAATGTGCCCGAAACCTCGGTTGGCTTCCGCGAGGAATTCTTCGGCCCGGTTCTTTCCGTCTTTGAATATGAGGACGAGGAGGAGGGCATCGCCATGACCAACCATCCCTCCTATGCGCTCGCCGCGAGCATCTACACCGACGATTTGCACAAGGCGATGACCTTGCCCGATCGCATCGAGGCGGGAACCGTCTGGGTCAACGCCCATGGCCGCCAGCCCGATTATGCAACACCGCAGGGCGGCTTCAACGGTTCCGGTTTCGGCAAGGAAATGGGCCGCAACGGCCTCGAAAGCTTCCTTCGTTTCAAAACTGTCTTTCTCAATCATGGCGAATAAGATGACTGCTGAGCATTTCGATTACATCGTTGTTGGCGGCGGCGCCGCCGGTGCCGTGCTCGCCAGCCGGCTGTCGGAAGAAACTCGCTTCAAGGTGGCGCTGATCGAGGCCGGCCCGGACATGGAGCCGGGAACCGAACCCGAAGACATTCTAGATGCCTACCCGATTGTTGCCTATTTCAACCGCTCCTATCACTGGCAGAATGTGAAGGTTCATCTCGATGATCCGAAAACCCCTGATGCCGAGGCCCGCCGTTACGAGCAAGCCAAGGTGATCGGTGGCGGCACCTCGATTAACGGCCAGTTCGCCTTCCGCGGCCTGCCCTGGGATTATGAGGACTGGGCCGAGCACGGAGCGGCAGGCTGGGACTGGAAGGGCGTTCTTCCCTATTTCAAGAAGCTCGAGACCGATCTCGATTACGGTGAAACCGAAGTCCATGGCGGTAGCGGACCTATGCCGTTGCGGCGGGTGCCGGAGAAGGACTGGTCACCGCTCACCAAGGCCACCGCCAAGGTGCTCGACAAGCTCGGCGTCAAGAATATCCGCGACCACAATGGCTGCACCGATGACGGTTATTTCCCGATGACCGTCAACAACAATGTCGACGGCAAGCGGGTGTCGACAGCGCGAGCCTATCTGACCGGGGAAGTCCGCGACCGTCCGAACCTGACGATCATGGGTTCCACCGAAATGCGCAGGATCCTGTTTGACGGCAACCGCGCCTGTGGTGTCGAGATCGAAGGCCCGCAGGGCACGCGCACGCTTGGTGCCGGAGAGGTGATCATTTCTGCCGGTGCGCTGCAATCGCCGGCAATCCTGATGCGCGCCGGGATCGGCCCCGCCGATCATCTTTCGGAAATGGGCATCGAAGTGCGTGCCGACCGCCGCGGCGTCGGTCAGAACCTTCAGGATCACCCGATGGTGGCGCTTGCCGCTTACCTGCCGAAGAAATCCCGCCTGCCCAAGAGCATGCGCCGCCACATCCAGATGGGCTACCGCTACAGCTCCAAGCTGGCCAAAACGACCGCCGGCGACATGTTCGTGCTGGCGTCCAACCGCGCCGCCTGGCACCCGCTCGGTCGCCGTCTCGGCTCCATACTGGTGTGCGTCAACCGGCCCTATTCGACCGGCTATGTCCGCCTTGTCGACCGCGATCCGTCGACCGGCCCGTTTGTCAATTTCAGGCAGTTGTCAGACGAGCGCGATCTCAAACGGCTTGAGGACGGCATGCACCGCCTGTTCGGCATCGTCTCCGAACCGGAAATGACGGATGTGGTCGGCGAAGTGTTCCCGGCAACCTTCTCCGACCGGGTGCGCAAGCTCGGCGCTGTCAGCAAGCTCAACTGGTTCCTGACGCTGATCGCGGCGGGCATCATGGGCAGCGGTTCGCTGGCCCGCAAACTTATGATCGAAAAGGTGATCGTGCCCGATGTCGATGTGCAGGGATTGCGCAAATCGCCCAATCAGCTGCGTTCGTGGATCATCGACAACACCTGCGGAAGCTGGCACGCCAGCGGCACTTGCCGGATGGGCGACCGCAACGATCCTGACGCGGTTGTTGATCCTGATGGCAAGGTCATCGGCGTTGAAGGTCTCCGGGTAGTCGATGCCTCGATCATGCCGTCGGTGATCAGTGGCAACACCATGCTGACAACGGTGATGGCCGGCGAAAAGATCGCTGACACCATCAAGGCCGGAGCCTGAACCACGCCATGACACCAAGACGCGTCCTGACCACCATCGACAGCCACACGGCAGGCCACCCCACCAGGCTCATCACCAGTGGGTTGCCGCCGCTCAGGGGCGGATCGGTCGCGGAAAAATACGACTGGTTCCAGAAAAATCTGGACGACGTCCGCACCTTGCTGCTGCATGAACCGCGCGGCCATTCGGCCATGGTCGGCGCGGTTCTGACCGACAGCAAGGTCGCCGATCATGGCGCTTTCTTTCTCGGCAGCTACAACTACCTGCCGATGTGCGGCCATGCGGCGATCGGCATCGCCGCAAGCCTGAACCACATGGGGCTGTTGCTTCCCGATGATCAGGGCCAGGCCGCCTTTGATCTCGAGGTTCCCGCCGGCCTGGTGCGGGTGACGGCGAATTACGAGGGAGGGCGGCTTTCCGCGGTCAGCTTCGACAACGTGGCTTCCTATGTTGCAGCCAGCGCGGTTGCGCTGGAAACACTGCCCGGACCGGGCACATGCGATATCGCCTATGGCGGCAACTGGTATGCGCTGGTCGAGGCACAGGCCGCCGGCGTCTCGCTCGATCCGTCTGGTGTTCACCACGCGCTCGAAATCGGCGCCAGGATCAAGGTCGAGGTCAACGCCAGGATCGACACCGGTGCGGTACCGGGGGCGAACTCTCATATCCACAGCGTGCTTTTTTATCAGTCGAACCGCGACGTTGATGGTTTTGCCAGCCGTCAGCTGGTGGTGCTCGCCGCCAACAAGTTCGACAGGTCGCCCTGCGGAACCGGCACCTCGGCGCGTCTGGCGCAATTGCTCGGCGCCGGCCTGATCGAGCCCGGCGAGCCGATCCGGGCGATCAATATTCTCGATGTCGAGTTCACCGCCTCTGCCGTGCCGCTGTCGACCAATGGCGCAAATCCGATCCGCTACCGGCCGACCATCGAAGGCCTCGCCCATATCACCGGCCTGCACAGCTTTATCCGCGGCGACGACGACCCGATTCCCAACGGGTTCCTGTGTCGCTGACCCCCGTCTCAAACCAACAAGAGAGTATCCATGATGTATGATGAAAAGATCGAACTGCTGATCGACGGAAAATGGCGACAGGCGGGCGATGGCAAGGTTCGCGATCTGGTCAATCCGGCAACCGAGGAAGTGCTTGGCACTGTGCCGCTGTGCAACGATGCAGACCTGGCCGAAGCCACCGAAGCCGCTGCCCGTGGTTTTGCCGTGTGGAAGAAGATGACCGCCGTCCAGCGTTACGCCATCATGATGAAGGCCGCCGCGCTGATCGACGAGCGCAAGGACCGTATCGGTCGGCTGCTGACAATGGAAAACGGCAAGCCGCTCGCCGAAGCCGTGCCTGAAGTCCAGTTCGGTGCCGAAGTCACGCGCTGGTATGCCGAGGAAGGCAAGCGCGCCTATGGCCGCATCGTGCCTGCCCGCATGCCCGGTGTTCGCCAGATGGTGTTCAAGGAACCGGTTGGCCCGGTCGTAGCCTTTGCTGCCTGGAACTTCCCGTCCGGCAACGTCGTGCGCAAGATTGCAGGCGCGCTGGGCGCAGGATGTTCGATTGTCGTCAAACCGGCCGAGGAAACGCCCGGCACTGCGGTCGCCATCGCCCGTTGCTTCCAGGACGCAGGCCTCCCCGATGGCGTTCTCAATGTTGTCTTTGGCGACCCTGATCACGTCTCCTCCACCCTGCTCAAGTCGCCGGTGTTCAAGAAGGTGACGCTGACGGGTTCCACCGAGATCGGCAAGCTGTTGCAGAAGCGCTCCGCCGACACGCTCAAGCGCGCCACCATGGAATTGGGCGGCCACGCGCCGGTCATCGTCCATGCGGACGCCGATCTGGATCTCGCCATCAACACGCTTGAGGCCTTCAAGTTCCGCAACGCTGGCCAGGTCTGCACCTCTCCGACCCGGTTTTTTATTCATGAGAGCATCTTCAGTGCCTTCGTCGAGGGCTTTGTCGCCAAAGCCAAGACCATTGTTGTCGGCAACGGGCTTGAAGCCGGTGTGCAGATGGGGCCGATGATCGCTGAAAGACGTCTCGGCGTGATGGAAGCCTTTGTCGAGGACGCCGTGAGCAAGGGCGCAACTGTTGCGCTCGGCGGAAAGCGAATGACCAATCAGGGCTATTTCTTCCAGCCCACGGTATTGACCGATGTTCCCGACGATGCCCGCATTCTCACCGAAGAGCCGTTCGGCCCGATCGCCCCGTTGATGCCGTTCTCGAGCTTCGATGAAGTGATCGAACGCGCCAATGCGCTGCCCTATGGCCTCGCGTCGTTCTGCTTCACCCGCAGCGGTTCGCTGGCGGCCAGAACCGAGGAAGCGCTGGATGCCGGTCTGGTTGGCGTCAACCACATGGCTGTCTCCACCCCGGAAACGCCATTTGGCGGCGTCAATGAATCGGGCTTTGGTTCGGAAAGCGGCATGGAAGGGCTGGAAGCGTTCCAGCGCACCAAGTTCGTCACCGAGTTCGCACTCTGATCACGGCATTGCCCTGACGCATTAATGAAGCCGGGGTGGAACTCTGTTCCACTCCGGTTCACACACCGAATAATTTTCGGTTTTGCAGACATCTGTCGCGCAACGCGCAGGCCTCACTTGGCCGAAGATAAAGTGAGATCAAATCTTCACCCCTTGGGCTTGCAGCGCCACTGAAAGTGTCGTGGCCAAGCGCGCAAAATCTACATTTGGCTGGTTTTCTGATTACTATTTGATTTGTAATCTATTTAATGCGCTGATCAGGTGAAGCCGGGAGAACTGACGGGCATCGTCTGAGTTTCCGGAAGCAATCGCATGGAAAATTCTCACATGCTCTTCATTGACAGACTCGGTCATTCCTTCCTGACGCGCAGAGTTGTCACGTGCGATTTTGACCGATTCGACGAGCATCGAGGCCAGGAATTCCTGAAACCGCAGCATAGCCTTGTTTTTGGAGATCTGAGCGATCAGGTGATGGAAGTTAACGTCAGCCTCAACGCCGCGGTCGAAATTGTCCGCAGATGTCAGCAATTTGTCGAGGGTTTTCTCAAGCTGGACGATATCTGATTTTGTATGCCTCTGCGCCGCCAGAGCCGAAGCTTCGCTTTCGATGCCAATACGCAATTCATAAGCTTCACGGATCGAAGTCTGCTTTTCCGTGTCCACCAGGCTGAGACGGAAAGAGCGCGCGACTTCTCTGGGGTCGGCGATGAAGATGCCCGCGCCTTGTCGCGCCACGACGAGACCATCGCTTTGCAGTCGTGAAATAGCCTCACGGATGACCGTGCGGCTGACGTTGAAAGTCTCGGTCAATTCCTTTTCGGTGGGTAGTCGCGAGCCAGGCGCCGTCCTGCCGGTTTCAATGTCCTTGCGCAGGGTGTTCATGATCTGATCTGAAAGCCGAACCGGTCGCACAATCGGGCGCGCCCGAACCTTTAGCGGTGTCGAGCGTGGGTCTGATTTGCGTGGCTTAAGACTTTTCCGGGGTTTATCATCCATGACGGGTCAATTGCTTTCTTAATTGTTCGCATCAGGTCCAATTCAACGGAGTCATGATAGTCCATAAGCGAACTTACCCTAAGTTGTCCTATACCGTGCTCAGCACTGAATGTTCCGCCGGCTTTCATTGCATTTTTTTCGACGCATGACGTGATCGGGTTGCTGCCCGAATACAGATCTGACAGAGACACCCCCTCCGGGGGGACAATGTTTACGTGCAGGTTGCCATCGCCGAGGTGGCCAAACACATTGAGTTTGTAGCCGGGAGCGATGCGCATGATCTCGGAGCTGACAGCTTCAATGAAGCTGGGGATTACCGAGATCGGCACGGCAATATCGTGTTTGAGTGCGCCGCCCGCCGCCTTCTCTGCTTCTGAAATTCCCTCTCTGAGCTTCCACAGGGCTAGTCTCTGGTTTTCACTCTGCGCGACAACCATGTCGTTTACAACCTTGTCAGCCAGCAGAGTTTCGAGCACCGGCTCCAGCCGGGCAAACAGATCTGCCGAGCTGTCCAGGGACATTACTTCCAAAAGCACATAGGCCGGATGATTATCGGTAAATGGCAGTGCTGTCTGTGGAATGTGGTCGATCAGCAGTTTCAGGCCTTCTGCAGTGAAATATTCACACGACGTCAGATCTGCGCCACATAGGTTTTGGATGCGGACAAATGTTTCCAGTGCGAAATCGGGTGCCTTGACGGCTGCAAGCATGGTCAGGGTCTTCTTGGGGCGGGGAAGAAGCCGGATAGCGGCAGCGGTGATGATCCCCATTGTGCCTTCCGACCCGATGAACAGTTGCTTGATGTCCATCCCGATATTCTCTTTACGCAGTCGCCGCAATCCGTTCCAGATTCGGCCGTCAGGCAGGACGACTTCCAAGCCAAGCACTTGCTCGCGCATCGAACCATAGGACAGCACGTGGATTCCGCCGGCATTCGTGGCGATGGTCCCGCCAATCTGGCATGAGCCCTCAGAGGCCAGGCTGAGGGGGAAGGTGCGATCTATGGCTGTAGCAGCTTCCTGTGCTGTTTGGAGAATGACGCCACTTTCAAGCTCCACCGTGTTGTTTATTGCGTCGATATTTCGGATTTGGTTCAGTCGGCGGGTGTTGATGATGACCTGCGGGATACCCTGAACAGGAACGGCACCGGCCACCAAGCCCGTGCGCCCGCCTTGCGGAACAATCGCCAATTTGTGCTTTTGACATAGCTTTACCATGTCCGACACTTCTTGGGTGGTGGACGGAAAAAGAACCGCTTCAGCCGGCTGATCGACAAGCTTTCGCCAGTCGATTTCATAAGGGCGCCGCTCGGTCTCATTGAGCACATATGCGGCCGGCGCAAAAGAGCTTGTGAGAGCCTCTGCAAATTCCTTTGATTTTTTCATATTTCCTATTCACCTGAAATAGCACGAGTATTTCGAATTAATTTGTATGATAAGTGATATATGATGAGCTTGACAAGGTGATAAAAGCATAATTATGATTGCCCATCAAAAAATGTTTGGGGACGGAGAAAACATGGTTAAGGCGATCCAGTTGACGGTTGGGCAAGCGATTGCTCGCTTCTTATCGGCGCAGTGGACCGAGCGTGATGGTGTGGAGCGTCCCCTTATTGCTCGAGCCTGCGGCATCTTCGGCCATGGCAACCTTTCGGGTGTCGGGCAGGGCTTCGCAGAGTGCGGTTCTTCAATTCCTTTCCACCAGCCATTCCACGAGCAAAGCATGCTGCACACGGCGATCGCATATTCGCGTGGTCAGAGGCGGCTTTCGACCTATGTCTGCACGGCGTCGGTTGGTCCCGGGACTGCCAACATGTACACCGGCGTCGCCAGCGCCACCGTCCAGCGTGTGCCGGTTCTGGTTCTTGCGTCTGATCATTACGGTGCGCGTCGCCAGGGTGTTGTGCTGCAGCAGCTGGAATCGCCGCAATATGATCTGTCGGTGGCGGATGGATTGCGTACTGTGTCGGTGTTTTTCGACAAGATTACCCGTCCTGAGCAGTTGGTTCCTTCTTTGATGGAAGCCATGCGCGTGCTGACCTCTCCGTCGGAGGCTGGCGCTGTAACACTGTCAATTTGCCAGGATGTGCAGTGCGAGGTCGGCCTCTTCCCCGAGGAGTTTTTCGAAAAGCGGGTGTGGCGTATTGAACGGCGCGTTCCGGAGGCGGCGCAGGTGGGACGGGTTGCTCAGTTGCTCAAGGCCGCCCGCAAGCCGCTCATCATCAGTGGCGGCGGCGTTTATTACTCCGAGGCGGAGGCGGAGCTGGTCTCCTTCGCCGAACGGTTCGGGATTCCCGTGGTGGAGACCGTCGCCGGCCGCAGTACGATGCCGGGCGAGTCGGAGTTCGCTGTCGGTGCTGTCGGGATCGCAGGAAACCTGGCTGCAAACGAACTGGCTACCCAGGCCGATCTGGTGCTCGCTATTGGCACCCGATTGACTGATGTGGTGACCTGTTCGCAAACCTTGTTCCAGAACAAGGATGTCAAGTTCGCCAGCATCAACATTACAGGGCGCGATACGATAAAGCTCGGTGCCGAGCCGATCGTAGCCGATGCACGCGAAGGGCTGGCCGCGTTGTCGGCTGCCGCCGCGGAAGCTGGTGTTGTGCCGCAGCCGGCATGGCGCGAAGAAATGATCAAAGCCGTACGCGATTGGACAGAGCTTGCGGAGCCGACCCTGGTGGCAAAGCCGGGTGCCTTGATGGCGCAGGCGCAGGCACTTTCTATCGTCAATCAAGCCGCGAGGCCGAATTCCTACGTGGTAGGTGCGGCGGGAAGCTTGCCTGGTGACATTGCCAAGCTCTGGGATACCCGGGATGGCAAAAAGGTGCATCTGGAGTTCGGTTTCTCCTGCATGACCTACGAAATTCCCGCCGGCATAGGCCTTGTTCAGGCCGGGCAGGAAAACGTCTACGTGATGATCGGCGACGGCACCTACCTGATGAATCCGAACGATCTGCTGGTAGCGGCGCGCGAGCGTCTCAAGCTGACGGTCTGCGTCTTCGTCAATCATGGCTACCAGATCATTCGCGACCTGCAGGTGCTCACTACAGGCTCCAGCTTCTCCACCGAGTTCCGCGGGCGAGACAATGCGGGGCAACTCAACGGAGCCTATCTCGATATCGATATCGCCAAGAATGCCGAGAGCCTGGGTGCCCGCGTTCACAGGGCGGCGACGCCGGAAGAGCTCAAGGAGGCGCTTGCCGCCGCGGATGCGGATCCGGGCCTCAACGTGGTCGTCATCGAGGTTGATCCCCACAAGATGTCGGTCGGCACCAAGCACAGTTTCTGGGATATCGCGCCGCCGGAGATGTCTGCGGACCCGGCCGCGCAAGAGATACGACGCAATTACGAGAAGCGGCGCGACGAGCTTCAACGCCATCATCTCTAACTCCGACGCAATATAGCCAGCCGATCAATGGAACAGGAATAGCCATGTCTCAGCTCACCGAAAGCCCGATTACTCACTCGCCAACCATATCGTCCGTGATTAAGCCCATGGGGCACTATGACCTGCGGATTGTACGTGGCGAGGGCGTCCGTTTTTGGGACGAAGACGGGACTGAATATCTCGATGCTGTGTCAGGCGAGTGGGTGGTGAACCTGGGTTACCGGCACCCCAGAGTCATCGAGGCGATCAAGGCGCAGCTTGACGAGATCGAATATGTGACACCGGTTTTTGAGAACCAGAAGCGTACGGAACTGGCCGAGAAGGTTCTGTCACATGCGCCCGATAACATGCGTAGTGTGCTTTTCGCCCTCAGTGGCGCTGATGCAGTCGAAGGTGCAATGCATCTGGCTATGCGGGCAACGGGCGGCACCGAGTTCGTGTCGCTTTATGGCGCCTTTCATGGCACCACTTTCAGCACGCTGGCGCTGAGCTATTCCTATCCAAAAATGCTGGAAGGTTCGAAGGAGGGGCTGGACCGTTATCTCACGCGTCAGACCCGTGTTCCCAACTACAATTGCTACCGCTGTCCTTTCGGCTTGAAACGCGAGTCCTGTGACTTGATGTGCGCACGCTTTATGGAGACCGCCATTAAGCATCAGCCTGATGCAAAGGTGGCCGGCGTCATCATCGAACTGTTTCAATCGAACGGGGGCATGGTCCCCATGCCGGAGGGCTATATCGAAGCTGTGCGGGATATCTGCACCCGGCATGGCGTTGCGCTCATTGTCGATGAAGTGCAGACCGCATTCTGCCGCTGTGGCGACATGTTTGCCTCCAAGGAACTCGGCATCGAGCCTGATCTGATCGTCATGGGCAAGGCATTCGGAGCGGGCTTTCCGCTGTCGGGCGTTGTTGCCGCTGAAGGCTTTACCTCGCTGCGGGGCTGGGAGGCCGGCTTTACGCTGATGTCGACGCCTGCTGTTTGCGCAGGCAGCATTGCGATGATGGAGGTCATGGAGGAGGAAAATCTCGCCAACAACACCCGCGAGATCGGCGCCCACTTCATGACCCGGCTCAATGAAATGAAGGATCGCTACAGCATTATCGGGGATGTTCGCGGCCTTGGCCTGATGATCGGCGTCGAACTGGTCCTGGACCGCGAAACGAAGGAGTCGGCGGATGAATTGACCGGTTTCGTCTGGAAACACGCTATCGACAATGAGCGTTTGCTGATCGGCAAGAGCGGACCGGTGTTCGGAGATTTCGGCAACGTTCTCAAGTTGAAGCCTGCGGTCAATACCACTCGGGCCGAAGCGGACGAAATGCTTGACCGCTTCGAACGAAGCATCGCTGCCGCGCAGGCCCGTCTGGAGGCCGCACACTGATGGCGGGACCGGCAGAAGAGTTCAAGCGTTGGGGCTTCCTTGCTTGTGTCGACTATGAAAACTGGCCGGCCGACAAGGTTGCCGCCACACTTGCATCGCAGGGATACAACGCCGTCGAGTGGTCGCTGGCTCATTTCGATCCTCGGCGAATGTCCGCCGCCGAGCTTGCCGGGGTCATAACGATGAGCCGGGACAAGGGGCTGGAGGTTTCTGCTGTCACCGTGCAACAGGATCTCGTTTGCCTTGATGCGGAGGTGCTTGATGAGCGTATCGCGCTGAGCATTGATGCGGCTGCGGCCGCGGTCCAGTCCGGTGTCAAAGTCGTCAATGTTCTCACCGGCCCCAATCGCTGGGAAGACGGTCATGTCGATGTTGGCGCGAAACTTGCTGAGGGCAAGGCCTGGGGCATTATGCTTGATGCCTATGAGCGTATGTTGGACGGGTTTGCCGAAGTCGGCGCCGAGGCCGCACTGGAGCCTTGCTGGGGTGGTTTGGCCCATGATTTTCACAGCACCGGCGTTCTGCTGCGACGGTTCGGAACGCATCCGGCTTTCGCCATCAACTTCGATCCGAGCCATTTCGCGCTGGTCCGTGACGACATCAACTGGGTGATCCGCGAACTGGCCCCCTACATTCGCCATGTGCACATCAAGGATGTGGCCGGAACACCGGGGCATGAAGGCCGCGAATTCATATTCCCGCTGATTGGCGAGGGTCGGGTCAACTGGAGCGAGATGTTCAATGCACTCGATGCAGTTGGGTACCGCGGGTTTATGTCGGTCGAGTTCGAAGCCTATCGCTACTACAGCGCGATCCTGAAGAACGATCCCGGAAAAGCATCTGAAATCAGCATGCAGCAACTGCGTGCGCTCGAAGCATACATGCCGGAGGGTTTGCTCAAATGACCACGGAATTGAAGGTTGGCGTGATTGGTCTCGGTGAGGTCGGGGCCCATCAGGCGAGGGGTGTGCAAACGGCGGCGGGTGCACGGTTGTTCGCGGTTGCGGATTTCAATCCAAAACTCGTCGACGCATTCGTTCAGGACACCGGCGCTCGCGGATATGGCAATGCCGAAGAGCTGATCGCCGATGAGCAGGTCGAGGCGGTGGTGATCTGTGTGCCACACAAATTCCATGCCGAATTGTGCAAAACTGCTCTGAAAGCGGGAAAGCACGTCTTTGTCGAAAAGCCGGTGACTGTGACAAGCCAGGAATGCGATGCGCTGATTGCACTCGCCGACCAGTCCGGAAAGGTGTTTGGCGCCAGCCACAACCAGCTTTTCTACCCGCCTCATCGGTGGTTGCGTGAGGAAATTGCGGAGGGACGGATCGCGCGCCCGAGCATCCTTAGACTGCGCCTTGCAATCGGTGGCAAGCTGGGTGGCTGGCGTGCCGATCCAGATCTTACCGGCGGCGGCCTCCTGTTCGATGCCGGGTTTCACCGCTTCTATGTCGCACGCTCCATCATGGGAGAAGTCAAGGCTGTCTACGCCTCGCTTGATACCGATGACCCGCGGGGCGTTGGCGAGGATTCGGGGATTGTCGTTTTGGAATTCGAAGAAGGCGGGCGTGCCGTCATTGAAGCTGGCTACCATGCGCCAGCGGGCATTTTCGATGATCAGATCGAAGCCGTGACACCGGATGCGCTGGTCCGCATTCCTGGCATTGAAGCGCATTTCGAGAAATTCAGCGACGAGCCGCATTTGCTCATACGCAATGGCGGCGAGTGGATGGGGCAGGAACTGGAGTCAGCCGAATGGCCTGACACGATCGCGCTTTCCGTCGCCAACTTCATCGATGCCGTCAATGGTAAAGCCCGGCTTGCCGTTGACGGACGCGAGGCCAGGCGGATCGTCGAGATCGTCGAGGCCGCCTACCGCTCGGCGATGGAAGGTCGTCGGGTCGAAGTCTGAATCACACAACAATCGGAAAAGGGGAATGTAAGATGAGAATACTCAAGTTAGCCATCGCCGCCACAGTTGGGGTTATGACAGCATTTGCAGCCCAGGCACAGGACAAGCCGAAGATCGGCATGCCGATGACCACGCTCAATGACGCGTTCTGGGTGGACTATGTGAACTTCGCCAAAAGCGCAGCCGAAGCCTATGGCTATGAGCTTGTGGTCACCGACGCCCAGTCGCGTGAGGACAAGCAGCTTTCCGACATCGAGACGCTGGTCAATGCCGGAGTAAAGGGGATGATTCTTACACCTCTGAGCGAGCCGCTTGGTATTCAGGCCATTGAGCTGCTTGACAGGGCTGGCGTTCCGGTCGTCGTCACCGATACCTTTCCGGGCGTCGAAGTCGGCTACAAGCCCAACTACCTCGCCTTCATCAAGCTTGATGACGAAACTGCGGGTTACAATGTCGCCAAACATCTGATCGAGAAGGATGGGGTCAAAAATCTTGTCGGCATCGGCGGTGTCCCCGGCATCTCCACTTCGGAAGCCCGTAACGACGGCATGAAAAAGGCTGCTGCCGAACATTCCGAAGTGACCGTGCTTGACGTGCAGTACACTGACTGGACGCTTGCCAAGGGCCAGTCGGTGATGGAAGATTTTCTCACCCGCTTTGACAATATTGACGGCGTCTGGGGGGCTGGTTCCGACCCGCTTCTCGGCGCGATTGTCTCCATCGAGAATGCCGGCCGTTCCGGTATCAAGCTGGCCGGTATCGATATCACGGAAGCGGCGATTGACTCGCTGGAAGAAGACAAGCTTTCGATGCTTGCCGGCGGTCACTGGGTAATGGGCGGATACGGCGTCACCATCATCCACGACTATCTCAACGGGCATGAAACCGATCAGCCGGTCTATGAGATGAGCCTCTATTACCTGACCAAGGATGGCA
Organism: Hoeflea algicola; assembly: GCF_026619415.1. Lineage (NCBI taxonomy): Bacteria > Pseudomonadati > Pseudomonadota > Alphaproteobacteria > Hyphomicrobiales > Rhizobiaceae > Hoeflea > Hoeflea algicola. The sequence continues at coordinate 3,820,119 of NZ_JAOVZR010000001.1, forward strand.
TCGACGATTACCGGTCAGCCATTATCGATCCGCTGGCTGAAGGCAAGTCGCTGGTCGACTGGAAGGCAATCAGCAAGACCAGCGATTCGTCGGTCAACCATGCAGACGTGTTCCAAGTCATCGCACCGTAACAACACTGGAAACTCCCAGATAATGTTAGTCGAAACACATACAGACACTGGGTCCAAAGATCATCTGGATACCCCTCGGCAGCCATATCTTCTGGCTGCCGAGGGGCTAAACAAGAACTATGGTCCAATCCAGGCAGTCAAGGGACTGGATGTTTATCTCAGGGCCGGAGAGGCCTTGGCGCTGTGTGGTGAAAACGGCGCCGGAAAATCCACCATATTCAAGATCCTGGCCGGTGAAGTGGTGCCTGATGGCGGGCGCATCACGGTAAGCGGGAGCGAATACAAACCAGCCAACGCCAGCCAGGCCGTCACCGCGGGCGTATCGATGGTTCACCAGGAATTCAACATACTGCCACATATTTCAGTGGCGGAGAACATATTCATCGGGCGGATGGATGAGTTCAGCCGGTTCGGACGCATCAACTGGAAAGCGCTCTATTCGGCAGCCTCCAGGCTTCTGGAAAGCCTCGGCATCAAGTGCAACCCGCGCGCGGAAATGCGGAGCCTCTCTCCCTCAACCCAGAAAATGGTAGAACTCGCACGGGCGCTTTCAACAGATCCGAAAGTGCTCCTGCTTGATGAGATTACCGCTTCGCTGGATCATGATGACGCCGACACATTGCATCGCCTGATGAATGCTCTGCGGGCAAAAGGCGTCGGGATCATTTATGTGTCGCACCGCCTTCAGGAAATATTCTTGAGCTGTACTTCCATTGAAATCATGAAAGACGGCAGTTGGGTTGCCACCCGGCCGGCTTCCGAACTCGATGAAGACCAGTTGTCTGCCTTGATGGTCGGCCGTGACCTGGCTGACTGGAAGCGGCCTGCACGCCCGCCGCTGCAGGAAGAGATGCTTGATGTTTCGGGGCTTACCGCCTCTGGCTTCCGGGATGTCTCGCTTCAGGTGCGCAAGGGGGAAATTGTGACGCTGGCAGGGCTGGCGGGATCGGGGACGGACGAGATCCTTGACGCGATTTTTGACGCTGGGCATCTTACTGCTGGAACCATTCGGCTCGAAGGGTCGGATTATGCGGGAAAATCGGTGTCTGACGCCATCGCGGCGGGCATTGCCATGGTGCCGAAGGAACGTGCGGTTGAGGGATTGATCGACACCCAGTCGATACGATTCAATATCGGGCTTGCCAACCTTTCCAGCAATACCCGTGGCGTTTTCGTAGATGGCGCCCGCGAGGCGGAGCAGGCGGAACAAGGCGCAGATATGTTCCGTATCAAAGCCCGCTCCACCGCCGAATTGGTGCGTTCCCTGAGCGGCGGCAACAAGCAGAAAGTTCTGCTTGCCAAATGGTTTCTCACCAACCCCAGGCTGATGCTGCTCAACAACCCGACCCGCGGCGTGGATATCGGTGTGAAGTTTGAGATCTACGACCTGATGCTCAAGCTGAGTCAGGAAAAGAAACTGGCCATCTTGATGGCGTCGGAAGACATGGCTGAGGTCATACGCCTGAGTGATCGTGTCATCACCATCCGGCACGGAGAGATCTCGGGCGTCTTTGAGGGGCCCGAGATTACCGAAACCAATCTCATCAACGCGATGCTTTGAGGGCAATTTCAAAATGAGTCAAAATACAACTGCATCCACGCTGTTGCGCAATGGGTTTTCGATGGAAGCCATGCGGGTTTATTTCCCGTTCCTGGTGCTTGTGATTGTCTGCATCGGATTTTCCATTTTCTCCGATCAGTTCCTTTCTGCTCGGAATCTGGAAACAGTTCTGCGGCAGACCGCTGTTTTGTCGATCGCCGCGATGGGAGCTACATTCGTCATCTTGATGGCTTCCATCGATCTTTCGGTTGGTGCGGTTGTTGGTCTGTCCGCTGTGATCATTGCCTATTTCATGCAGTCTCTGGGGATCGCGGCGGTGCCCACGGGACTGGTGGTCGGCGCAGTGTTGGGCGCTGTTATCGGCGGTATTCATGCAAAGCTGAAAGTACCTTCCTTCATCGGCACGCTTGGTTTCATGGTTGCTGGCCACGGCTTGATGTTGCACATCACCGGCGGTCGCCCGATCATGATCCGTGACGAGACGATGCGCGGGATCGGTTCTGGAACAATAGCGGGCGTTCCCTCGATCGTACTGATCGCAATGGCAGCCTTTATAATAGCTTATGTGATCCAGCATCACACGGTTTTGGGGCGAAGCATCGTTGCCGTAGGTGGTGGCGAAGTGGTGGCGCAACGCTCCGGGATCAAAGTGGACCGGATCAAGATCATTACATTCATGCTCGCAGGCATCTATTCCGGACTGGCCGGGATTGTGCTGGCCTCGCGCATGGGGGCGGGCAGTCCTACAGCGGGGACCGGTTTGGAGCTTGATGTTATCGCCGCAGTGGTGATTGGCGGAACACCGTTGACCGGGGGCATGGGCGGTGTTGTCGGCACGGCGATCGGCGCACTCATTATCGCAATCCTGTCGAACGGGCTCAACCTCGCCGGTGTTTCCTCCTATTCCCAAATGATCATCAAGGGCATGGTTCTGATTGCAGCCGTCATCATTTCGATTGACCGCAAGAAGATCGGAATTATCAAATGAGTGAGGCGGAGGCTCCACACCTGCAAATCGGTGAAGTGCTCGAACTCGCCAGAGAATATGTGATTGGCGTGGCTTCACAGAATGCCGGCCAATTGGCCGGGGCATTTGCCGAAACGGCGCATGTCATCGGCGTCGACGAAGGCCAATCCGTCAACATTCCCCGGGATCGCTGGATTGACGCCATGTGCGCGCCCGAACGCAAGGGACTGGGATCTGAAACCTATCAGGTAGGCTCGGTGAACCTGGCGGGAAGTGTCGCGACGGTGACGGTCATGACAACCTATGGCCGTTTCCATTATATCGATCTGCTCACACTGATGAAGCATGAAAACCGGACGCGGATCATACAGAAATGCTTCCACCAGACACCCGTCTCAGCAAACTGAAACCGGTGTCTGGCGGGCCATCTCCAGAATCCGCTCAATCGCAAATCCACATTTTCTCACGGAGCTCCCATGCCGATCGAAACTCCCGTCTATCCAGACGTCAATTTGATGATCGCCGGTGAATGGCGATCCGCGCGCAGTGGTGAAACACTTGCGGTTTTGGACCCGGCGACGAATGAACAAATCGGCACGGTTGCCAAGGCCTCCGAAGTGGAACTCGAGGCTGCGGTTGTGGCAGCTGCGGAAGGCTTTGCTGCATGGAGCGCTGTATCCGCGTTTGATCGATCGAAAATCATGCGACGGGCGGCCGATTTGTTGCGGGAACGCTGTGAACACATTGCTTGGCTAATGACACGCGAACAGGGCAAACCTCTCGCTGAAGCCAAGGGTGAGACGCTGGCGGCGGCGGACCTGATCGATTGGTTCGCCGAAGAAGGCCGCCGTGCTTTTGGGCAAATGATTCCCGCACGGTCGCCCGGTGTCCTGCAGATGGCGGTCAAGCAGCCAATTGGTCCTGTGGCCGCGTTTACGCCATGGAATTTTCCGATCAACCAGGTTGTCCGCAAACTCTCTGCCGCGCTTGCGGCTGGCTGTTCCATTGTCATCAAGGCGCCGGAAGAAACACCCGCGTCACCGGCCGAACTCGTACGTGCGTTCATCGATGCGGGTGTGCCCGCCGGTGCGGTCGGCCTTGTGTTCGGCGATCCGGCTGAGATATCCAATTACCTCATTGCGCACCCGGTGATACGCAAGGTCACGTTTACTGGTTCAACTCCAGTTGGCAAACACCTGGCCGCTCTCGCCGGGCGTCATATGAAGCCTGTAACGATGGAGCTCGGCGGTCATGCGCCGGCGATTGTTCTTGATGATGCGGACATCGGCAAAGCCAGCGCAACACTGGCGATGTCCAAGTTCCGCAATGCAGGCCAGGTCTGCGTCTCTCCCACCCGCTTTATGGTGCAGGAACGTGTCTTTGGACAATTTCTTGATGGCTTCGTAGAGGCAGCAAAGGCGCTTCGCGTCGGCAACGGGCTTGATCCACAGACGCAGATGGGCCCGTTGGCGAACAGACGGCGCGTTAGTGCGCTGGAGGGTTTGATTAAGGATGCCGTTGAGCATGGCGCTGAACTGAGAACCGGAGGCCGGCGCATTGGCAATGAAGGGAATTTCTTCGAGCCAACGGTGCTCGCCAACGTGCCGGTGAGTGCACGAATTATGAACGAAGAGCCCTTTGGCCCGGTGGCGATAATAAATCCGGTCAGTGATCTCGAAGAAGCCCTCAGTGAAGCCAACCGACTGCCTTTCGGCTTGGCATCCTATGCCTTTACCGGCTCTACCGCCGCCATCGCTCAACTCAGCGCACGTCTTGAGGCGGGCATGCTGACGATCAATCATCTGGGGCTGGCTTTGCCAGAAGTGCCGTTTGGCGGAATCAAGGATTCGGGATATGGCAACGAGGGCGGAACCGAAGCCATCCAGGCGTTTCTCACAACCAAGTTCGTATCGCTGATGCAATAAGGCGCTTAAGCTAGAGCCGTTCATCTTTAAATGGAATCGTTTGAGCGCCGGGATTTCGTGATCTGGCAAGAAGCGTGCGGTGACGCGGCGCCAGCGCCGTTAGCCGTGCGCCACGCAGTCCAGAACGCGAAAGACCAAGCTCACACGATCGTCTCTCGGCGCTGGCTCTGAGGGTGTCGGAAGCACCGCCGCGCGGCATTAAGCCAATTTTGCATCGAGAATTCAATTGCATATATGTTTGCATCTATGCCTTCAGAGGCGTGCCATTTTCTCAATGCTCAATGCTCAATGCTCAATGCTCAATGCTCAATGCTCAATGCTCAATGCTCAATGCTCAATGCTCAATGCTCAATGCTCAATGCGAAATAGCCGATCGGTATTCCAGGGCCCTGGTGCGTTGAATCCTGCTATTCGCGGATTGCTGGATGAGGAATTTTACCGCCACACTTCACGCAATCACCCGGTCTTGAGCGAGGCCATCTGGCGGTAGCTGGCCATGAGATCGTTGAAGCGTTCGCCCTGGATGGCGACATGTATCCGAAGTGCTGCGGCGGTGGCCTTTGAATCGGCGCGCTTGAGTGCCGTGAAGACGGCCCGGTGCTCGCGCATCGACTGCGGCATGCGACCGTTGGCGCGCAGTTGCAGCCGCCGGTAAGGTTTCAGCCGCTTGTGCAGCCGCGCCGCCTCGCGAGCCAGAAAGCGATTGCCGCTGGCCTCGTAAAGCAGATGGTGGAAGGTCTCGTTCTCGCGGTAATATTCGTCGAAATCGCCTTGCGCGATCGCCGCTTCGCAAGCGTCAATGGTCAGGCCGATGGCAATCATCTGCTCGTCTGTCACGCGCCTTGCAGCGCGAAAACCGCACATCGCCTCGATCTCGGCCATCACCTCGAACATCTCGACCAGCTCGACAAAATCCGGATGCCGGATAAAGGCGCCGCGCCGGGCTTCGAGCGTGACGAGACCGGAGGCCGCCAGCGACTGGAACGCCTCGCGCAACGGCGTCCGCGAGACACCAAACTGTTCGGCAAGCTTGACTTCATCGAGACGCTCGCCATCGGCGAATTCGCCGGTGACAATCATCTGTTCAATACGTTCGCGAACGGAATCTGCAATGCGTGTGCCCATGCGTCTATCATCGTCAATCGCCGGCAAAATGCAAATTCAATCTTTTTGTATACAAGACGTTTGACATTGCATCCCGAAAATGGTCCCTTCGAGCGTTGCCGGAACCGGAGGAGGTTCTGTGAGCACAATCTTCTGGGAGGTAGATATGAAACTAGGATTATCAGCGCTTGCAGCCATGTTGGCCGCATCCATCGCTCTGACCGGCCATGCACAGGCCGAAACCTTGAAAGCATCACACCAGTTTCCGGGCGGCAAGGGCGACGCGCGCGACGAAATGGTTCAGCTTTTCGCCAAGGAACTGGCAGCGGCCGATGTCGGCCTTGATGTTCAGGTCTATCCGGGGCAGTCACTCTACAAGGCCAAGGAGCAGTGGGGCGCGCTGACCAAGGGCCAGCTCGATATCGCCTCGTTCCCGCTGGATTACGCTTCGGGCCGCGTGCCGCAGTTTTCGGCAACCCTGATGCCGGGCCTGGTGCGCAACCATGATCGTGCCAAGCGGCTCAATTCTTCGCCGTTCATGACCGAGATCAAGAAGCTGATTGAAGACAATGGCGCTGTCGTCATTGCCGACGCCTGGCTCGGCGGCGCCTTCGCCTCGAAAAAGACCTGCATCACGTCGCCGGAATCGATCAAGGGTCAGGTTACCCGTGCAGCAGGGCCTGCGTTTGAGCAGATGCTGGTCGGCGCCGGCGCATCGATTTCCTCGATGGCGTCATCGGAAGTCTATACCGGCATGCAGACCGGCGTGCTTGATGCCGCCAACACGTCATCGGGGTCTTTCGTGTCCTACCGTCTTTACGAACAGGTCACTTGCCTGACAGAGCCGGGCGAGAATTCGCTGTGGTTCATGTACGAGCCGATGCTGATTTCCAAGGAAACCTATGACCGCCTGACGCCCGAGCAGCAGGCCGCCGTCATGGCCGCCGGCAAGAAGGCGGAAGAGTATTTCGACAAGGAAGCCGCCGGCCTCGACGACAAGATGGTCGCGACCTTCAAGGAGGCTGGCGTCGAAGTCGTTTCCATGTCGAAGGATGACTATGACGCCTGGCTGGCGATCGCCAAGGAGACTGCCTACAAGGAATTTGCCGAAAAAGTTCCCGGTGGCCAGAAGCTGATCGACGAAGCGCTCGCCGTCGAGTGAGCCCGGATCGGGGGGAGCTTCGCCTCCCCTTTTTCCCGCCCGGCCTGTCCTTTATCCGACCCGAGGATTCCCTCTAGATGAAACGCTTTGTGTCCATTGTCGAGGCGCTGTCGCGGCTGTGCGGTCTCATGTCCATGTTGTTGATTGCCGCGTCCACACTTGTGGTTTCCCAGATGGTGTTCATGCGCTATTTTCTGGGTGCCTCCACCGTCTGGCAGACCGAGTTCGTTGTCTATGCCATGATCGCCTCCACCTTCATTGGCGCGCCTTATGTGCTGTTGCTCAAGGGCCATGTCTCGGTCGATCTGCTGCCCACGTTGCTCGGCGGCACTGGCAAGCGTCTGCTGGATGTTCTTGCCGCCAGTTTGAGCCTGGCATTCTGCGCCCTGCTCGGTTGGTCCGGCTGGCATTTTTTCTACGAGGCAATGTCAAAGGGCTGGACCACCGACACGGTCTGGGCGCTGCCGCTGTGGATCCCGCTGCTGCCGCTGCCGCTCGGCGTCGGTATCCTGTGCCTGCAATACATCGCCGAAATCTACAAGAACTGGACCGCCGCTGAGGAGAGCCCCGCATGAGCCCGCTGGAAATCGGCCTTCTCATCCTTGTCGCGCTGATAGCGCTGTTTGCCATCGGCATGCCCATCGCCTTTGCACTGGGCGCGGTTTCCATCGGAACCCTGCTGCTGATTGATGGCTTCCGCTCGCTCGATATTCTCGGCGAGACCTTTTTCTCGGGCCTCAATTCTTTCACGCTGGTGTCGATCCCGATGTTCATCCTTATGGGCGCCGCGGTCTCCAACTCGCCGGCGGGCAAGGATCTTTACGAGGCGCTCGACCGCTGGCTCAACCGGGTGCCCGGCGGCCTGGTCCTGTCCAACCTGGGTGCCTGTTCGATCTTTTCGGCGCTGTCGGGTTCCTCGCCCGCCACCTGTGCGGCGATTGGCAAGATGGGCATTCCCGAAATGCGCAAGCGCGGCTATCCCGACGAAATCTCCGCCGGCTCGATCGCCGCCGGCGGCACCCTCGGTATCCTCATTCCGCCCTCGATCACCATGATTGTCTACGGCATTGCCACCGAAACATCGATTGGCCGGCTGTTTCTGGCCGGCGTGCTTCCAGGAATGATGCTGACAACCATATTCATGGCCTGGACCTTGTTTTCATGTTGGCGCAGCGGGCTGAAACTCTCTGATGTAACCCAGCACTATTCACTCAAACAGAAGCTCGAGATCCTGCCGCGGGTGCTGCCGTTTCTGGCCATCGTCGCAGGCATCTTGTTCGTGCTGTATGGCGGCGTTGCGACCCCATCGGAAGCCGCCGGCGTCGGCGCCCTGTTCTGCCTGGTGCTGGTGGTCGTGGTCTACAAGATGTTCTTGGCCAAGCCTTTCCTCTCAATGTTTCGAGATTCGACCAAGGAATCGGTGATGATCATGATGATCATCGCAGCCTCCGAATTGTTCGCCTTCACCCTGTCTTCGACCTTCGTCACGCAGAGCATCGCCAACTGGATTTCAGATCTCGAGGTCAACCGCTGGGTGCTGATGGGGATCATCAATGTCTTCCTGCTGATCGCCGGTTTCTTCCTGCCGCCGGTGGCCGTGATCCTGATGACTGCGCCAATCCTGCTACCGATCATCACCAGTGCCGGATTTGACCCCTACTGGTTTGCCGTCATCCTCACCATCAACATGGAAATCGGTCTGATCACCCCACCCGTCGGGCTCAATCTCTATGTCATCAACTCGATAGCGCCGGACATATCACTCGGTACCATCCTGCGTGGTTCGCTGCCCTATGTGATGTGCATGATTCTGGCCATCGTGATCCTGTGCATCTTTCCCTCGATCGTCACCTTCCTGCCCGAACTGATAATGGGGGCCGCGCTTTGAACCGCTCCGGCTTCTTCTACGACCTGCTGTCGACATTATTCGAGCGGCAGAATATTGCCCGGGTTAAGGGCGACGGGCGTTCTATCACATCACTTTGCGACGATCTGATTGCTAGCGCGAGTGAGGTCTCTGGCTACAATATGGGACAGCAGATCCTGTCGCGCTTCAGCGAGCTCACGCAGGAAGACGAGATCGCCTTCTTCGAGTACCTCAACGAGAAGATGGATATCGATATCGACCGGTTGCAGGCGTCGACCGCTGCCTACCAGATCGACCAGTCGCCTGAAAATTTCGCCAACCTGCTTGATGCCGCCGAACCCAAACGGCAGGAATTGCTGCGCCGTATCAACCGGGTACCCGGCACCACCGGTGATCTGGTGAAAATGCGCGCCCGGCTGCTCAAGCTGCTCAAGGACCATCCCTCGTTTGGGCGGATCGACGTGGATTTTCAGCATTTGTTTGGCTCGTGGTTTAACCGCGGTTTCCTGGTTCCTCGCCGGATCCACTGGCAAAGCCCGGCCAATATTCTCGAGAAGATCATCAAATATGAAGCCGTGCATGCCATCAACGACTGGGATGATCTGCGCCGCCGCGTCGAGCCGCCTGACCGCCGCTGCTACGCGTTTTTCCATCCTGCCATGCCGGATGATCCGCTGATCTTTGTCGAGGTGGCACTGGTCAAGGGCATCCCCGGTTCGGTGCAGGAAATTCTGGCAGAAAACCGCGAGATCCTCAGCCCCGAAAGCGCTGACACAGCGGTGTTCTATTCGATTTCCAACTGCCAGGCAGGGCTGCGTGGCGTCTCCTTCGGCAACTCGCTGATCAAGCAGGTGGTGGAGGATCTGCAGGCCGAAGTGAAGTCGATCAACACCTTTGTCACGCTGTCGCCTATTCCCGGGCTCAATCGCTGGCTGCACCAGTCCGTGATCGACCAGCCCAATACCGTTGTTGCTGCCGAAGACATTGAGATGGCCATTGAATCTGGCGAACTCGGCGGGCTCAAGGAGCAGTCGCAATGGTTGCGCCGCCAGGCAGCCCATTACCTGGTCAATCAGAAGACGCGTAACGGCATGCCGCTCGACCCGGTGGCCCGTTTCCATCTCAATAACGGTGCCATGCTGCACGATATTCACGCTGGCGCCGACCTGTCGCCAAACGGGGTGCGCCAGTCCTGCGGACTGATGGTCAATTACCTCTATGATCTCAAGAAGGTCAGCCAGTTCCACGAGGGGTTTGCCGAGACCCACACGGTGTTCACCTCCAGGGAAGTCAAGACTTTGGCCGATGCAGCGGCCGCAAACAGTAACGGCAGGAAACTGAAAAATGGCTCGTAATTATCTCTTCGATGGACTTCTCTCTAGCAAGCTGGCCACGGATGAAGCCCGCAACGCCACTTTCGCCACCCTGCCTGCTGATGGACGCCATTACAGCTATGGTGATGTCGAGGATGTGTCGGGCCGTTTTGCCAATGTGCTTGTGGGTCTCGGCGTCAAGCCTGGCGACCGGGTGGCGGTGCAGGTGCCCAAATCCATCGAAGCGATCATGCTCTATCTTGCCGTGGTCCGCGCCGGCGCCGTTTTCCTGCCGCTCAACACCGGCTACATGCCGGCGGAAATCGAATATTTTCTCGGCAATGCGACACCGCGCATCTTTGTCTGCGATCCCAAAAAACGCTCTGACTACGAGGCGCTGACAACGAGCCTCGGCATCGGCCTTGAGACCATGGGCGTCTGGCAGAACCACGAGACCAGCGCCGGGTCGCTCAATGACGCCGGGCTTGCTGCCCCCACAGCGTTCGATACAGTCGCCCGCGAAGCCAGCGATCTCGCCGCCATTCTCTACACCTCCGGCACCACCGGCCGCTCGAAGGGCGCCATGCTGACCCACGCCAATCTTTTGTCCAATGCCGAGACGCTGGTGCAGGCCTGGCGGTTCACGAAGGACGACGTGCTGCTGCACGCCCTGCCGATTTTTCACACCCACGGTCTGTTCGTCGCCACCAATACCGCACTGAGCGCCGGCGCATCGCTGATCTTCCTGCCCACTTTCAGCGCTGAAGCCATCATTGAAAACATACCCGGCGCTACCGCGCTGATGGGCGTGCCGACCTTCTACACCCGCCTGCTCGATGACCCCGCCTTCACCGGTGATTTGGTCAAGCACATGCGGCTGTTCGTTTCCGGCAGCGCGCCGCTGCCGGCTGAGACGCATGTCCTGTTCGAAGAGCGGACGGGCCATCGCATTCTCGAGCGCTACGGCATGACCGAGACCAACATGAACACCTCCAACCCCTATGATGGTGAACGCCGCGCCGGCACGGTCGGCTTCCCGCTGCCGGGTGTTGAGCTGCGCATCGTCGACGCCGAGAGTGGCAAAGTGCTGCCGCAGGGCGAGATCGGCATCATCGAGGTCAAAGGGCCCAACGTATTTGCCGGTTACTGGCAGATGCCCGAGAAGACCAAAGAGGAATTCCGCGACGACGGCTTCTTCATCACCGGCGATGTCGGGGTGATTGACGCTGGCGGTTATGTGCAGATCGTCGGCCGTTCCAAGGACCTGATCATCTCAGGCGGTTACAACATCTATCCCAAGGAGCTTGAACTGCTGCTCGACGAGGAAAAGGGCGTGCTCGAATCCGCTGTCATCGGCGTACCACATGCCGATTTCGGCGAAGGCGTGGTTGCGGTGCTGGTACCAAGGCCTGGCGCCAATCTCGACGAAGCGACGATCCTGGAATCCATCAAACCGAAGATTGCCCGCTTCAAGCAGCCCAAGCGCATCGTGGTCCTCGATGAACTTCCCCGCAACACCATGGGCAAGGTGCAGAAGAATGTCCTGCGTGACGCCTACAAGACCTTGCTGGAAGCCTGAACTTCGGATGCTATGGGAAATGGCTGACGGCCCCACATATTCGATCAAGCGTGGGGCCGTGATTCACTCCAGATCTGTCAAGCCCGTGACCAGCACGGTGTCCTTTTAGACAGAAAGGGTATGATCAGGCTTTGTGGCTGCACGCCGGTTCCTGAGCCAGAACCAGACTGCATAACCCAGCAGCGCGAAACAGATGCTGTTCTCGCGGATTTCCGCCACTTCGTATCCACTGCTCTGATTGCTGCCCAGCAGCAGGTATAGCACTTGAACGGCAATGATGATGGCAAGCCCCGCCATTGCCGGTGTCCGGACCATGCGCCAACGCAGCAGCAGAACTGCAAAAATCAAGATTCCGGCGAAGAACATCATTTGCTGTGGCATGATGTTCCAGGACGCATACATGCCTGCAACCAGCGGCATGGCCAGAAGCGTGAAATCAGCGGGCGGGATGAAATGATCCAGCTTGCCGCGCAACTGGCCCGGCAGGGCCTGAAGCAATAGCGGTGCAAGCACGAACGCGGCGAATGCCACGCCGTAATAAATCATCTCGAAGCGGATGGTGTAGAAATTGTGCAGGTTGGTTTCCTGCTGGGTATTGCCCTCGAACTGGGCCGGTGTGCCCCAGCCGAAATAATGCTGCCCGTAGGAGGTTTCCTCCAGCAACAGCAGCAGCACGGCAAGCGCCATCCCGGCAGCCAGCAGTCTACCCGGAAGGCCGAGAACCCTGATGTCGCGCAAACCCTTGCCGGCAGCGAACGTGACCACCAGAAACACCAGCGCCAGGGCAATCGCTGCCTCTTGCAGCACGGCAATGGGGCCAAGCTCGGACACTGCGGCACGCAGTGCCTCCGGCGTCTGCGCGAGCGCGTAGACCGTCCAGACATGAACACCGTAACTGATCAGGCAGATGGCTGCGAGGCTCCAGCCGGCAACACCGCCAATCCGGAAAAGTCGGGGCTCGGGCAGGGTATCGGGGATGACAGCAAAAGCGATTGCCAGGCCGCCGGTCAGGCTGAGCATGATGCGAATGGCGCCGCTTAACTGCCAGTCGGGCGCGGCCTCACTGAGAAAGGTACGGTCAAACAACGTCATGTCGACAAACAATGAAGCCACAATCGCGGCAACTGCCAGGGCAAACAGCACCAGCCTTTGTTGAAACCTGTCGGGCTGGCTGTAGGTGTCCATGAACATGATGATACTCCTGATGTTACGTTACGCAGTCTGGGATGAGACGAGCGTGGAGATCTCCTGAAGCGTGTCGATCTGGGACATGTCGAAATCGGGATCGCTAAGATCCACGCCGAATTCCGATTCAAGAGTGAGCAGCACATTGACCGCCGCCACCGAATCCAGTCGTCCGCTGTCAAACAGTGATTCATTGTCACCAATCTGGGTGTCCTGCCCCCGCGCCTCCAGCAGGTCGACGATTGTCGTGCGGACGGTTTCGCTGATTGTCGTGGTCATGTGTGAACTCCGAATAGACTGAGGAAGAAATAGATGCGTTCGCCAACCGGGACCATCCCGCTGGAGTCATCGAACACCTGAAGAAGACCGTAGAAAAGGATCACCTGGACGCGCGGCAGCACGTCATAGCGGAACCAGCCGTCCTCCGCGCTTGGCTTCTTCTGGTAGAGCTGCGACCAGATCAGTCCAGTGGTCAGAGCACCGGCATAGATCGCGTAGGAAGAATATCCGCGAACCGTTTCCCAGAAGCCGGCGATCGCGAAGGAAGGCGAATCGCTTATGAAATCGAACAGCATGTTTCCGACAAACGCGGCCATGAAAGTCGCAAAAGCCATCCGCAATCGCGGGTACTTTTTAAAACAGCGCTGGAACGTCGGATAGAAGAAGAAGTCGGCGAGGATTTCCTTGAAATAGAACAGGTAGCGCGACCAGAATTCGGACATGGTGCGTGATGCCAGCGGTTTGGCCATGCCGCGGGGGACATTGAAGCCGACCATCCTGATCACGGCGATGAACAGATGGATGGAAGCGCCGAACACGACGATCTGGCCAAGGAAATCCGCAGCAAGGACCGTCCAGCGCAAGACTGCGGTTTCGCTCGCCCCGTTTGCTGTGGCGGAAATCATGGCTTCGAGGTGCGGCAGCTCGAGGGCACCGTGTACAAACCAGTTGAAACCGATTTCCCAGATCCAGAAGAGTATCGTCGCCCACACCACCAGCTTGAGTGCCTTGAGCCGCGTGATCGCCATATCAGTCGGGGTCTTGGCTTCAAACTTGCGAAAGAAAGCCGGACCCTTCAGGGGAACAGATCCGGCAGCCCAGACCGGACGTAAAAACCCGAGTTGCTGATGCACAGGCAACGCCGTCTTCGAGCGGCTGTCGAGCAGAATGTAGCCGAGAAAGAAAAAACTGCCGGACAGATAGCCGAGTGAAACCCAGGCAATGGAAAATGCCGGGTGTTGATCCGGAACGGCGATCGTCATCGCCGCCAGTCCTGCGCCAAGCGCAAGCATAAACTGGATCGGCCGCCGGGCAATGAACTCGATATTTCGCGATGTCTGGTTGTGGATCAACAGATACGCGAAGGCCATGAAAACAAGTCCGAAGATGGCAAAGCCGAAGGTACTTGGCAGCGACAAGTAGGAGGAAGACACAAGCTCATCGAAATAGGTGTAATGGGCTTCCTGCTTAAGCGGCTTGAGCAGGAAATACACCGCGCCGACAGCTGTCAAAAGCAGCATTCGCCGCGCCGGAAAGACCGCGCAGAGAACCAGCGCAATGGCGACAAGGGCAGCATGCTTGGTGCGGATCACCGGCAACAGGAACATCAGGGCAATGAACCCGAAATGGAGCAACCCTTGACCGAGGCCTGTTTGCGCCCAGCGTTGGGCCGCCTCGTTGCGATCAATATCGAGCCACCAGCGGCGCCAGCGCAACGGGTTGAAGGTGATCGGCCCGGGCGAAGTGGTAATGTCGAGTGAAGTCACGATGCAATCTCCAGACCGAATTCCTGTGTCTGAAGCATTTGGCCCAGCGCATTGCGATCGATCTTGCCGTTGGCGTTCAGCGGCATGTGTTCAATGTGTTCGAGGCGCGCCGGCACCATATGCGGCGGCAACACGGATCTCAGCTCGTTGGCGATATGCTGATGGTCGGATTGTGCATTCGAATAGAACCCGACCAGACCTTCGGCGACGCCGTCGAGCATTGGCCAGGCGACAGCAACAGCCATGTCAGTGCCAGCGGCTTCGCGCAGCCTGGTATCGATCTCTTCCAGTTCAACCCGGTGACCGTGCAGCTTGATCTGGTTGTCGAGACGACCCAGATGATGGAAAACGCCGTCGTCATCGACATAGCCGCTGTCTCCTGTCAGATACCAGCGGGTGCCGTCCACAACAGGAAACCGCTGCGCGGTCAGGGCCGGCTGCTGGAAATAGCCTTCGGCCAGTTGCGCGCCGGCGAGGGCAATTTCGCCAGCTTCGCCCGTTGCTACCGGTTTGCCGTTACTGCTCACGATGCGGGCCTGCATGTCTGGATAGGGATGTCCGATCGCGACGATGCCCCGTGTTTCGGTTTGCCGACCAGCCTGTGTCCAGGTCTGCCTGAGACAGGCGATGGTGGCTTCGGTCGGGCCGTAGATGTTGTCGACGATGCTGTTCGGCGCAGCTTGCGTCCAGGCCCTGGCGGTTTCGACCGGCAGCGGTTCACCACAAAACAGCGATATCCGCAGTGATGGCATGCTGTCGGCGGCAAGCCCGCCGGTCTTGCGTGCCATCGCCACGACCGAGGGGACCGAAAGCCAGGTGGTGATGGCGTTGGCTCGAATGAAGCGCGCCGGTGCCAGCATGTCGAGCGGGCGCATGAGATAGAGCGCTCCTCCGGCCTTCCAGGTTGTCAGCATATTGTGGACCGACAGGTCAAAGGTGATGTCGCAGGTTTCCGCCGCCCTGTCGCCGGGCCGAAAATCATACCAGCCGGCCATTGCCTCGAGATAGGACGCGACCGCGCCGGCAGAAACCATGACGCCTTTCGGCTTGCCGGTGGTGCCCGAGGTGAATTCGATATAGGCGATGTGATCGGGCTCGACCTGGGCGGGTTCAAAACCCGCAATGTCGACCGTGTCGGGGTGTCCGTTGCCGATCTGTCGGAACTCACCGGCCGACGCCCCTGGCGCGAAGACCAGGGCTGGCGCCGCGGCGGCCAATTCGGGCGACAACAGTAGTTCGCCGGCCCGATCAACGATTAGCGCGTCGAGCTCCAGCATCGCGAACAATTCGATCAGCCGCGCTGCCGGTAGCTTTAGGCTGATCGGAACATAGGTGCCGCCCGCCCACGCGGTTGCCAGTATGCCGACGCATGCCTCGACGCTCCGGGATGCGAGAATGCCTACACGGCCATGGCTCATCCCCGGCCGAACTGCGGCCGCAAGGGTTTGCACCTTGGCCGCGAGATCACCGTAGCTGATGTGAGCGCCGGCAGATACGAGTGCGTCTTGAGCGGAGTTGCACTTGGCATTGAGATTAAATGGCTCGGCGATACTGAAGTTCTTCGACATTCCGGATGCGCTCCCATGAATTATTATGGGACATTAGCGACAACGGATGTAAATCTAAATCTAAAGGAAGTATTTACCTTAATGTATCCAATTTTACTAAAATATGTTGTTTATGTTGGTGGGGATTGGTGCGCCATACTTGTTTTGGTGTGCGTGCTGAATTGAAATTGCCGCGGTCGACATCATTTCGGGGGCGGTAGGTGGGTATTGGCGAAACTGGTGTGAAAAAGACGCCCAAGCCTGGCTCAGCGGCAGACCGTCTGTTGCGGTGATGAGATGGCAAATTATATGTTGCCTCTCCAGCGTATGTCGGGTTCAGATCGATTCAATCAAATTGCAACGCCGATTGCCAGGCAAGCTGCGCCGCCGCACCGTGGTTGCGGATCGGAATTAGGGGGAAATTGCATGCAGGAAATTGAAAGCGGCGGCGAGGAGCATGTCCTCATTCCGGTGGCCGAGGTTTACCATCTCTCGCTGTCGGTTCTGACCGTAGCCGGGCTTTCGCAGACCCAGGCTCGGCCGGTGGCGCGGGTAATTGCCGATTGCGAGCGTGACGAACGCAGATCGCACGGATTGCTGCGGTTGCCCGGATGTGTTTCCACCGCGCAGCATCCGAAATTTGTCCGCGATGCAGAACCGGTGCTGGAGGATGTGACACCAGCCGTGGTTCGCGTTGATGCCCGCAACGGCTATTCGCTGGCGGCATTCGAGCAGGGGCTTCCGGTGCTTGAGCAAAAGGCCAAGGCGCTGGGCGTTGCCGTGCTGGCGATCAATAACTGCTTTCATTTCTCTGCCTTATGGCCGGAAATCGAGGCCATCTGCGCGCGAAATCTGGTGGGGATGGCAATGACCCCCAGCCACAGTTGGGTCGCACCTGCGGGCGCAACCAAACCAATATTCGGCACCAACCCGCTTGCCTTCGGATGGCCGCGCGCCGGGCGTCAGCCCTATGTTTTCGATTTTGCCACCAGCGTCATGGCCCGCAGTGACATTGCCATGGCCAGGCTCAAGGGGGTGCCATTCCTGAGGGCTGCGGTGTCGATATCGACGGCAACCCCTCAACCGATCCTGCCCGGGTTCTGGAGGGAGCCATGTGGAGTTTCGGCGGCCACAAGGGCGCGGCGATCGCCACCATGATCGAGCTTCTGGCTGGCCCGCTGATTGGTGACCTGACCAGCAGCGAGTCAATGGCCTATGATGGCGGCGAGCGGGCAGCTCCGTTCCATGGCGAACTGGTGATAGCGCTCGATCCGAAACTGCTGGGAGATGGTCAGGACGGGCTCAACCAGGCACGTGCCGAACAGTTGTTTGCAGGCTTTACCGACCAGTCGGCGCGGCTTCCCTCCGAACGCCGATATGCGGCGCGGGCACGCAGCGAGGCGCAGGGTGTACGTGTGCCCAAAAGCCTTTACGCCAGAATTCTGGCGATCGCCGAATCCGGCGTCGATCCGTGTGACAAACTGTAATCGCGATGCTGCCGGCACTGCCTAATCGCAGGACATAGGGCAGGGACCAGTATCGACAAACGGCGCGGAGCGGTCTTGCATAGGGCCGTTTGCTCTGCTCGAAAGGGCAGTCACTTTACGGCATTGATTTGATGCATGTACGTTAGCGCCCAAATGAACCCGTTTGAGCGACATATGCATAAGATCACCGCCCACCCGGAAGAAAATAGCTGCCTGTTGTCGGGATGCCTGAAAGGCACCGGTCTGGTGGTTTCATGCGCATTGTTTCGCGCCAAAGCCAATATGAATGGAGAATGACATGCTGACGGGAAAACATCTGATTGCCGGAAACTGGGTCGCGGGCGAGACCACGTTTGCCAGCCAGCCGGCGCACGGCGATGCCCATGATTTCGCGGTTGGTACGCCCGCCCATGTTGATGCGGCGGTTGTTGCTGCAGAAGAAGCCTTCGCGACCTTCGGCTATTCGAGCCGCGCCGAGCGCGCTGCCCTGCTCAACGCCATCGCAGACGAAATTGAGGCGCGAGGCGACGAGATCACCGCCATCGGCACCTCTGAATCCGGTCTTCTCGAGGCGCGGCTGCAAGGCGAACGAGGCCGTACCACCGGACAATTGCGGCTGTTTGCCAGCCACATCGAAAAGGGCGATTATCTCGACCGCCGCCACGACCAGGCGCTGCCCGACCGTGCGCCGCTGCCGCGCCCTGATCTGCGCATGATCCAGCGCCCTATCGGCCCGGTTGCTGTTTTCGGCGCGTCGAATTTCCCACTCGCCTTTTCCACCGCCGGTGGCGACACTGCTGCGGCTCTGGCAGCCGGTTGCCCGGTCGTCGTCAAGGGGCACTCCGCCCATCCAGGCACCGGCGAAATCGTGGCTCAGGCAATCGATGCGGCGATCAAGCGTCTCGGCCTGCATCCGGGCGTCTTTTCGCTGGTTCAGGGCGGAACCCGCGAGACTGGCCAGGCGCTGGTCACCCATCCACTGATCAAGGCGGTCGGCTTCACCGGCTCGCTCGGCGGTGGCCGCGCACTGTTTGATCTATGTGCCCAGCGCCCTGAACCGATCCCGTTCTTCGGCGAATTGGGCTCGGTCAACCCCATGTTCCTGCTGCCTGAAGCGGTCGGCGCCCGCGGCGCCGAAATTGCCAAGGGCTGGGCCGGATCGCTCACTATGGGGGCAGGGCAGTTCTGCACTAACCCCGGCATTTCGGTGCTGATCGATGGTCCCGATGCCGACGCCTTCATCGCCGCAGCGACTGCTGCGCTGGAACCGGTCGGCGCCCAGACCATGCTGACTGATGGCATTGCCGAAGCCTACCGCCACGGCCGCGACCGGGTGGCCGGCGCTCAGGGCGTGCAGGAACTGCTCACCTCGACTTGCGATCTGCGCAACGCCACTCCCTATCTGTTTGCCACCACCGGCAAGCAATGGCTCGGCAACGACGATCTCGGCGAGGAAGTCTTCGGCCCGCTTGGCCTGGTTGTCCGCGTGGCCGATGCCGACGAGATGCTTAGCGTCGCCAAAAGCCTCAAGGGCCAGCTCACCTGCACGCTGCACATGGATGCGGGCGATACCGCGCTTGGCCGCAAGCTGATGCCGGTGCTTGAGCGCAAGGCCGGCCGGGTTCTGGCCAACGGCTTTCCGACCGGTGTCGAGGTTTGCGATGCGATGGTACACGGCGGACCCTATCCGGCGTCGACCAATTTCGGTGCCACTTCGGTGGGCACGCTGTCGATCCGCCGCTTCCTGCGTCCGGTCTGCTACCAGAACCTGCCGACAGAGCTGCTGCCCGAGGATCTCGGCTGACCCAGAAGCTGACACATCGCTGGCGCTGAGCCCGATCTGGGCACGGGTGACCGGCCTCGATATCGGTGGCATTTTCCGTCAAATACAACACCGCGCGTTCAACCAGGTGCGCGGTGTTATCATGTGCCGTGCTGATCTCGCCCGCAGCCCCTTGCTGTTGACAAAGCCTGTCGTCTAGAAGGGGATGAAATCCACCGGCATCATGGATCGTGATCGAGTGGAAGGCGATGGACGGGGGTGGTATGAGCACAGCAGGCGGGATTGAAGCCTTTGTTATCCACCTGGCGCGCGCTGAAGCGCGGCGGCCGCAGGTGGAGCGGATTCTGGCCGCCTGCCCGGTGGCTGCCGAGGTAATGGATGCCGTCGATGGCCGGGCGCTTACAGCCGCGGAACGTGACGCTGTCTATTCGCGACAATCCCTGCATGCGCCGCGCTATCCTTTTGACCTCACGGTTGGTGAAATTGGCTGCTTTCTCAGTCACCGCAGGGCCTGGCAGACAATTGTCGACAGGGAGCTTTCGGCTGGACTGATCATCGAAGACGATGTCGAGATTGACGTTGAAAGCTTTGGCCCCGGTCTGGATCTGGCTATCCAGAACATTGATGCGCTGGGCTACATACAGTTCCAGACCCGGCCGGTGCCCGGGCCGGCGGTCGAACTTGCGCGGCTGGGTGGAATCGCGATCATCAGGCCCGAACTGGGGCCGTTGCGCACCTCTGCACAATTGGTTAGCGCCGCCCACGCCAAACATCTGCTGGGACTCACCGAACGGTTTGACCGGCCTGTCGACGGTATCTTGCAGATGGGCTGGGTGACCGGCAAGCCGCTGTGCTGCGTGGTGCCTTCGGGCATCAGCGATCGGACCGGCGAGACCGGTGGCAGCACGATTTCGCAAAAGCAGCGGTCGCTGGGCAATGTCCCGCGTGAAATCAACCGCTTTCTCTACCGCCGCGGTATCCGCAAACGCTCGCAACGCTATGCCGCGGCCCATGGAGGTGAGCGATGACAGTGTTAGTTACCGGCGGCGCCGGCTACATCGGCAGCCATATGGTCTGGAAGCTTCTTGACCGCAACGAGCAGGTTGTCGTCATCGATGATCTGTCCACCGGTCACGCCTGGGCGGTGCCGGACGGGGTTGCCTTCGTTCATGCCGATGTCGCCGACAAGAGCGCGCTTGACCGCATTTTCTCCGAGCACCAGATCGATGCCGTGTTCCATTTCGCCGGCGCCATCATTGTTCCGGAATCGGTGGAATTTCCGCTCAAATACTACCGCGAGAATGCTTCAAAGACCGGCGCTCTGATTGATCACGCAATCGAAAGGCGGATCGCTCACTTCATCTATTCCTCAAGCGCCGCCGTCTATGGTGCCCCCGGCATGGATCCGGTAACCGAAGCCGCGCCCTGTGCGCCCGAATCTCCCTACGGCACCTCCAAACTGGTGACCGAGTGGATGCTCCGCGATGTTGCCGCAGCCAATCCAGCCTTCCGCTACGCGGCCCTGCGCTATTTCAATGTCGCCGGCGCTGATCCGGACATGCGCTCGGGCCAGTCGTCGCGGGTGTCGACCCATCTCATCAAGATCGCCGCCGAAGCGGCCGTAGGCAAGCGCGACGGCGTGTCCATTTTCGGTGATGATTTCCCGACGCCCGACGGCACCTGTGTGCGGGACTACATTCACGTCTCCGATCTGGTCGAGGCCCATTACCAGGCGCTGGTCCATCTGCGCGCGGGCGGGCCCTCGATCATTGCCAATTGCGGCTACGGCAGCGGCTATTCGGTTCGTCAGGTGATCGAGGCAGTGAAGGCCGTGTCCGGGGTCGATTTCGAGGCCATTATCGGCCCGCGCCGGCCCGGTGACGCCGCCATGATCGTCGCCGATTCGACGTTGGCCCGCACGGTTTTAAACTGGTCCCCTCAGCTAGATGATCTCGAAACCATCATCCGCCACGCGCTGGAGTGGGAAAGGCGATTGGCCGAACAGGGCCCAAAAACTCCATCAGATCAAGATTCTCAAGTTTGTCCTGAGAATTCGATTTAGATAGGTAGCTAACAGTTTTTTATAAACAAGTAGGGTGTTTATTTATGGCTAGAGTGAAGAACAAGCAAGCACGCGACATGTGGCTTCAGAAGACCTTGCGCGATATCCCGGGAGGCGAAAGCCTGATAGATATCGGTGCTGGCGAATGTGACAACGCGCCTCTTTGTGAACATCTCGATTATACCAGTCAGGACATTGCTGAATATGATGGGGCTGGCAACAGCAAGGGTTTGCATACGAAAAAATGGAATTTTAAAAAAATTGATTTGATATGTGATCTTTACGAAATACCAGAAGATAGATCATGGGATAACGTGTTATGTTCTGAAGTGTTGGAGCATGTGGTTGATCCGGTTCGCGCGATACAAAAAATGGCTCGTATCGTAAGCCCGGGCGGCAGAATAGTTATTACGGCGCCGTTTAATAGTCTAACTCATTTCGCCCCTTACCATTTTTGTACGGGTTTTAGTGAGTATTTCTATAGGCACCATTTTTCGGAGCTTGGTTTCGAGATCGAGAAAATCGAGCCAAATGGTGGTTTTTTTGATTTCATGGATCAGGAGATTGGTCGCTCCACTCGCATTCCGGGAAAGTACAGCCGCATTCCAATCGATCCTATTTCGTTCGTCTTTTTCCAATTAGCACGCATGAGCGCCCGATTGTACGCGCGGTTGGATGGCCCACGCAATGCGCGTAGATCTTCCGAACTGCAGACGTTTGGCTTTCATGTAGTCGCCCGACGCCCTCAATGAATGGGACAAGCGCCAATGTGATCTCGCGACTGCATGGCGGGCTAGGCAACCAGTTGTTTCAGTATGCGGTTGGTCGTGCGGTGGCTATTAGGACTGGCGCTGAATTACTGCTTGATGCACGCTTGCTCACCGATAGAAATCCGTTTCAGTACGATCTCGGTAATTTCAGGATCGAGGCGAGGCTTGCTAATGATGACGAATTGCCACCTGCCAGAAATCATCCAATTGCTTATACGTGGTGGCGTGTTTTGCGCCATTCGCCACGCTTTATCCGCGAGCAGGGACTGGGTTTCAATGAGCGCGTCTCGACTATCGGCCCTGATTGCTATCTGCACGGCTACTTCCAGTCAGAGCGCTATTTTGCCGGTATTACCGCCGATCTGCGCCGCGAGCTGAGCCTGAAATCAGACGCTCGCGGCGACAATGCGCGGATGGCCGAACGCATTCAAGGTGGGCCGTCGGTTTCGATGCATATCCGGCGCGGCGATTATATTGCTTCTGCCAAGGCGCTCTCCACCCATGGATCGACAGGTCTCGCCTATTACCAGCGGGCGCTTGAGGAGATCCGGGCGCGGTCTGGCGAAGATCCGGTGGTCTATCTTTTCTCCAACGATCCCGACTGGGTGCGGGAGAACATGAAACTGGATGCCAAGCTGGTGCCGGTTGCCATCAATGATGGCCGGACGGCGCATGAGGATCTGCGCCTGATGAGCCTGTGCAACCACAATGTGATCGCCAATTCGACATTTTCCTGGTGGGGCGCATGGCTCAATCCATCGCCCGGCAAGATAGTCGCGGCCCCGGCGCAATGGTTTGCCAGCCTCAAGCTTTCCAACCCCGACATCACGCCGTCAACATGGCTGCGGCTTGGCGATTGACCGCAGACATCTGAAACGCCTAAAAGACTGGCAACAGTAAAACAGGGTACCCGCGCAATGCACCTCGATTATGCTTTCAAGGAATTTCTCAATCGCTTGCGGGGAAGAAGCGTCATGGCCCGGTATCTCCCGGCCATTTCAGGTTGACGCTCGATCTGGCGCGCGTTCGCAACAAGGTTCTCCTCGAGTCAGATCCGCAGATCAAGGCGTTTTTGCTGTATGCATTCTCGTTTGGTGCGCTGTCGCGCTCGCAAATCTTTCAGGATGCTTTTGTACAGTGGGCCTTGAAGGGAAAACGCGAAGGTTTCTTCTGCGACTTCGGCGCCACCGACGGCGTGTTTCTCTCCAATAGCTATGCGCTGGAAACCAACTTCGGCTGGACCGGCATTTGCGCCGAACCGGCGACGAGTTGGCATCAGGGCCTCAGACATAATCGACCCGGCGCGATCGTTGAACCACGTTGCGTCTGGTCTAAAAGCGGCGAGCAGCTGACTTTTTCGGAAAGCGCTTCACGTGAACTGTCGACCCTGACTCAGTTCGAGGATTCCGACAGCCATTCCCGCCGGCGGCGTGGTGCCAAAAATTATCAGGTCGAGACCATCTCGCTCAACGATATGCTGGAGCAGCATGCCGCGCCGGCAGATTTCGACTATCTATCCATCGACACGGAAGGCAGCGAACTGGCCATCCTCGAGGCATTTGATATGCAGCGCTGGCGTCCGGCGGTGATTACGGTCGAGCACAACTACACGGCTAACCGGCAGGTGATCCATGATCTTTTGGTCAACGCCGGCTACCGCCGCGTGTTGCCGGAAGTGTCCTTGTTTGATGACTGGTATGTGGAAGGTCGTGTTGAGCTTCCATGTTGATCCTTGCCTTTACGCACTTTCTTGAAAATGGCGTTCATGTGGCTCCGGCGCACCATGGTTTTGCGCTTGAACCCGCGAGAGGAAAGCCAGGGTTCCAGTTCGGAAAGCAGCACGCCGCCCTCATAGACAGTCTCGCGGGAGATCTCGCTTTCTAGGTAGTCTGCAGCCGCAAGCGTGCGAGCTGCTCCCTGTAGGCACATCAGCTCCGCGCCTTGCACGTCCAGCACCAGAACATCAACTGTTTCAGGGGGGACGCCGACGTCATCCAGTGCCGCGTCAAGTGTCCGCATCGGCAATTCCAGTACTTCGCCGGTTTCGCGCACTTTCGCGAATCGGTCATTCCCTTCCCGCTTTATCTTGAACATCGAATTTGACGCGCCATCATTGTCAAACAGGTGAAACTCGGCCGATCCGCCATCTTCCGCACCCACCAGCGCCTGCACCGCAATATGGCGGGTTGGCTTCTGGCGCATCAGTCGACAGAAAAGACTGGCCGGTCGGCTTGCCATGGAGTCCAGGTGGGTTTGAAGCGCGGAAAAAATGTTCGGCGCGGCCTCGAACCAGACAACCGTCTTGGCGCCCCAATCCTGGTAACGGGAGGCCTCTTCGCCGAAATGGGCGCCGACATGCACGATCGTTTTATTGCGCAACGTTCGCCCGCGCATGCCCAAATACCTTAGAATATTCATGCTGAAATCTCCATAAATTCGGCCACGGTGCGAGCAATGCCCGCTTCAAGGTCAATTTTCGGCTGCCAGCCCATTGCCGAGAGTTTTCCCGAATCCATCAGTTTTCGCGGTGTCCCGTCTGGCTTGGATGTGTCGAGTTCGATGGATCCTTCATAGCTTGCGGCACGTGCGATCATTTCCGCCAACTGCCGTATGCTTGTCTCGTGACCGCTGCCGATATTGACATGTTCGTAGTCGGAATAGGTTCGGGCCAGGAACACAATCGCATCGGCACAATCATCGGCATGCATGAACTCGCGCAATGGGGTGCCGCTTCCCCACAGGGTGATGGACCGTGCGCCGGCCGCCTTGGCTTCTTCAATCTTGCGGATTAGAGCCGGAAGCACATGACTGGTGGTCAGATCATAATTGTCACCGGTTCCGTACAGATTGGTTGGCATCGCCGAGATGAAATCCGATCCGTACTGTTTCCGGTAGGCCTGGCAGAGCTTGATGCCGGCAATCTTGGCGATTGCATACCATTCATTGGTCGGCTCCAGCGGACCGGTCAAGAGCTCGCTTTCGGCGATCGGCTGCGTGGCAAATTTTGGGTAGATGCAGGAGGAGCCAAGAAAAATCAGTTTTTCCACGCCGTGACCATGCGCGGCATGAATGATGTTGG
Source organism: Hoeflea algicola (assembly GCF_026619415.1). Taxonomy (NCBI): domain Bacteria; kingdom Pseudomonadati; phylum Pseudomonadota; class Alphaproteobacteria; order Hyphomicrobiales; family Rhizobiaceae; genus Hoeflea; species Hoeflea algicola. Next base: position 3,845,407 of record NZ_JAOVZR010000001.1, read on the forward strand.
CCTCGATCATCAGGTTTTCATATAAAAAGCCGGCCGGTTGGGTTTCATTTGCCAAAATGCCGCCGACCTTGGCGGCAGCGAGAAACACCACGTCCGGCGTATGCTCGGCAAACCAGGCCTTTACTGCGCTTTGATCGGTTAGATTCAGTTCGCGGCGGGTGGCGGTCAGAATCTTGCAGTTCTCTTGCCCGAGACGCCGCACAAGTGCCGATCCCACCATGCCACGGTGACCCGCGACATAGACCTTTTTCCCAAAAAGCGAATAAATCGCCTCAACCATTGCGTTTAGCCTCAGCCAAATCTGATTCCGCCATTTCGGCGACGAGATCGGCAAACGAGGTTTGAGGGGTCCAGCCAAGCTTTTGTTTGGCCTTGGAAGCGTCGCCCAGCAATGTCTCGACTTCGGTAGGGCGGAAATAGCGCGGATCGACCTGAACGATCACCTTGCCGGATGGATCGCGGCCGATCTCGTCAACGCCTTCGCCTTCGAAATGGATGGTCATGCCGAGCGCATCGGCCGCCGCCAGCACAAAGTCCCGCACCGAATATTGCACTCCGGTGGCGATCACGAAATCATCCGGCGTCTCTTGCTGCAGCATCAGCCACTGCATCTCGACATAGTCGCGGGCATGGCCCCAGTCGCGCAAGGCGTTGAGATTGCCAAGCTTGAGCACGTCCTGCTGGCCAAGCTTGATCCGCGCCAACGCGCGGGTGATCTTGCGGGTAACAAATGTTTCGCCGCGCAGCGGGCTTTCATGGTTGAACAGGATACCGTTGCATGCGTAAAGCCCGTAGGCCTCGCGGTAATTGATGGTGATCCAGTAGGCGTATAGCTTGGCCACGGCATAGGGCGAGCGCGGATAAAACGGCGTTCTCTCGGTTTGCGGGGTCTCCTGAACCAGGCCATAAAGTTCTGACGTTGAAGCCTGATAGAATTTGCTCTTGTCCTTCAGACCCAGAATGCGGATCGCCTCGAGCAGCCGCAGCGTGCCCAACGCATCGGAATTGGCCGTGTATTCCGGTTCTTCGAAGGACACAGCAACATGGCTCTGGGCGGCGAGGTTATAGACCTCGTCCGGCTTGGTCTGTTGCAGAATATGGGTTAGTGACGACAGAATCCGTCATGTCGCCATGGTGCAGCACGAATTGTCCCGATTGGCCGTACTCACCATCGAAAAGATGGTCGATGCGCGCGGTGTTGAACAGTGATGTTCGCCGCTTGATCCCGTGCACCTGGTAGCCCTTTTTGAGCAGGAATTCGGATAGGTAGGCACCGTCCTGACCGGTTACGCCGGTGATGAGGGCTGTTTTTGGCGTTGCGGTCGTGGTCATGGCTTGCGGGGTCCCCTTTGGGTGGTGGCCAGCACGATACGTGCAGCCGCCAATTCGTGATTGGCGTACAAGACGGCTTTTTCCTTGTTCTTTGCGACAAATTCAAGCCGCGAACGATAATCGCTTTCCGACAACGTGCCGAGCGCTGCGGTGATGTCGTCAAATGACAGACAGATGATCATGCCGCGTGGGTCGAAGACTTCGGCGATATCAGGTGCGCCCCAATAGATCGGAACGGTATCGCACAGGAAGCAGTCGATCAGTTTTTCTGTAAAATAGCTCGGCTCGCGAACATTCTCGATAATTACGGAAAAGCGATAGGGCGCCAGTCCTTCGGCCTTGTGCTCGAAAGGGGCGTAGCCGCGCCCCAGGATCTCCGCGTCGATGTCGGTGCGTTTGAGCCAGTCGACAACCCGGTGGCGCAGCCCATGGCCTTCGAAGAAGGTCTTGGAGGAAGCGATTAGCGACAGCATTCGGCTTTTCTGCGTATTTACGGTTTTCCAGTCGGGCACCCACGTAGAGCCGAACAGAAAGCGCACACCATTGGGAACTCCCGCCAGCAGGCCCGGATTGCATGTCAGCACCCGGTAAAATCGCCAGTAGAGCAGTCTCAGCCAGGCCATGTTGCGGCCGTGGACCGCCTGCGGCTCGACGATCATCACCGATATCCTGGCCCGAACCCCGGGCCGCGGCATGTAGAGAAGCCGTGAACTCACATAGGCAATCAGGTGGTCAGCAGGCCCCATGTCGGAAATCGTGCCATGGTTGAAATGCGCGGGCCTGCCAAGTGGCCAAGCCAGAGCATCAAGCGGCATCCTGGAAAGCATTGGGGTCAACCGTGTGCCGTAAGGAATGATGGCAACCGCCGCCTCGGCTTTGGCACTCGGGTTCTCAGCCATCGCCAAGCCTGTAGAGCGAATTGTTGCGCGTCCGCCCGACAAGCTGATAGCCGTGGCGATCAAGGGCGGCGGCACATCCGGGATAGTCGGCATTTGGTTCAGGATGCTCGATGACGATGCGGCGCGGCAGCATGGCGGGCTCAGCGGTGTCGAGAAACGGCGGCAATGCCAGGTCTTCGTGTCCTTCGATGTCGATCTTCAGCCCGTCGATGCGAGTAATCCCGGCCTCATTCAGCAGCGCTGTCAGCGGTCTGACCCGGATCGGCCCGTCATCCGTCTCCTCAACGGCGACAATGGCATCGTCGTTCTTGCGAACCACCAGTTGTCCGACCGCCTCCCGGTCGCCGACGGCACTGGCAATCGCGGTGACATTGGCAAGGCCGCTGAGCGCTGCATTGCGCAGCAAGCGTGCGGTCATCAGCGGATTGGCGTCAATTGAAATACAGCGCCCGCGAGTCCCGGCGGCGCGCGCCAATGGCAGGCTGTAAAGGCCGATATTGCAGCCTACATCGACAAACACACCACCATCCGTCATCGCTCCGCACAGGAAATCGATGTCCTGTGCATTGTAATCGAGGTTGAGCAGGATGCCGTATTCGATCAGGTTGCGCCCACCTTCGAGCCGGAAAGCCACATCGCGAAATTCGATGTCAATGTCACGACCGCCGCCAAGCAGAAACACCAGCCGGCTGACGGTGGCGCGGAAGACACCGCGGCGGAACAGGCTGTTGCGTGCGGCGTTGATCACCAGCCGCTGGAATGCGTTCGGCGGGCGGTTGCCGGGCGCTTCAGCGGCGCTGGCCGATGCTCCCGCAGCCGTCCAGCGATGTGCATCAAGCTGCTTCCACTCCGGGCCGCTCACGAGCTTGCCTCGTTTACGCTCATGCTTTTGCCCAAGCAGGGGCCGGCATGGCGCACGATCCGCAAAGCCGTGTGGACGCGAACGGTCACGCCGGTGATCATGGCAAGCTTTGGCGGAGTGGTGCTGGTCACGGCTGCGGCTATCCCTTCGGCGGTGGTCTGCCCGATCCGAGCAGCCTTCAATGTGGAATCGTCGTACCGGGAAGCTTTTCCTTGTTCTTGACGGTAAATTCAAGCCGTGAGCAACGAAACACCGGCGCAACCGGCGTTGCTGCAGCCCGGCTGATGGCCAATTGGCTGGCCATCAGGTCGTCAGAGGGGCAAATTGCCTAGCTTCCAGGGGCTGTCATCCGGGTAAAACAGCTGATTGACTCTCGTATCGGATTAAGCATTAATATGGAACATAACATGAACATTTAGGTGCAACATGGACCTTGCGAGATTGCGGGCCGCGACGGATATATTGAACGATCATACGCGGTCTCAAGACAGGCAATCTCCCGGCGCCGGAGGCTCACAGCAATTATCGTTGGGCGCCGTTGCGGTTGACCGGCACCTTGAGGGTGGCCTCGTCTGTGGCGGACTGCACGAAGTGCGCTGCGCGCTGGCGCGCGACATTGGTGCCGGCGCCGGATTTGCGTTCGGGCTGGCGCGCCGTGCTGCCGATGCCCGGCAGGATGGTCGACGCCGGATTGTCTGGGTCAATGATCCTGCCGCGCGCAGCGATGGCGGCGAACTTTTCCCGGTTGGGCTTGCCCAGCACGGGGTGGATCCATCGTGGCTGACGCTGGTCGAGCCGCGTGATCTGCAAGGCGCCATGTGGGCGGCCGACGAGGCGGCGGGCTGTGCCGACCTGGCGGCCATGGTGTTTCAGATCAGGGGTAATCCGGCGCGTTTCGATATCACCGCCACCCGGCGGCTGATGTTGCGCGCGCGGGCCAGCGGGGTGCTGGCACTGACCTTGCGCCAGAGCGGGGAGGAGGAGGCCGGCGCGGCAGTGACGCGCTGGCAGGTGCAGCCACATCCTTCGGGGACGGATGATCTCGACCATCGTGGCGTGGGGGCAATGCGGCTGTCCCTGACGCTGGAACGCAACCGCGCCGGACGCACCGGCCAATGGCTTTTAGCCTGGAACGCAAAGATGAGAGCTTTTGAACATGCCGCATCATCCCCCGCAGCGCCGGCAGCGCATTCTCTCCATCACCTTCACCCATCTGCCAACCGACGCGATCCGTCGGACGGCATGGGGCAGGTCCTGGATCACCGACAGGGTTTTGGACACGCATCCTGAGGCGCCGCCGCTGGTTGTCACCGATACGCACAAGAACGCCATCCGCATCATTGCGCTGGATGATCGCGCCCGGGCCTGCGGCATCCGCGCCGGCCAGACGCTGAGCGACACCCGTGCGCTGGCGCCCGGTCTCGCCTGTCATCCGGCAGATGCCGCCAGTAACCGTGCGTTACTGATGCGCATTGCCGCATGGTGCGAGCGCTATACGCCGCTTGTTGCGCTCGGCATGGAGGCGCAGGCGCAGAACGGGGCAGCGCCCGACCACGGCCTGTTCATGGATATTACGGGCTGTACCCATCTGTTTGGCGGCGAGGCGGCGCTGATCGCCGATCTCGAAGCCCGGCTTTTGGCGCAAGGCTTTCATGTCAGGCTGTGTCTGGCCGATACCCCCGGCGCAGCCTGGGCGATGGCCCGCTACGGGCAGGCGCGGCTGATTGCCGAGGGCGGCCATGGCGAGGCGATCCTGCCGCTCAGCCTGAGCGGTCTGCGGCTACAGCCGTCCCTGGTCGCCTCGCTCGGCCGGGTTGGGCTGAAGACCATTGGCTGCATCGCCAGCCTGCCGCGCGCGCCACTGGCCGCCCGTTTCGGCACCAGGTTGATGCAGCGGCTTGATCAGGCGCTGGGCCGCGAGACGGAGGCGATTTCGCCGATCATGCCGGTGGCGGAGCTTTCCACCGAGCGCCGTTTCGCCGACCCGATGAGCCAGCATGACGAGATCGCCCATGTGATCGCGGCGCTGGCATCGGGGATCATCGAACCGCTCGAACAGCGTGGCCTCGGTGTCCGCCACTGCCGGCTCAGATTGTTCAGGGTCGATGGTCATGTTGCCTCGCTCAGTGTCCAGACAGCCCGGCCGCTGCGCAATGCCGCGATGATCACCCGGTTGTTTGAAGAACGCCTCGCCAGCCTGCACGACGACCTCGATGCCGGTTTCGGCTTTGATCTGGCGCGGCTCGATATCGTCCATGCCGATCCGTTCGATGCCGGCCAGTCTGAATTGATGGCCGGACAGACAGCCGGCCATGGGGCGACCGAAAGCCATGATGCGCTGGTCGATCGGCTTGGCGCGCGGCTCGGTCTCGGCCGGGTTCAGCATTTCGTGCTGGCCGACACCCACATCCCCGAGCGCAGCTTCGGCCGGCAGCCGCTGGCCCATGCAGGCGTGCGCGGCGCGGACAAAGGCAACAGCGCGCTGGCCTTGGCGCCGGATCTGCCAGTTCCCTGCGACCTCGTCACCCGTCCGCTGATTCTGTTTGACCGGCCCGAGCTGATGCACACCATCGCCGAAGTGCCCGACGGCCCGCCGCTCAGGTTCCGCTGGCGCGGGGTTTTCTACGAGGTGGCGCGCTCGGAAGGGCCTGAACGTATCGCCTGCGAATGGTGGCGCGACGGCCGCGGTGCCCGCAGCCGCGATTATTTTCGCGTCGAGGACCGTCAGGGCTATCGCTTCTGGCTGTTCCGCCACGGGCTTTACGGCCGTGAGACCAGCGAGCCCAGCTGGTACATGCACGGGCTGTTTGCATGAGTGCGTCCGTTCCCTCCGGGCCGGCCTATGTCGAACTGGCCGCGACCAGCAATTTTTCCTTCCTGCACGGCGCCTCGCATGCCGAGGAGCTGGTGGTGCAGGCTGCCCGGCTCGGGCTTGGCGGTATTGCAATTGCCGACCGCAATTCCCTGGCCGGTGTGGTCCGTGGCCACATGGCGGCCAAGCAGGAGGGGCTCGCCTATGCGCCGGGCTGCCGGCTGGTGTTTGTCGATGCCGCCCCCGATATTTTGGTCTGGCCCGAAGATGGCGCCGCCTACGCCAATCTCTGCGAGTTGCTGACACGGGGTAAACGCCGCGCACCGAAGAGCCAATGCCACCTGACGCTGGAAGATCTCCTCACGCTTGGCCAAGGCCTGCTGATGGCCGTGGTGCCACCGGTTGCTGCCGCCGGGCAGGATCTGGCCCGAGGCCTGGCGCCGGTGCTAGAGCGGCTGCGCGAGGTCTTTCCCGGTCACCTTCATCTGGCGCTGGCGCGCCATCACCGCAGTGACGATCAGCGTCGCATGGCAGCCCTTGCGCAACTCGCCCATGATCACCAGGTGCCGCTGCTGGCGATTGGCGACGTGCTCTATCACACGCCTGAACGCCGGCCGCTGCAGGATGTGCTGACCTGCATCCGCGAGCACGCGACGCTGGCCAGTATCGGAACAAGGCTTGAGCCCAATGCAGAACGGCACCTGCGCTCGCACGCCGACATGCTGCATCTGTTCAAGGGCTACGAGGCGGCGGTCGCGCAATCGGTCACGCTGTTCGGGCGGATCAGGTTTTCGCTGGATGAGCTGCGCTATCAATACCCCGACGCGCCACTGTTTGAAGAACTCGGCCCCAAACCGCTCCCGGCCCAGCAGGCACTGGAACAACTCACCACACTGGGCCTTCAAAAGCGCTATCCCGAAGGCGCGCCGGACAAGGTGCTCAAGGCCATCGCCCATGAAACCCGGCTGATCAAGAAGCTCGATTACGCGCCCTATTTCCTCACCGTCTATGACATCGTCCGCTTTGCCCGCTCGCAAAACATCCTCTGCCAGGGGCGAGGTTCGGCGGCCAATTCCGCCGTCTGCTATTGCCTCGAGATCACCGAGGTCGACCCCGGCAAGGTCGACCTCCTGTTCGAGCGCTTCATCTCCGAGGAGCGCAACGAGCCGCCCGATATCGATGTCGATTTCGAGCATGAGCGGCGTGAGGAGGTGATCCAGTATATATACTCGAAGTATGGACGTGACAGGGCAGGACTCGCCGCCACGGTGATCACCTATCGGGCACGGTCAGCAATCCGCGAGGTCGGCAAGGTGTTCGGACTCTCCGAGGACGCGATCGCCGCCATTTCAGGCACCAAATGGGGCGGTTGGTCGCGCGAGGTCGACCCCGAGGACGCGCGCCGTGCCGGCCTCGATCCGACCGACAAGCATCTTGCCCAGATGCTTGATCTGGCGAGCCAGATCATCGGCTTCCCGCGCCATCTCTCCCAGCATGTCGGCGGTTTCGTCATCACCCGCGACAAGCTGTCCTCGCTGATCCCGATCGAGAACGCGGCGATGGAGGATCGCACCATTGTCGAATGGGACAAGGACGATCTAGAAAGCCTCGGCATGCTCAAGATCGATGTGCTGGCGCTCGGCATGCTGACCTGCATCCGCAAGGCGTTCGACCTGCTGGAAGCTCATTACGGCCGCCGCGAAACGCTCGCTTCGCTGCCCGACGGTGACGAGGCCACCTATGACATGATCTGCCGCGCCGATACCATCGGCGTCTTCCAGATCGAAAGCCGGGCGCAGATGTCGATGCTGCCGCGGCTCAAACCGCGCTGCTATTATGACCTGGTGATCGAGGTGGCGATTGTCCGCCCCGGCCCGATTCAGGGCGACATGGTCCATCCCTATCTGCGTCGCCGTCAGGGCAAGGAAGATGTCTCTTTTCCCAAGGAGGAATTGCGGGCCGTGCTTGGCAAGACGCTCGGTGTACCCTTGTTTCAGGAGCAGGCGATGAACATCGCCATTGTCGCCGGTGGCTTCTCGCCCGGTGAGGCGGACAAGCTGCGCCGCGCCATGGCCACCTTCCGCCGTGTCGGTACCATCGGCTCGTTCCAGACCAAGATGGTCGAGGGCATGGTCGCAAACGGCTATGAACGCGAGTTTGCCGAGCATTGCTTTCGCCAGATCGAGGGCTTTGGCGAATATGGCTTCCCCGAAAGTCATGCGGCCAGTTTCGCGCTGTTGGTTTATGTCTCCTGCTGGCTCAAATGCCACTATCCGGATGTCTTCTGCGCCGCCATTCTCAATTCCCAGCCGATGGGGTTTTATGCCCCGGCGCAGCTCATCCGTGATGCCCGCGAGCATGGCGTCGACATCCGTGCGGTCGATGTCAACGCGTCCGGTTGGGACGCCACGCTTGAGGCCGGCGCTTGCCCGCAGCCGCTCTCAAGCCGCCACCGCGAGATGAAAGGTGTGATGAAGCACGCGCACGCTGTGCGGCTCGGGCTCAGGCATGTGAAGGGGTTGAGCAAGGCCGACGCCGAAACCCTGATGGCTCGCCGTGGCCGCGGCTATGACAGCGTCCGCGACCTGTGGATGCGTTCGGGCCTGCCGCGACGCGCCATCGAGCAGCTCGCCGAGGCCGATTGTTTCCGCTCGATCGGGCTTGAACGCCGCGACGCGCTGTGGGCAGTCAAGGCGCTTGATCCACTCTCGAGCGCCGAGCGGCTGCCGTTGTTTGCCGCTGCCGACACCCAAGATCTGCAGAACGAGCCCGATGTCGACCTGCCACCGATGCCGCTCGGTGAGCAGGTGATCAACGACTACCAGTCATTGTCATTTTCGCTCAAGGCGCACCCGATGTCATTCCTGCGCGAGCGATTGGCCAGCGCAGGCTGCAGGCCCAATTCCGATCTGCAGACAATCCGCACGGGCAGGGTGGTCAAGGTCTCGGGGCTTGTGCTGGTCCGGCAGCGGCCGGGCTCGGCCAAGGGCGTGGTGTTCGCGACCATTGAGGATGAGACCGGTGTTGCCAACATCATCGTCTGGCCAAAAGTGTTCGAGAAATTCCGCGCCATCGTGCTTGGCAGCCGCTGTATCGGCGTGCGCGGCAAGCTTCAAAACGAGGAAGGCGTCATCCATGTGGTGGCCGAGTATCTCGAGGATCTGACCCCGATGATGGCGCAGATTTCAGACATGGCGAGCGAGATGGGCGGGCTTGCCAATGCCGACGAGGTGCGCCGCCCGATTGACGACACGCGGGGGCGCGACCGCAAGCCCGCCGCGCGCCTCATCAAGCTGATCCGCGACGCGCCGGAACTGCGCGGCGATTACGAACAACTGGCAAGCGTCAGGGCCGCCGGCAGCGCCCTACCCAAGGGCCGCAATTTCCACTGAGACGGGCCGCGCATCGACGCCGCTTCAGATGCTGTAATCAGCTCTCCCGATATCTTCACCGGAAGAACTTTTGTCAGACCAGCACCTGCTGGGCGTCCCGCCATTTCCAGCTCGGGCCTTACGAAAGTGGTGGCACTGGCCATGCGCTCAGGGGCTGACCGACGAGACCTTTTTCAAGCACCTCAGCGTGAAGCTCGATCGCGTACTGCGCACGCCGGGCACCTTGTAAAGCCGGCGCAGGAACTTCTCGTAGCCGCGGGTACCCTCGACGGCGACCTTGATGAAATAGTCATATTCACCGGTGGTCAGATACACCTCCAGCACTTCCGGCATCGCCGTGATTGCCTGCCCGAAACCGTTGACGGTGGCGTCGTCATGCTGGTTGAGGCCGATGTCGACCAGCGCGGTTTCGGCCATGCCAAGTTTTTCCTGATTGAGGATCGCCGAATAGGCTTCGATATAGCCTTCCTTTTCCAGCCGCCGCATCCGCTGCCAGCACGGCGCGGGCGACAGCCCGACCTTTTCCGCCAGCAAATTGTTGCTGATCCGGCCATCGGTCACAAGCGCGGCCAGGATCTTGCGGTCTATTGCGTCGAGCGGCTTTGCCACGGGGAAACTCCACTAAATATTTTCAGGCGCAAAACGACCCTTTTCCTGAAAGATAATTTCGTAAGCGCGCCATATTTGCAAGAAAACGAGAGAATTTATCGTGTATCGTCCAATAAGATATTGGAGTGGCGCAGGCATGCGGATCGATCACCTACCGCCCTGGCGTCTTGGAGGAGGATGACGATGGATCAGCATGAGCCTCTCTCGCTGAATGTTCCGGAGCCGGAGGTGCGCCCCGGTGGCCAGCCGGACTTTTCTTCGGTCAAGATCCCCAGCGCCGGCGCTATCCGGCGTCCCGATGTCGACGAAGATCCCGAAAACATGCGCGATCTGGCGTTTGGCATCATCCGCGTGCTTAACCGCAATGGCGAGGCTGTTGGCCCCTGGGCCGGTACGCTCACGGATGGCGAATTGCGCGCAGGACTCGAGCACATGCTCACGCTCAGGACCTATGATGCGCGGATGATGAACGCCCAGCGCCAGGGCAAGACCTCGTTCTACATGCAGCACCTGGGTGAGGAGGCCGTCAGTTGCGCGTTCCAGCAGGTGCTCAGGCAAGGTGACATGAACTTTCCCACCTACCGCCAGGCCGGGCTGCTGATTTCATCAGGCTATCCGCTGGTGACGATGATGAACCAGGTCTATTCCAACGAGGCCGACCCGTTGCGCGGTCGGCAATTGCCGATCATGTATTCCTCCAAGGAACACGGCTTCTTCTCGATTTCCGGCAACCTCGCCACGCAGTATATTCAGGCGGTTGGTTGGGCCATGGCCTCGGCCATTTCCGGTGACGACAAGATCGCCGCTGCCTGGATCGGTGACGGCTCCACCGCCGAAAGCGATTTTCACGCAGCCCTGGTGTTTGCCTCCACCTACAAGGCGCCGGTGGTGCTCAACATCGTCAACAATCAGTGGGCCATCTCCACCTTCCAGGGCATTGCCCGTGGCGGTTCGGGCACCTTTGCGGCCCGTGGCCATGGTTTTGGCATTCCCGCGCTCCGGGTCGATGGCAATGATTTTCTGGCCGTTCACGCGGTTGGCAAATGGGCAGCCGAGCGCGCCCGCCGCAATCTCGGGCCAACGATTGTCGAATACGTCACCTACCGCGCCGGCGGCCACTCGACCTCCGATGATCCTTCCGCCTACCGGCCCAAGGAGGAAAGCGACGCCTGGCCGCTCGGCGATCCGGTACTCAGGCTCAAGGCGCATCTGATCGCTCGCGGACTGTGGAGCGAAGAGCGCCACAAGCAACTGGAAGCCGAAGTGCATGACCGGGTGATCACCGCGCAGAAGGAAGCCGAGGCAATCGGCACCCTGCACACCGGCCGGCGGCCCTCGCCACGCGACATGTTCGAGGACGTCTATGAAGAAATGCCGCCGCATCTCATCGCCCAGCGGCACCAGGCGGGGTACTGATCATGGCGCGGATGACAATGATCGAGGCGATCCAGAACGCGCTTGATATTTCCATGGGCAGGGACGAACGCGTTGTCGTCTTTGGCGAGGATGTCGGCTATTTCGGCGGCGTCTTCCGCTGCACCGCCGGGCTGCAGAAAAAATACGGCAGGTCGCGCTGCTTCGACACGCCGATCAGCGAACTGGGCATTGTCGGCGCCGCCATCGGCATGGCCGCCTATGGCCTCAAGCCCTGTGTCGAAATCCAGTTTGCCGATTACGTCTACCCGGCTTACGACCAGATCGTCTCGGAAGCAGCGCGGCTGCGCTACCGCTCGGCCGGCGGCTTCACCTGCCCGCTCGTGGTCCGCATGCCCGCCGGTGGCGGCATTTATGGCGGCCAGACCCACAGCCAGAGCCCCGAGGCGCTGTTTACCCATGTCGCCGGCCTCAAGGTGGTGGTGCCATCGACCCCGGCCGATGCCAAGGGTCTGCTGACTGCGGCCATCGAGGATCCCGATCCGGTGATCTTCCTCGAGCCCAAGCGGATCTACAACGGCCCGTTCGACGGTCACCATGATCGCCCGATCGTGCCCTGGAAAAAGCATGAAGGTGGCGAGGTTGACGAGAACTATTACAAGACGCCGCTCGGCAAGGCGGCCATCCGCAGGCAGGGCGAGGGACTGACAGTGCTTGCCTATGGCACCATGGTGCATGTTGCCATGGCCGCCGTCGAAGAGGCAGGGATCGACGCCGAGGTCATCGACTTGCGCACGCTGGTGCCGCTCGACACCAAAACGATCATGGAATCGGTCCGCAAGACCGGTCGCTGCGTCATCGTTCACGAGGCTACCCAGACCTCCGGCTTCGGCGCCGAACTGGCTGCCCAGGTCCAGGCCGAGTGTTTTTATCATCTCGAGGCGCCGATCATGCGCGTGGCCGGCTGGGATACGCCTTATCCGCACTCGCAGGAATGGGATTACTTCCCAGGGCCCGCGCGGATCATCCGTGCGCTCAACGCTGTGATGGAGGCCTGAGATGGGAAATTCCGATAACGAGATTTTTGTCATCCGCATGCCCGATGTCGGCGAAGGTATTGCCGAGGCGGAACTGGTGGAATGGCACGCCCAGCCGGGCGACATGGTCCGCGAAGACGATGTGATCGCCGCGGTGATGACCGACAAGGCCACGGTTGAGATTCCGTCATCGATCACCGGCAAGGTGATCTGGCTCGGCGGCAAGGTGGGCGACATGATCTCGGTCGGCGCCGATCTGGTCAGGATCTCGCCCGATGCTAATGCGCAGATCGAGGCCGCAGCGCCCGAACCCGCGCAGGCTCCCCCGGCCACGCCCGACGCAGCTCCCTCTGACGCACCAGAACCTGCGCCCGAACAAAAAAACGCAGCACCGGCCAAACCGGCAACGGATGCCGAAACGCATAGCGCCAAGCCTGCCGCGCCAGCATCGGGCGTACCCGCCCGGCACGTTCAGCCCCCGCGCCGTGCCGCCGGCGAAAAGCCGCTCGCAAGCCCCGCCATCCGCCGCCGCGCGCTTGAGGCAGGCGTTGATCTCAGGCGCGTATCGGGGTCCGGTCCGGCCGGTCGCCTTACCCATGCCGATCTCGACGCCTGGCTCGATGCGCCGGAATCGGCGCCGGTCACCGGCGGACGTGTACGCCGCACCGAAGTCACCGAGATCCCGATCATCGGCCTGCGCCGGGCGATCTCGCGCAAGCTCGGCCAGACCTGGTCGAAGGTGCCGCATATCACCATCGTCGAGGAAATCGACGTTAGCGCGCTTGAGGAACTGCGCGCCGGCCTGAACGCCGAACGCAAGGAAGGCAAGCCGCGCCTTACCATCCTGCCGTTTTTGGTCCAGGCGCTGGTGCGGGCGGTCGCAGACCAGCCTGACATGAATGCCCATCATGACGACGAGGCAGGCCAGCTCCGGCAATTCGCCGGCGTTCACGTCGGCATCGCCACCCAGACGCCGCAGGGGCTGAAGGTACCGGTTGTCCGCCATGCCGAAAGCCGTTCGCTGGATGACACGGCCATCGAGATCGCCCGCGTTGCCGAAGCGGCTCGCGACAACACCGCGCTGCGCGATGAGCTGTCCGGCTCGACCATCACCATCACCTCGCTCGGCGCGCTGGGGGCGATTGCCACCACGCCGCTGATCAATGCGCCCGAAACGGCAATTGTCGGGGTCAACAAGATGGCCATGCGCCCGGTCTGGGATGGCGCCCAGTTCGTTCCGCGCAAGATCATGAATCTGTCGTCAAGCTTCGATCACCGGGTGATCGATGGATGGGATGCGGCGATATTCGTCAAGCGGCTGAAAACCCTGCTGGAAACCCCGGCGCTGATTTTTGTGGAGGGCTGATATGGCCGAGATTGTCTGTAAGCTCCTGATCATCGGCGGCGGTCCCGGCGGTTATGTCACTGCAATCCGTGCGGCCCAGCTCGGCATCGACACGCTGATCGTTGACGAGGGGCCGCTCGGCGGCACCTGCCTCAATATCGGCTGCATTCCATCGAAGGCGCTGATCCACGCCGGCGAGGAATTCCACAAGCTCACCGAAGCAGCCACCGGTGGCTCGCCCTTCGGTCTTTCAGCCGCTTCTCCGGCGATCGATCTCGGCAAGACCATGGCCTGGAAAGATGGTATCGTCACCCGGCTTACCGGCGGCGTCGCCGGGCTGCTCAAGAAAGCCGGAGCCAAGTCGCTCCGCGGCCGCGCCAGCATCCGCGATGGCAAGACCGTGACCGTCGAAACCGATCTCGGTCCGCAAACCGTTCATGCCGAGACCATTGTCATCGCCACTGGATCGGAGCCGGTTGAATTGCCGTCGCTGCCCTTTGGCGGCAAGGTGATCTCCTCCACCGGTGCGCTGGCGCTCACCCAATTGCCTGAAAGCCTGGTCGTCGTTGGCGGCGGCTATATCGGTCTGGAAATCGGTACCGCCTACGCCAAGCTCGGCGTCAAGGTCACCGTGGTCGAGGCCGCACCGCGGATATTGCCGGTCTGGGACGCGGAACTTACCGGCCCGGTTGCCAAGCGGCTGGCGGCACTCGGTGTCGAAGTCATGACCGGCGCCAAGGTCACCGGCCTGACGGACGACGGCGAAACCCTGCAGGTCGCCACAGACGACGGGTCCGACATCACGCTTGCTGCCGACAAGATACTGGTCGCGGTCGGCCGCCGACCGCGCACTCAAGGTTTTGGACTCGAGCAACTGGCCTTGCCGATGGACGGGCCGTTCATCCGCATCGACAACCAGTGCCGCACAGCCATGCGTGGTGTTTATGCCATCGGCGATGTCACCGGCGAGCCGATGCTGGCTCACCGCGCCATGGCCCAGGGTGAAATGGTCGCCGATCTGATCGCTGGCCAACCCCGTGTCTGGGACAAGCGCGCCATCCCCGCCGTCTGCTTTACCGACCCGGAAATTGTTTCCGTCGGGCTTGGCCCGGATGCCGCCCGCCGCGATGGTCAGGCCGTGCTGGTCGGAACTTTCCCATTCCGCGCTAATGGCCGTGCCATGTCGCTTGCCCGCGAGGACGGCTTCGTTCGGGTGATCGCGCGCGAAGACAATCATGTCGTGCTCGGCATCGAGGCCGTGGGCGCCGGTGTCGCCGAATTCGCCAGCGCTTTTTCTCTGGCCATCGAAATGGGCGTCCGGCTCGAGGATATCGCCGATACCATCCATGCCCATCCGACCATGGGCGAGGCGATCCAGGAATCCGCACTTGCAGCCCTTGGTCGCGGGTTGCATTTGTAAGGCGCCCAGGGGTTGGTTGCACGGTCAGGTGGAACCGCTTCCATCTGTTTCAGCCGAGTGAAACAGGGTTTCTATCCGCTACGCACTTTTGCTCCCGGTTTCCACCACTTGACCTTGAATGCGGTCCGGCTTGCCGCTGCCCGAGACGCGGGTTTCCCCACCGGAAGCTTTGCTTGACAGTCATGCCCCCCTGTGTGCTGATTATGTCTTCGGCTGGTATGGGACGGAACGAACCGCCCCGGTCCAGCGTCGCGAATTAGGGAACAATTTCAACAGGGAGAGTTATGGTGAGACACGTTCAGAAATTCGTGGCGGTTGCGCTGATGTGCACAGCGGCCGCTTTCACGCCAGTCACCGCGCAAGCTGAAACGCCGGCCGACACGCTGATACAAGCCTGGGCCATTGATGACATCATCACCCTCGATCCGGCTGAAGTGTTCGAATTCAGCGCCTCCGAGATCCTTGGCAACTCCTATCAGGGTCTGGTTGGCTACAACGTCAAGGACGTATCTGAAATCTTTGGCGTTATCGCCGAGAAATGGGAAATCTCCGAGGACGGCAAGACCTTCTCCTTCACCATTCGCCCGGACATGAAATTCGCCTCCGGCAACCCGATCACCGCCGATGACGCGGTCTATACGCTGCAACGGGTGATCAAGCTCGACAAGTCACCGGCCTTCATCCTCAGCCAGTTCGGCTTCACGCCCGACAATGTCGATGCGATGATCCGCAAGACCGGCGACATGAGTTTCGAATTCGAGATGGACAAGCCCTACGCGCCGACGCTGGTGCTGTATTGCCTGACCGCGACGGTCGGCTTCATCGTCGACAAGGAACTGGTGACCAGCCACGAAGTTGACGGCGATTTCGGCTACAACTGGCTCAAGACCAACTACGCCGGTTCCGGCGCCTTCACCATTCGCGACTGGCGCGCCAACGAAGCAGTGGTGCTTGAGCGCAACGACAATTATTCCGGAAAAGCACCGCCGATGGCCCGTGCTATCTACCGTCACATTCCCGAAACCGCGACCCAGCGCCTGTTGCTGGAAAAGGGCGACATCGACATTGCCCGCAATGTCAGCGCCGAGGAAATTTCGGCAATGTCGACCAATGCCGACATCGTAATCGAAGATGGCGTCAAGGGATCGATCTACTATCTCGGTCTCAACCAGAAGAACGAGAACCTGGCCAAGCCCGAGGTTCGCCAGGCGATGAAATATCTGGTCGATTACGCGACCATCGCCGACACCATCATGAAGGGCAAGGTGATCCCGCATCAGGCCTTCCTGCCACGCGGCTTCCTTGGCGCACTCGAGGACACCCCGTTCTCGCTCAGTGTCGACAAGGCCAAGGAACTGCTGGCCGAAGCCGGCCTGCCGGATGGCTTCACCGTCACCATGGACACCCGCAACACCAACGAAATCACCGCCATGGGCCAGGCCATTCAGCAGACCATGGCCATGGCCGGCATCAAGATGGAATTGATCCCGGGTGATGGTCAGCAGACGCTTACCAAGTATCGTGCCCGCAACCACGACATCTATATCGGCCGCTGGGGCCCGGACTATCAGGATCCGCATACCAATGCCGATACCTTTGCCCGTAACCCCGACAACTCCGATGACGCGGCCTCCAAGCCGCTGGCCTGGCGCAATGCCTGGGATATCCCGGAAATGACAGCCAAGGCCGATGCCGCCGTGCTCGAAGCCGATGCTGGCAAACGCGCGCAGATGTATGTCGACCTGCAGACAGAGCACCAGCAGACATCGCCGTTTGTCATCATGTTCCAGGAGATCGAGGTTCTCGCCCGACGCAAGAATGTCGAAGGTTTTGTCGTTGGACCGTCGTTTAACGACAACTCCTTCAAGGCGGTGACCAAGTAGTTGACCGCTCTGTCTGACTCATCGGAAGGGCGCCGCAGCGCCCTTCCGGCCGTTCTCGGCAAGGCCATGCGGCTGGCAGCGACCGTGGCGTTCACGATCCTTGGCCTGTTGGTTGTTACCTTCCTGATCGGCCGGGTGGTTCCCGTTGATCCGGTGCTTGCCGTGGTCGGCGACCGCGCCTCGCAATCGACCTACGACAAGGCCTTTGTCGAACTCGGACTTGATCAGCCGCTCTATGTGCAGTTCGCGCTCTATGTCGAAAAAGCCGTAACCGGCGATTTCGGTGAGAGCTTTCTGACCAAGAAGCCGATCATCGATGATATCGCCCGGGCCTTTCCCGCCACCCTGGAACTCGCCACGGTGGGGATCATCATCGGCACCCTTTTCGGCGTGCCGGTTGGCGTCTGGGCGGCGGTGCGGCAGGGCAAACTGGCAGATCAGGTGGTGCGGATTTTGGGCCTGATCGGCTATTCGGCGCCGATCTTCTGGCTCGGCCTGGTCGGACTTTTGATATTTTACGCCAAGTGGGGCCTCGTCGCCGGTCCCGGGCGCATCGACATTTCCTATGAATATGCCTTTACCCCGACCACCGGACTGTTTCTGCTCGACACCGCCATGCAGGGCCAGTGGGATGCGTTTCGCAATGTGGTTTCCCACATCGCCCTGCCGGCAGCGCTGCTGGGCTATTATTCGATGGCCTATATCGCCCGCATGACCCGCAGCTTCATGCTCAACGAATTGGCGCAGGAATACATCGTCACCGCCCGGGTCAAGGGCGTGGCTGAATGGCGCATCATCTGGGTGCATGCGCTCAGGAATGCCGCCGTGCCGCTAGTCACCGTGATTACGCTGTCCTATGCCGGCCTGCTGGAGGGCTCGGTCCTGACCGAAACCGTGTTTGCCTGGCCGGGTCTGGGGCAGTATCTCACCAATTCCCTGCAGAACGCCGATATGAACGCAGTGCTTGGTGGCACCCTGCTGATAGGCATCATTTTTGTCGGCCTCAACCTGTTGTCTGATTTTCTCTACACCCTGCTCGATCCCCGGGTCAGGAGGCGCACATGACCGCCACACCTGAACGCGAAGGCTTCAGAGAATGGCTGCTGAGCGAGCAGCCGGCTTCGCGCGGCCAGGCCCGCATCGGTCAGGCCTGGCGCACTTGGCTTGCTTTCCGCTCAAACCGGCTCGGCATGGTCGGGCTGACCATTGTCGTGCTGCTGGTGCTGATCGCCATCTTCGCCGATGTCATCGCCCCTTTTGACCCGGTTCTCGGAGGAGATCTGCGCACGGCACGGCTGCTGCCGCCATCAATGGTTCATCTGATGGGCACCGATGATCTTGCCCGTGATATTTTCAGCCGCGTCGTTCACGGCGCCCGGCTGACGCTGATGGTGGTGGCGCTGGTGGCGATCATCGCCACGCCGATCGGGCTTCTGGTCGGCACCACTTCAGGCTATTATGGCGGCTGGCTCGACACCGTGCTGATGCGGATCACCGACATTTTTCTGGCCTTTCCACGGCTGATCCTGGCGCTGGCCTTTGTCGCAGCGCTGGGGCCGGGCATCGAAAATGCCATCATCGCCATCGCAATCACCTCCTGGCCGCCCTACGCGCGCCTTGCCCGCGCCGAAACCCTGACCATCCGCAATGCCGAGCACATCGACGCCATCCGGCTGCAGGGTGCCTCCTCGCTGCGCATCATCTGGGGCCATGTAACGCCCCTATGCCTGTCGTCGGTGATCATCCGCGTTACCCTCGACATGGCCGGCATCATCCTCACCGCTGCAGGCCTTGGTTTTCTCGGCCTTGGCGCCCAGCCGCCGCAGCCCGAATGGGGCGCGATGATTGCCGGCGGACGCCGCTTCCTCATCGATTATTGGTGGGTGGCAACCATGCCCGGTATCGCCATTTTCGTGGTTTCGCTGGGGTTCAATCTGCTCGGCGATGGTCTCCGCGACGTGCTTGATCCGAAGGCTGCCAAATGAGCCCGCTGCTGACGGTCGAGAACCTGCGGATTTCGTTTCCCTCGCGGCAAGGTCCGGTGGAAGTGGTCCGTGGTGTCAGCTTCAGTCTCGGCCGTGAACGGCTCGGCATTGTCGGCGAAAGCGGCTCCGGCAAGTCCCAGACCGGTCGCGCGATCCTGGGTCTGACGCCCGCCACCGGCACAGCCACGGCCGACAAGCTCGAATTCGACGGCATTGACCTGCGCCAAGCCGATGCCATGCAATGGCGGGCCTTGCGCGGGGCGCGGATGTCGATGGTCATGCAGGATCCGAAATTCTCGCTCAATCCGGTGATGACCATCGGCAAGCAGATAATGGAAGCGGTCAAGCTGCATGGCGGCCGCTCCGAGGCGCGCGACAAATCCGTGGCCATGCTCGAGGCGGTGCAGATCCGTGATCCCGAGCGGGTGATGGCCGCCTATCCGCACGAGCTTTCCGGCGGCATGGGGCAGCGCGCGATGATCGCCATGATGCTGGTCACCGAGCCGGATCTGCTGATTGCCGACGAACCCACCTCGGCGCTGGATGTTACCGTCCAGATCGAAGTGCTGCGGATTCTCGACCGGCTGGTCAGCGAGCGCGGCATGGGGCTGATCTTCATCAGCCATGACCTGCAACTGGTTTCGACCTTTTGTGATCGGGTGCTGGTGATGTATGCCGGTCAGGTGGTCGAGGAACTCGACGCCAGCAAGCTCGGTGAGGCCCGCCATCCCTATACCCAGGGCCTGCTCAACTGCCTGCCCAAAATTGCCGGCGATCAACGGCCGTTGCCGGTGCTGGCGCGCGATGCCGCCTGGCTGAACGAAGGGTGATGCGGTGCTGCTGGAAATAGAAAATCTTGAAGTCACATTTGGCGGCGCCGACCGCCTGGTGCATGCGTTGCGCGGCGTCTCTATTTCCGTCGAGGAAGAAGAAAGCTTCGGCATTGTCGGCGAAAGCGGGTCAGGAAAATCGACCGTGCTGCGCGCCATTTGCGGTCTGGCGCCGGTCACCGGCGGGCGCATTCTAATTGACGGCAAGCCGCTGACCCAACCTCGCGATGCTGATTTTTACCGCCGCGTGCAAATGGTGTTTCAAGATCCCTACGCCTCGCTGCACCCGCGCCATACCATTGACCGGGTGCTTTCCGAGCCGTTGGCCATTCACGACTTCGACCGGCGCGAGCAGCGCGTCGAGCAGGCGCTTGACGATGTCGGCCTTGGGGCTGGATTCCGCTTTCGCTATCCGCATCAGCTTTCCGGTGGCCAACGCCAGCGTGTCGCTATCGCCCGGGCGCTGATTCTGGAGCCGAAGGTGATCCTGCTCGACGAGCCGACCTCGGCACTCGACGCCTCGATTCAAGCCGAGGTGCTCAACCTGCTCGATCGCCTGCGCGCCGAGCGCGGTCTGACCTATGTGCTGGTCAGCCATGATCTGGCGGTGGTCTCGCATATGTGCGATCGTCTTGTGGTGATGCAGGGCGGCGAGGTGGTCGAGGAACTGACCCGGGAGCAGCTGCAGGCGCACGCCACCAAAGACGATTACACACGCAATCTACTGACAGCCAGCGAGGGGTTTACCCGCGACCCCGCCCGGCAAAACTGAACGGAGCCACCCATGTCCCCCATGCCCAATGTGCCCTTCATCGATGGTCACAATGATTTTCTCTTGCGCCTGCTGCGAACGCCGGAACAGCGCGAGGAATTATGGCTTGGAGCCGGTGAGGAGGGCCATCTCGACCTGCCGCGAATGCAGAAGGCGGGCTTTGCTGGCGGCTTTTTCGCAATTTACATTCCTTCTCCACCGGAAGCGGACGCGCCCGATTATGAGGCGATGATGGACGCCCCGCCCTATGATCTGCCGCTGCCTGGCCTGATGACAGCAAGCGAAACCCAGCATATCGCGCTGGCCATGGCAGGCCACCTGATGTGGATGGAGCGCGCCGCTGCCGGCGCCCTGAAGATCTGCCGCACCACCGCCGATCTGCATGCCTGCATGGCCGACGGCACCATTGCGGCAATCATGCACATGGAGGGCGCGGAAGCCATCGGCGCGGATCTCGATGCGCTCTACGCGTTCCATGTCATGGGGTTGAGATCGCTCGGCCCGGTGTGGAGCCGGCCGACAATCTTCGGCCACGGCGTGCCGTTCCGCTTTCCGGGCGACCCCGACACCGGGCCGGGCCTGACCGATGCCGGCAAGCAGCTGGTCAAGGCCTGCAACGAGCTCAGGATCATGATCGATCTGTCGCATCTCAATGAAAAGGGCTTTGACGACGTCGCCCGGCTCTCGGATGCGCCGCTGGTCGCCACCCATTCCAACGCCCATGCGGTCACGCCCTCGACCCGTAATCTCACCGACCGTCAGCTTGCGATGATCCGCGAGAGTGGCGGCATGGTGGGGCTCAACTACGCCACCCTGTTCCTGCGCGAGGATGGCCGCAAGGCAACCGATTGCGGCTGGGACCCGGTGATGCGCCATCTCGATCATCTGGTCGACAAGCTCGGCGAAGACCATGTCGGTTTTGGCTCCGATTTCGACGGCGCCGAACTCCCCGATGTGATCGGCGACGTCACCGGCGTCCAGGCACTGATCGGGCAGATGCGGGAGCGGCAATATGGCGAAGAGTTGATCGAGAAGATCGCCCGGAAGAACTGGGTAGCGCTGCTGGAGCGGACCTGGGGGGTGTGACGCTGCCCGGTGTGCTTGACAGCACCCCTTATCCGTCTACGGGCGTTCACGGAACGCCCGTATCCACCTTCTCCCACAAGGGGAGAAGGAAGGTGGCTTGCTCCTCAGATATTCCGCTTCAGCCCCGATACCCGCGCCAGCACGGCGTTGGCGGCATCCAGCACATTTGAGCCCGGGCCGAAAATTTCGGCCACGCCGGCTTCGCGCAGGAAGGCGTAATCCTGTTCGGGGATAACGCCGCCGACCACCACCTGAATGTCGGCACGGCCCTTGTCTTTCAGCCGGTTGATCAGGTCTGGCACCAGCGATTTGTGACCTGCCGCCAGCGATGACACGCCGACCACGTCGACGCCGAGTGTGATCGCCTTCTCGGTGACTTCCTGAGGCGTCTCGAACATGTCGGTGAGGTCCACCTTGAAGCCCATGTCGGCAAACGCCGTGGCGATCACCTTGGCGCCGCGGTCGTGGCCGTCCTGGCCCATCTTGGCCACCAGCACATGCGGCGCCCGGCCTTTCTCGGTGGTATAATCTGCGATGCGTTCGCGGATCGCCTGGTATTCCGGATCGGAGCCGTAAGCGTCCTCATAGACGCCGCTGATCACCCGCGTCACCGCCCGGTGGCGTCCGCCAAAGCCGCGCTCCATGGCGTCGGAAATCTCGCCCAGCGAAGCCCGCGCCCGCGCCGCATCGACGGCGGCCGAAAGCAGGTTGCCCTTGCCGGACGCTGCGACCTTTTCCAGTTCCGCAAGGGCTGCCTGGTGCACCTTGCCATCGCGGCTGTCGCGCATTTTCTTGAGCCGCGCCACCTGGCCGGCGCGCACCTTGTCGGTGTCGATGTTCAAGATGTCGACCTGCGGTTCGTCGTCGAGCCGGAACCGGTTGACGCCGACGATCACATCCTCGCCACGGTCGATCCGTGCCTGCCGGCGGGCTGCGGCCTCCTCGATGCGCATCTTCGGCAGGCCTTGCTCGACAGCCTTGGTCATGCCGCCAAGCGCCTCGACCTCTGCGATCAGCTCCCAGGCTTTCTCGGCGAGATCAGCCGTCAGCTTCTCGACATAGTAGGAGCCGCCGAGCGGATCGACGACATTGGTGATGCCGGTTTCATGCGCCAGGATCAGCTGCGTGTTGCGGGCAATGCGGGCCGAGAATTCGGTCGGCAGCGCGATTGCCTCGTCAAACGAATTGGTGTGCAGCGACTGGGTGCCGCCAAGCACGGCGGCCATGGCTTCAAACGCGGTGCGCACCACGTTGTTGTAGGGATCCTGCTCGGTCAGCGACACGCCGGATGTCTGACAATGAGTGCGGAGCATCTTCGAGCGCTCGGATTTGGCGCCGAAGTCGGTCATGATCTTTGACCACATCTGCCGCGCCGCGCGCAGCTTGGCCGCTTCCATGAACACGTTCATGCCGATGCAGAAGAAGAATGACAGCCGGCCGGCAAAGGCATCCACATCGAGCCCCTTGGCCATCGCCGCGCGGACATATTCCATGCCGTCGGCCAGCGTGTAGGCCAGTTCCTGCGCCAGCGTCGCGCCGGCTTCCTGCATGTGGTAGCCGGAAATCGAGATCGAGTTGAATTTCGGCATTTCCTTGGCCGTGAACTCGATGATGTCGGCAACGATCCGCATCGAGGGTTCCGGCGAATAGATATAGGTGTTGCGAACCATGAATTCCTTGAGGATGTCGTTCTGCACGGTGCCGGTAAGCGCCTTGCGGTCAACGCCCTGTTCCTCACCGGCAACGATGAACATCGCCAGTACCGGCAGGATCGCCCCGTTCATGGTCATCGACACGCTCATCTCGCCGAGCGGAATGCCGTCGAACAGGATCTTCATGTCCTCGACGGAATCGATTGCCACGCCGGCCTTGCCGACATCGCCGGTGACCCTCGGATGGTCGGAATCATAGCCCCGGTGGGTGGCCAGATCGAAGGCGACTGAAAGGCCTTTTTGGCCGGCAGCGAGGTTCTTGCGGTAAAACGCGTTGCTCTCTTCCGCGGTCGAGAATCCCGCATATTGGCGGATGGTCCAGGGCTGGCCGGCATACATGGTGGCGCGAACCCCACGGGTGAACGGCGCAAACCCCGGCAGCTCGGTGGCTGCCTGTTCGGGCAGGTCTTCCACTGTGTAGAGCGGTTGCAGCGTGATGCCTTCGGGTGTTGCCGTGTTGAGGCTTTCGATCGGCTTGCCCTTGAGATCCTTGGTGGCAAGCTCGAGCCAGTCGCGTTTGGTCTTGGTCATTGCGCGAACTCCATGATGATCTCGTCGACGGCAAGGCTGTCGCCTGCCTTGACCGGGATGCTGGAGACCGTGCCCTTGCGCTCGGCCTTCAGCACGTTTTCCATCTTCATCGCCTCGACCACCGCCAGCGTCTGGCCTTCCTGCACTTCGTCGCCCTCGCTCACGGCGATCGAAACGATCAGTCCGGGCATCGGGCAGAGCAGGAATTTCGAGGTGTCGGGCGCCACCTTTTCAGGCATTAGCCGCGCCAGTTCCGCAATCCGCGGGCTGAACACCTGCACCTTGACGTCTACACCAAGTTGTCTCAGCCGCCAGCCAGCGTCGGCGGGTTCCACCTTGATGGCGTATCCGGTGCCGTTGATGGTGACATTGGCAAGCCGCGCGCCGGGCGTCCAGTCGGTCGACACCTGCATTGCCTCGCGGCTCGACAGGCGCACCATGTAGCCGCCGTTGCTGTCATCGATATGGCCGTTGATTTCATGGCCGGCGACGCGCGCCACCCTGTCCTCATGGGCGCGTTTTTCAGCCTGGTTGAAGCGTGCGCCGGAGATCTTGGCGTTGCGCTTGTCGTGAATGTGGCTGAGCAGCAGGGCTGCGATGGCGAAGCGCTCGACCACTGCCTCGGTCGGTGGCACCGGGCCGAAGCCGTCGGGATATTCCTCGGCGATGAAACCGGTCGACAGCCGCCCCTCGCGCCAGCGCGGGTGCTGCATCAGCGCCGACAGGAACGGCAGGTTGTGGCCGATGCCTTCGACTTCGAACCGGTCCAGCGCGTCGGCCATGGCGTCAACCGCTTCCAGCCGCGTCGGCGCATGGGTGCACAATTTGGCGACCATCGGATCGTAGAACATCGAGATCTCCGAACCCTCGGTCACGCCGGTGTCGTTGCGGATGGTGATGTCGCCGATGGTGCCTTCCTGCGGCGGCCGGTAGCGTGTCAGCCGACCGATCGAGGGCAGGAAATTGCGGTAGGGGTCTTCGGCATAGAGCCGGCTTTCCACGGCCCAGCCATCCAGTTTCACATCGGCTTGGGTAAATGACAGTTTCTCGCCGGCCGCAACCCGGATCATCTGCTCGACCAGATCGATGCCGGTGATCAGTTCGGTCACCGGGTGCTCCACCTGCAACCGAGTGTTCATTTCCAGGAAATAGAACTTGCGGTGCTTGTCGACGATGAATTCGACGGTGCCGGCTGACTGGTAGTCAACCGCCTTGGCCAGCGCCACCGATTGCTCGCCCATCGCCTTGCGGGTTTCGGCGTCAAGGAAAGGCGAGGGGGCTTCCTCGACCACTTTCTGGTTGCGTCGCTGGATCGAGCATTCGCGTTCGCCCAGATAGATGACATTGCCAAAGCTGTCGCCGATCAGCTGTATCTCGATATGCCGCGGCTCCTCGATGAACTTCTCGATGAAGATCCGGTCGTCGCCAAACGAGCTTGCCGCTTCGGATTTCGAGCGGGAAAACCCCTCGCGCGCCTCGGCATCGTTCCAAGCCACGCGCATGCCCTTGCCGCCGCCGCCGGCCGAGGCCTTGATCATCACCGGATAACCGATTTCGGCGGCGATCTTGGCCGCATGGGCCTCGTCGTCGATCAGGTCCATATGGCCGGGCACGGTCGAAACACCGGCTTCCGCGGCGATCTTCTTTGAGGTGATCTTGTCGCCCATCGCCTCGATGGCTTTGACCTTCGGGCCGATGAAGGCAATGCCCTCGGCTTCCAGCGCTTCGCAGAACGAGGCGCGCTCGGAGAGAAACCCGTAGCCTGGATGCACCGCTTGCGCGCCGGTCTGCTTGCAGGCTTCGATGATCTTCTCGGGGATCAGGTAGGACTGGTTGGCTGGCGATGGGCCGATATGCACGGCCTCGTCGGCCATTTCGACATGCACGGCATTGCGGTCGGCGTCGGAATAGACCGCCACCGTCTTGATGCCCATGGCACGCGCGGTCTTGATCACCCGGCAGGCAATTTCACCGCGATTGGCGATCAGGATCTTGGAAAACATGCACATCATCCCCATTGAGGGGCATTCAAGCCCCGTAAATTCGTCGCTTGTCCCCGGGCGCGCCCGGGGACCTAATTCAATTTTCTTGCACCCGCCATTCCGGGGCAATTGGTCTGGTCTTTCCCGGCAAAGATCGGGAAAGGAGGAGCGGCGAGGCATGACCTCTCCCGCGGACTCGGGCGTTTAGCCTGTGGCTAGGCCACCGAAATTGCTTTCTCCCCCAAAGGGGAAGAAGCCATCATCATACGATCAGCACATCCTCGAACGCGTCGGGGTAATTTGCCCGCCCCGTGCGCTCGTCTATTTGCAGCAGGGCCGAGTAGGATTGCGCATCGAAAGGGTCTTCCGCGGCCACGATTTCGCGACCGAACAGCCAGCTGATCCGACCCGCATCAAGATTGCCGCGCTCGAACGGCTCATCGCCGAACTTGTGCCAAAGCGCGTGCAGAAACGCGGTATCAGCAAGTTTCTCCGTCGGCGTCCGGTCAGCCATGCGCCGCCGGGCGATGATCGCCGTCACCCCGCGCGGGTTGGCGCGGCGGATGGTGAACTGGAACCCCGTGCCGGGCAGGCCGGACGGGATACCGCGATGCTTGGTCATTTCCGGCAGTTTTGCCATCAGGCCGCGCCTTTCTCTCGGGCTTCCAGCTTGTCCTGCGTGCGCAGATCAAAATCGCTGGCATCGTGACGCTCATGCAACTGCTCGGCGGGATCGCCAAAGGTGCGGTTGACCATGCGGCCACGCTTGACCGCGGGGCGTTCCGCGATCTGCTTGGTCCAGCGGATGAGGTTGGTGTAGCTTTCGGTATCGAGATAGGTGGCGGCATCCCCATAGATCGTGCCTTGCGTGAGCACGCCGTACCAGGGCCAGATTGCCATGTCGGCAATCGAATACTCGTCACCCGCCATGAATTCATTGTCGGCCAACCGTTTGTCGAGCACATCAAGCTGGCGCTTGACCTCCATGGCGAAGCGGTCGATCGCATATTCGATCTTCATCGGCGCATAGGCATAGAAATGCCCGAAGCCACCGCCCAGGAACGGCCCGGAGCCCATCTGCCAGAACAGCCAGTTGAGCGCCTCGGTGCGCTTGGCCGGGTCCTTGGGCAGGAACGCGTCGAATTTCTCGGCCAGATACAACAGGATCGAGCCGCTTTCGAACAGCCGCGTCGGTTTCGGAGTCGAACGGTCGACCATCGCCGGAATCTTCGAGTTCGG
The DNA here is from genome assembly GCF_026619415.1 of Hoeflea algicola. Classification (NCBI taxonomy): domain Bacteria; kingdom Pseudomonadati; phylum Pseudomonadota; class Alphaproteobacteria; order Hyphomicrobiales; family Rhizobiaceae; genus Hoeflea; species Hoeflea algicola. The sequence continues at coordinate 3,872,509 of NZ_JAOVZR010000001.1, forward strand.
ATTGATCTCGACAAAGCCCGATCCGAACTGGTCGCCTTCGCCGATATTGATCAGCCATGCGTCGTATTCCGCGCCCGAATGACCGGAGGCGAGCAACTCCTCGAGCATCACGGTCACCTTGACGCCATTCGGCGTTGCCAGCGAGTAGAGCTGCAGCGGATGTTTGCCGACCTGCAGTTCCTTGCCATGGGTCGGTCCGGAGACCGGGCGGTTGATATTGGCGAACTTGCCGCCATTGCCTTGCTTCCATTCCCACACTTTCGCGGGTTGATAGCCGGCAGGCAGGTTGTTTTCGGGCGGGAACGTGGTTTCGTCAGTCATAAAAATCTGGTCCTTTTTGGCGAGAATTGTCTCACCGGGAGATATAGGCCGGACAGGCAAGAATTGCAGCCGTAGAGCGCACCGGTTTTCCGGTCAAAAACGCGTGAGCGCCCGCCACATTGCCGATCAGCCGAGATAGTCTGCGTCCTCCACCTTCTCCAGCCAGTCTACAGCCACCCCGTCGAGCGCTTCCTGAATGGCGATGTGGGTCATTGCCACATCGGGCGCTGCGCCATGCCAGTGCTTTTCTCCGGCGGCAAACCAGACCACGTCACCGGGCCGGATTTCCTCCACAGGCCCGCCTTGGCGCTGCGCCCGGCCGAGGCCGGAGGTGACAATGATCGTCTGCCCCAGCGGATGCGTGTGCCAGGCGGTCCGCGCGCCCGGCTCGAACGTCACCGACGCCCCCTGAACCCGCCCCGGCGCTTCCGCAGCAACCAGCTTGTCGAGCCGCACCGTGCCGGTGAAGTAATCTTCCGGCCCCTTGGCCGAAGGCGTCGATCCTGCGCGGGTGATCTTCATGGCGTGGTCCTCTGGGTGGTGTGGTGGCTCACAACGGAATGTTGTTGTGCTTGCGCAAGGGGTGGGTGGCTTTCTTGGTTTTCAGCATTTCAAACGCGCGGACCACGCGGCGCCGCGTCGAGTGCGGCATGATCACCTCGTCGATGAAGCCGCGCTGGGCGGCGACGAACGGGTTGGCGAACCGGTCCTCGTAATCGGCGGTGCGCTTGGCGATCTTGTCCGGGTCGCCCAGTTCCGAGCGATACAGGATCTCGGTCGCGCCCTTGGCGCCCATCACCGCGATTTGCGCCGTCGGCCAGGCATAGTTGACGTCGGCGCGGATGTGCTTGGAGCTCATCACGTCATAGGCGCCGCCATAGGCCTTGCGGGTGATCACCGTGACCTTCGGCACCGTCGCTTCGGCATAGGCAAACAGCAGCTTGGCTCCGTGCTTGATGATGCCGCCATATTCCTGGCTGACGCCGGGCAGGAAGCCGGGTACGTCGACCAGCGTCAGGATCGGGATGTTGAATGCGTCGCAGAAGCGCACGAAACGCGCCGCCTTTTTCGAGGAATCGATGTCGAGGCAGCCAGCCAGCACCATCGGCTGGTTGGCGACGACGCCGACAGTCGAGCCGTTGAGGCGGATGAAGCCGCAGAGAATGTTCCTGGCGTGGTCGCCCTGGATCTCGAAGAAATCGCCCTCGTCGCCGACACGAGCGATCACTTCGCGCATGTCATAGGGCTTGTTTGGATTGTCCGGAATCAGCGTATCCAGCGCATTCTCGATCCGGTCCGGCGCGTCCGCAGTGGGGATCACCGGCGGTTGCTCGCGGCTCGACAGCGGCAGGAAATCGAACATCCGGCGGATTTCGATCAGCGCCTCGACATCGTTGTCGTAGGCGCCATCGGCGACGGAGGATTTTTTGGTGTGGGTCGAGGCACCACCGAGTTCTTCGGCGGTGACGATCTCGTTGGTCACGGTCTTGACCACGTCCGGGCCGGTTACGAACATGTAGCTTGTGTCTTTCACCATGAAGATGAAGTCGGTCATCGCCGGCGAATACACCGCACCGCCCGCGCACGGGCCCATGATCACCGAGATCTGCGGGATCACGCCCGAGGCCTGGACATTGCGCCAGAACACTTCGGCATAGCCGCCGAGCGAGGCCACGCCTTCCTGGATGCGGGCGCCGCCGGAATCATTGAGACCGATCAGCGGCACGCCGTTCTGCACTGCCAGATCCATCACCTTGCAGATTTTCTCCGCATGGGTTTCCGACAGCGAGCCGCCAAACACGGTAAAATCCTGTGAGAACACATAGACCGGGCGGCCATTGATGGTGCCCCAGCCGGTAATCACCCCGTCGCCCGGCACCGTGGTTTCGGCCATGCCGAAATCGGTGCAGCGATGGGTCTTGTACATGTCGTATTCCTCGAACGATCCCTCGTCGAGAAGCACGTCGAGCCGTTCGCGCGCGGTCAGCTTGCCCTTGGCATGCTGTGCGTCGATGCGCTTCTGTCCGCCGCCAAGCCGGGCCTGTTCGCGCCGCTGCTCAACCTCTGCAATAATGTCGCGCATCAAAGGCCTCCCTGACTGGAGATCATCGACCACGCTGCCGGAAACACCATCGCCGCAAGCGCTGCCTTTGCGAGGTCACCGAGGATGAACGGCATCAGGCCCCAGGCCAGAATCGGCTTGTCCCAGCCAAGCAGCGTGCCGAGCCACAACAGGCCGGGCAGATAGATGATTGCCCCGGCGAAAAGCGCGGCTACGAACGCCAGGAGAGGCGAGCGGTCCATGCCGCGTTCGGCCAGCGTGCCGGCAACGAAGGCCGCCAGCAGGAAGCCCAGGAGGTAACCGCCGGTCGGTCCCGCCATATAGAGGAGCCCCAGACCCTTTTCCGGAGTGCCGGTAAACACCGGCAGACCGGCTGCACCCTGAAGCAGATAGAGAGCGACAGCCGCCGTGCCGAGCCGTGGTCCCAGCGCCAGACCAAGCCCGATGACGACGAAGGTCGTCATGGTCAGCGGCACAGGGTAGAACGGGATGGCGAATTTGGCCGACAGCGTCAGCAGCATCGATCCGGCAAGCGCGACAAGCGCTGCGGTGGCCATCTTTTCGGGGCGGGTGGCGGTCAGGGCGGCATAAAGCGTCATTACATGTTCCTTCAGGCGCTGAATCTGGTTTCATGGTGGTAGCGCGAATGGACGCGCTGCAACAGGGTTGAAAAGGCAAGCATGTTGCATTAGCAATATTTGCATAGTCGTTTTTGCAACATTGCGAATTTTTTCATGCGCTCGCGTAAACTCTTCATCGGCGGCAAGATCCGCGCCATCCGTGGCGAGCATGAGCTGACCCAGGCAGGCTTTGCCCAGAAGCTCGGCATCTCGACCAGCTATCTCAACCAGATTGAAAACAACCAGCGTCATGTCAGCGCCACGGTGCTGCTGGCGCTCGCCGAGGCTTTCTCTGTCGATATCACCACCCTGTCCGATCAGGACACCGACCGGTTGTTGGCCGATGTCGCCGAAGCACTGGCCGATCCGGTCTCGGGCGGCGCCCAGCCGTCGCTGACCGACGTCAAGCTGGTGGTGCAGAACGCACCGTCCTTCGCCCGCGCCTTCCTGTCGCTGCATCAGGCCATGCGCCGCTCCGGCGATCAGCTGGCCGAACTTGATGAAACGCTGGAGCGCTCGGGCGCGCTCAACGAGCCGACGCCCTATGAAGAGGTTCGTGATTTTTTCCATTACGTCGACAACTACATTCACGATCTCGATCTCGCCGGCGAGGCGTTGAGCCGCGATCTGGCGAAAACCCGTGGCGTCAGTCTCAAGGCGCTGGCCGATCATATCGAACGCCGCCACCGGGTGCGGGTGGTGATCGGCGCTGGCGGCGAACCGGACGCATCTGCCAGCGAGACAGGCGGCGGCCTGCGCCGGTTTGATCCGGTCTCGCGCGTGCTCTGGCTCAACCCGCGCAGCCCGGCCTCGACCCAGGCCTTCCAGATCGCTTGCCAGATCGCCCTGATCGAGCATGAGGCGGTGATGAGCCGGATCATCGAGGAAGCCAAATTCCGCTCCGCCGATGCCGCCGGCATCTGCCGCATCGGGCTTGCCAATTATTTCGCCGGCGCCGCGATCCTGCCCTATGCCGCCTTTTCTGCCGCCGCGCGCGAATTGCGCCACGATCTGGTGCTGCTGGCTGACCGGTTCTCGACTAGCCTCGAGCAGGTGGCGCACCGGCTTTCGACCCTGCAGCGCCCGGGCCAGAAGGGCGTTCCGTTCTTTTTCGCCCGCGTCGACAAGGCCGGCAACATCACCAAGCGACATTCGGCGACCAAGCTGCAGTTTGCCCGCTTCGGCTCGGCTTGTCCCCTGTGGAATGCCCACTCGGCTTTCGAGACCCCCAACCGCATCATCCGGCAACTGGCCGAAACGCCTGATGGCGTGCGCTACCTCTGTCTCGCTACAGCGGTTTCCAAACCGTCCGGCGGCTGGCGCGATCCGGTCCAGACCTATGCGTTGGCGCTTGGCTGCGAGGTCGCCCATGCCAGCGAACTGGTCTATGCCGACGATCTCGATATTGCCCGCGCCGAGGCCTTCGAGCCGATCGGCGTGTCCTGCCGGATCTGCGAGCGCCGCGATTGCCATCAGCGCGCGGTACCGCCGCTCAAGCGGCGGCTGCGGGTCGATCCCAATATCCGCAAGGCCGTGCCCTATGACGTGGAGTGATGACGGCTCCATCCGCCGATCTGCCAACGAGACTTGCGGCAGGTCATGCTGACAGGCTAGGAAAATGCATCGCCCCTTTCATCGGGGCCAGGGTCTGAACCCCTATGCGAAAGGCAAGCCCCGTGACCGGCACGATCTTTGTCCTCAACGGACCCAATCTCAATCTTCTCGGCAAGCGCCAGCCCGGGATCTATGGCAGCGAAACGCTGGCCGATGTCGAAGTCGCAACCGCGCGCCAGGCCGAAAGCCACGGCATGAGCACCCGCTTCCTGCAATCCAACGCCGAGCATCAGTTGATCGACTGGATCCACGAAGCCCGCGACCAGGCCGCAGGCATAGTCATCAACCCGGCCGCCTATACCCACACCTCGGTGGCGATCCTCGATGCGCTCAACGCTTTCGATGGTCCGGTGATCGAGGTTCATATTTCCAACGTGCACAAGCGCGAAGAATTTCGCCACCATTCCTTCGTCTCGCTGAGAGCCGATGGCGTTATCGCAGGCTGCGGAACGCAGGGCTATCTGTTGGCGATCGACCGACTGGCAAAACTGCTGGCTGACGCGAACTGAGCAGGTCGGGCCAGGCGGCACGGACTGTCATCGACTGATCCCATTTACTGTATTTCGGAGCGACATGCTTGCCAGTTTCGATGATTTCTGCAGTGCTGGTGGCGGCGCTCGTTGGCTACGGTTCCACCATTGCACTGGTGCTGGCCGCTGCCGCCGCGGTGGGCGCCGATGCGTCTCAGACCGCGTCCTGGGTGGCGGCGATCTGCTTTTCCAAGGCCATCGGCTCGGCGCTGCTAAGCACCTGGAAAAAGGTTCCGATGGTGCTGGCCTGGTCGACGCCGGGTGCGGCGCTGATTGCGGCTTCTACCGGGGTCGATATTCATCAGGCAGTCGGCGCCTTCATCTTTACCGGGGTGCTGATCGCGCTGACGGCGGCTATCCGCCCGCTCAACCGCGCGGTCAGCGCAATCCCGACCGGCGTCGCCTCGGGCATGTTGGCTGGTGTATTGCTGCCATTCACCATGGCGGTCGCCACCCATGCGGCAAGCGAGTCGATGCTGGTGTTGCCGCTGATCGCGGTCTTTCTGGCAGTGCGGCTGTTTAATCCGCTGATGGCCGTGCTTGCGGCGTTGTTTGCCGGCTTGGCCATTGCCTTCACGCTTGGCGCCGCGCCGCTGCCTGCAACCCCGGTTGATTGGGTGGCGCTGACCTTCATTGCCCCGACATTCGACGCCGCCGTGCTGATCGGGCTCGGTGTGCCGCTCTATCTGGTGACCATGGCGTCGCAGAACCTGCCCGGATTTGCCGTGCTGCGGGCCAATGGCTATCAGCCGCCGGTGACAGAAGCCCTCGGTGTCACCGGGCTGCTATCGGCGTTTTTCGCGTTGTTCGGCGCCCATACCATCAACATGGCAGCCATTACAGCCGCGATCTGTCTCGGCGATGATGTGCACCCCGACAAGGCCCAGCGCTGGAAGGTCGGGCTTGCCTATGCTGCGGTCTGGGCCATGCTGGGGCTGTCCGGTCCGATGATCGTGCCGGCCATTCTCGCCATGCCGCCCGAAATCATTGCCGTGGTCGCAGGCCTTGCGCTGATCCCGCCACTGATTGGCGCGGTCGTCTCGGCCTTTGATGTTCCGGCGACCCGGTTTCCCGCCGCAGCCACCTTTGCCGTCACGGCTTCCGGGGTTGCTGCCTTCGGAATCGGCGCTGCGTTCTGGGGGCTTCTGGCCGGGCTGGTGGTCTATCTGATGGAGCGACTGAAAGCGCGCTGACAGGCAGGGCTGTGCTTTTCGCGGCGATTTGACTCGGGTCAAGTCGGAAATGGCGTTTCCGGGGCAGAATGCTTTTTTAACCAGCGAGGGCCCGGAATGAATGATTCCAAAACCAAATTGGATGCAAACTCCGACGGCGCTTTTGCCGAAAGCGTCGAAGATCCGGGCACCAACGCGGTCGAAGCTTCGCAGACTGCTGAAAGCGGTTTGTCCGACAAGAAACCGACAGGGCTGAACACCGCGGAAATCCGCAAGGACGAAGTTGCCATCGCGCAATTGTTCGAGCAGGGCGTCTATCCCTACAAGACCAAGATGCGCCGCGCCGCCTATGAGCATGAAAAGGCCAAGCTGCAGGTCGAGCTTCTCAAGGCGCAGCGTTGGATCGAGGACACCGGACAGAAGGTGGTGATGTTGTTTGAAGGGCGCGACGCGGCCGGCAAGGGCGGGACCATCAAGCGCTTCATGGAGCACCTCAATCCGCGTATGGCCCGCGTCGTCGCGCTCTCCAAGCCGACCGATCGCGAGCGCACGCAATGGTATTTCCAGCGTTATATCGAGCATCTGCCGGCGGCAGGTGAAATGGTGCTGTTCGACCGCTCCTGGTACAACCGTGCCGGTGTCGAGCGGGTTATGGGTTTTTGCACACCCACCGAATATCTCGAGTTCATGCGCGAGGCGCCTGAGATCGAGCGCATGCTCACACGTTCAGGAATACTCTTGTTCAAATACTGGTTTTCGGTCACGCAAGGTGAGCAGCTCAGACGTTTCGCCCAGCGCGAGAAGGATCCGCTCAAGCAGTGGAAGCTGTCACCGATCGACAAGGCGTCGCTCGACAAGTGGGACGATTACACCGAAGCCAAAGAGGCAATGTTCTTCTACACCGACACTGCGGATGCGCCCTGGACCATAGTCAAATCCGACTGCAAGAAACGCGCCCGGATCAATTGCATGAAGCATTTCCTGTCCAGTCTGCCATACCCGAACAAGGACCACTTGATCGTGCACCATCCAGACCGATTGATTGTCGGGTCGAGCAGCCATGTCATCGGAACCGATGATCATATTCTGGGAAAGACGCTTCATCCGGACATCCGTAAACCCAAGGCGCCGGCGAGCTAAGCGGTGTCATGCATCAACTGTGGCACGGTTTGGTGGAGAGCGTGACGTCTGGTTGTGTCGGCGTTTCCGTGTTGCGGATACACAGATCCAATACATTCGATCTCTTGAATATTGAATGTCGTTTATATATATGCAGACGAGGCGCAACGACGCCTGCCGCTGTGCGGCTGAGATGATCTAGAGGGACGAGATGATGGAAACCGAATTCACACCATGGCTGTCGCTGGCGGGCGGGGTGCTCATTGGCCTGTCGGCCACATTGTTAATGGCCATGAATGGCCGCATTGCCGGCATGACCGGAATTCTCACCGGCATCATCCCGCCGTTCTCGACCGACTGGGCCTGGCGCATCGCCTTTCTCGTTGGCGCGATTGTGGCGCCGGTGATCTATCTTTTCGCTGGCGGTGAAATAGCCTACGCGGTGCCGGTGTCGTTGCCACTGCTGATCTTGGGTGGATTGATTGTCGGGGTCGGTGTCTACTACGGCGCCGGTTGCACCTCGGGCCATGGCGTCTGCGGCATGGCGCGACTGTCGCCGCGCTCGATCGCCGCTACCGCCACCTTCATGATAGCCACCGCCGTGACGGTCTATGTCGTCCGCCATATTGCGGAGATCTGAGCCATGCAGAAACTGATCTATTCAGGACTGATCGGCGCCATCTTCGGCCTCGGCATCGCAATTTCCGGCATGGCCAATCCCGCCAAGGTGCTCAATTTCTTTGATGTCGCCGGCAGCTGGGATCCAAGCCTGATCTTTGTCATGGGTGGTGCCCTGCTGACCACCGCGCTCGGCTACCGGCTGGTATTCGGCGCGGCCAGCAAACCGCTGTTTGACGCCGAGTTCCATCTGCCGATCAACAAGATCATCGATGCTCGTCTGATTGCCGGATCGGCGACCTTCGGCATTGGCTGGGGTATCGCCGGTTTCTGTCCCGGCGGTGCCATCCCGGCTCTGGGCTTCGGCGGCGTTTCGGTGATAGCCTTTACCGGCGCCATGGTGATCGGCATCGTCCTGGCGCGCGCGCTGGACGGCCTGCGCCACAAGCCCGTCAAGGCGTTTTGAGAGAGAGTCCCTGCCGGCTCGATCCGGCCCGGGCAAGATAATCGATGGCGCGTTGCAACGCCGCGCCAGTGGTGACGAAAACAGGAGATGCTGCAATGTCGAACTATCCCGTGGACATGTCGGTCACGCCCGAGGTCAAGGCCTTTTTCGATCCTGATACCAACACCATCAGCTATGTGGTCAAGGATCCTGCCTCGGCTGCCTGTGCGGTGATCGATTCGGTCATGGATATCGATTATGCCGCCGGGCGCATCACCTACAAGCACGCCGACAAGATCATTTCATGGATCACCGATAACGGGCTCAAGCTGGAATGGATCATCGAGACCCATGTCCACGCCGACCATCTCTCCGCAGCGCCCTATATTCAGCAGAAGCTGGGCGGCAAGATTGGCATCGGCGACAAGATCATGGTGGTGCAGGATACCTTCGGCAAGGTGTTCAATGAAGGCACCGAGTTCCAGCGCGACGGCTCCCAGTTTGATGCCCTGTTTGCCGATGGCGACACCTACAAGATTGGCAATCTCGAGGCGTTCACCATCTACACGCCTGGCCATACGCCGGCCTGCATGGTGCACGTGATGGGCAACGCCGCCTTTGTCGGCGACACCCTGTTCATGCCCGATGGCGGATCGGCGCGCGCCGACTTCCCCGGCGGCGATGCCGGCCAGCTTTATGATTCAATCCAGAAGGTACTGGCGCTGCCCGACGAGATGCGGCTGTTCATGTGCCATGATTATGGTCCCAACGGCCGCGACATCCAGTGGGAAACCACTGTGGCTGAGGAAAAGGCGCACAACATCCATGTCGGCGGCGGCAAGACTCGCGCCGATTTCATCCGCTTCCGTACCGAGCGCGACCAGCAGCTTGCCATGCCGCGGCTGATCATCCCGTCGCTGCAGGTCAACATGCGCGCCGGCGATATTCCCACCGACAAGGACGGGAACCCGATGCTCAAGGTTCCGGTCAACAAGCTTTAGCCGAACAGATACCCGACAGCAGGCGTTTGCCAGCCGGCTGTCGGGCCGCCTCGCATATCTTCCAGCCATGCCTGAACCGGCGGGCCGCAGCACCGCGCCAGGCGCAGCCAGATCAAGGATAGTGTAATGTCGAGCCAATCTGCCCTAATTGACCGCCTGGCACGTGTCATGCCGGTTCTCGACTGGGGCCGCCGCTACGACCGCGATGCGTTCGGCAATGATCTGGTTGCCGCCGTGATCGTCACCATCATGCTGATCCCGCAGTCGCTGGCCTATGCGCTGCTGGCCGGACTGCCCGCCGAGACCGGCATATACGCATCGATTGCGCCGATCGTGCTCTACGCGATCTTCGGCACCAGTCGGGCGCTGGCGGTCGGCCCGGTCGCGGTGGTGTCGTTGATGACCGCTGCGGCGATCGGCCATCTGGCGGAGCCCGGTTCGCCGGAATTGCTGGTTGCGGCGATCACGCTGGCGCTGCTGTCCGGTGTCTTTCTGATCCTGCTCGGTGTTTTCCGGCTCGGCTTTCTCGCCAATTTCCTGTCTCACCCGGTGATTGCCGGTTTCATCACCGCCACCGGCATCCTGATCGCCGCCAGCCAGTTGCGCCACATTCTGGGAATTCAGGCTGGCGGCGACAACTTGCCGGAACTGGTTGTGTCGTTGATTGAAAATCTCGGCCAGGTCAACTGGACCACCTTTGCCATCGGCGCCAGCGCCACGGCGTTCCTGTTCTGGGTGCGCAAGGGGTTGAAACCGCTGTTGCTGTCGACCGGCTTGAACCCCAAGCTAGCCGGTGTGTTGGCCAAGGCCGGGCCGGTGGCAGCCGTCGTTGTCTCCACCTTTGCGGTCTGGGTGTTCAACCTTGGCGAAAGCGCCGGTGTACGGGTGGTGGGCGATGTGCCGCAAGGCCTGCCGCCATTGACCATGCCGTCCTTCTCGCTCGATCTGTGGGGCACGCTGGCGGGGTCTGCGGTGCTGATCTCGATCATCGGTTTTGTCGAGTCCGTCTCCGTGGCGCAGACGCTCGCCGCGCGCAAACGCCAGCGCATCGTTCCCGACCAGGAACTGATCGGCCTTGGCATGGCCAATGTCGGCGCGGCGTTTACTGGCGGCTACCCGGTTACCGGCGGCTTTGCCCGCTCGGTGGTCAATTTCGACGCCGGTGCCGAAACCCCGGCAGCCGGCGCCTTCACAGCCATCGGCCTGCTGCTGGCGGCGTTGTTGCTGACGCCGCTGATCTACCATTTGCCGCAGGCCACGCTGGCCGCCACCATCATCGTCGCTGTGCTGTCGCTGGTTGATTTCTCGATCCTGAAAAAGACTTGGGTCTATTCCAAGGCTGATTTTGCCGCCGTCAGTGCCACCATCCTGCTCACCCTGGGCTTCGGTGTCGAGATCGGGGTGACCGCGGGTGTGGTGCTGTCAATTCTCATTCATCTCTACAAGTCCTCGCGCCCGCACATGGCCGTAGTCGGACGCGTGCCGGGCACCGAGCATTTCCGCAACGTCAATCAGCACAAGGTCGAAATCGACGAAACGGTATTGACGCTGCGTGTCGATGAAAGCCTGTATTTTGCCAATGCACGCTATCTCGAGGACAGTCTGTACGACATGGTTGCCGCCCGGCCGAAGCTCAAGCATGTGGTGTTGATGTGTCCGGCGGTCAATGAAATCGACATGAGTGCGCTGGAATCGCTGGAGGCGATCAATGAACGGCTCAAGGTGCTGGGCGTCACCTTCAATCTGAGCGAGGTCAAGGGTCCGGTGATGGACAGGCTTCGTCGATCCGATTTTCTCCATCACCTGAGCGGCAAGGTTTTCTTGAGCCAGCACCAAGCGATAGTTGAAATTACCGGAGAAAATCCACAAATAAGAGTTTCAAGTTCCCACCCCCAAGAAAGGACCTCACCATGAGCCCACGCATTGGCGACATCGCCCCTGATTTCGACGTCGAGACCACAAACGGCCCGATCAACTTCCATGAATGGATCGGCTCGTCGTGGGTGTTCTTCTTCAGCCACCCGGCCGATTTCACGCCGGTCTGCACCACCGAAATGGGGCGCACCGCGCAGCTTTCCGATCAGTTCGGAGCCCGCAACGTCAAGCCATTGGGCCTGTCGACCGATACGGTTGCCGAGCACAAGACCTGGATTGGCGACATCAATGATACCCAGAACACCACGCTGACTTTCCCGATCGTCGCCGACAAGGACCTCAAGGTCTCCCAGCTTTACGGCATGATCCATCCCAATGAGAGCACTACCGCGGCTGTCCGCTCGGTGTTCATCATCGACCCCAACAAGAAGGTCCGCCTGACGCTGACCTACCCGATGAATGTTGGTCGTGATTTCGATGAAATCCTGCGCGTCATCGACGCCTTGCAACTGGCTGACGCCAAGAAGGTCGCCACCCCCGCCGACTGGCGTCCAGGCGGCAAGGTGATCATCCCGCCGTCGATCTCCAATGAGGAAGCCAAGGACATCTTCCCGCAGGGTTGGGAAGAAATCCGCCCCTATCTGCGGGTCACCGACGTCAACTGACCAAACGCGCCTGACAAGACCTGGTCCGCTCGCGCCTGGCGCGGGCGGATTTTCTGTATCGGGAAGGTTGAATGCTGAATGCTCGGTACGGGCCGGTTAATTGGCTGGACGAATCCGTACCGCCAGCAGGTCGATCCCCTTGCCCTCGCCGGAAATGTCGCTGTTGATCACCAGATTGCCCGCCTCGTTGGGAGCCAGCGCCCGATCGTAATCGAGGCTGAACAGCAAATCGGTGGTCTCGTAGCTCACGTCGAAACGGCGGCGGCCGCAATCGCCGAGCACGGAAAACTCGCAGCGGACATAGATCTGGGTTGTCTCTGACGATGCCGAGCGCACGGTAAGCGCCAGCATCGACTGACGTCCGGCCAGCGCCTGCATCACTTCCGCACCGAGCGGGATCAGCACTTCACCACTTTCGTCGCCGGAGCCGGAAACGATCCTGAGAACATTGCCGCCCTCTTCCTCGATCACCTGGACCTGGGCATTGCCACGGGTGGTTGGCGTGCCATCACGGCCGGGTGTGAATACGCTGGCCCATTCGCCCGAAAACCCGGTGCCGGGATTGAGCGGCCGCGGCCCGCCGGCGTAATCATCACGGCTGAGCGACGGCGGCGGGTTGGGCACGCCGGTGTCGCGTTCAGCGGCACTTTTCAACGCCCCGCTCTCGATCACCCACCAGACCCCGATCCCCAGGAACGACAGCAGCACCGCAGCCGAGAAGATAGAGGCGAAAATCGGCTTCCGACGCTTCTTTTCCTTGCGCGGACGTAGCGCCTTTGGCGGTTTTGGTGGTTTGGCCTGCTTGGCGGCTTTGGTTGGCTTGCCTCCCTGCACGGGCGCAACCGGGATGGCTTCGCGGCGCGGCGTGCGCACCTCGGCATCTGCCGCGGGTGCCTGAGTACCGGTCGGGGCGCGTCCTCCAGGTGCGATGTCGAGACGGTTGTCGCCATCATCGGGCGGCGCCATTCTCGGCTCGCCGGCGGGTGGGGCAACCGATGGTGCGGCGACGGTTGGCGCGTTGCCATTGCCGCGCACAGGAGCAGCGGAAACTTCGGGAACTACGGATTGCTGCCCGGCTGCCGGATCGGTGCGGGAAGGGGGGCAGCGGCATGCAGGATTGGCGCCTGCTCTGTCGGCGGGGTCCATTCGGCTTCGATCTCGGCGATCAACGCATCGAGCCGTTGCCGGTGTTCGACGGCACGTTCAGGCTGATCGATCCCCTGGCGCTCAAGGCTGCGTTCGAGTGCGCCGCGGGCAGATTCATAAATCCGCTCACGGGCCTGCGCGCCGGGAATGCCCGCACGCTCCAACGCGCTGCGAATTGCCGCTTCCATACCCTTCAAACGCCCGTCTCCGTTGTGGTCCGGCCACGCCACAATTCGATGCGCCGCAGCGTCAGCTGGCCTTTTGTTGTGCCTAGCCGGTAAGTGGGCAAAACTCAAGCGTGGCGCGGTTCTGTGCCTGCGCACCGCATTGATCCTCGGCGTGCTTTCCGGTCTTTTCAGCGCCGGTTGGCTCTGCTAAGAGAATTGACGTTTGCGTAAACGTCAATCTGAATTTGCGAGGCTCCATGACCCTACCCGCCATCCTCAAGGACAAATTTCGGCTGCCCGTCGTGGCTGCCCCCTTGTTCATCATTTCCCATCCGCCGCTGGTCATGGCGCAATGCAAGGCAGGCGTCATGGGTTCGTTCCCGGCGCTCAACGCCCGGCCCGAATCCCAGCTCGATGAATGGCTGGCCGAAATTACCGAAGGTCTGGCCGCCCACAATGCCGCAAATCCGGATCGCCCGGCCGCTCCCTTTGCCGTCAACCAGATCGTTCATCGTTCCAACAAGCGGCTCGAGCACGATCTGACCATGTGCGTCAAATACAAGGTGCCGGTGGTGATCTCCTCGCTCGGCGCGGTGCCCGAGGTCAATGATGCGATCCATTCCTATGGCGGCATCGTGCTGCACGATATCATCAACAACCGTCACGCCAATTCGGCGATCCGCAAGGGGGCTGATGGCCTGATCGCCGTTGCCGCCGGCGCCGGCGGCCATGCCGGACCGCTCTCGCCGTTTGCGCTGGTGCAGGAAATCCGCGAATGGTTTGATGGCCCGCTGTTGCTGTCGGGCTCGATTTCGACCGGCGGCGCGGTGCTGGCCGCCCAGGCCATGGGCGCCGACATGGCTTATATCGGCTCGCCCTTCATCGCCACCGACGAGGCCCGCGCCAGCGAAGCCTACAAGCAGATGATCGTCGAATCCGCCTCCAAGGATATCGTCTACTCCAATTATTTCACCGGCATTCACGGCAACTACCTCAAGCCGTCGATCGCCGCGTCGGGTATGGATCCGGACAATCTTCCCGAAGCCGATCCGAGCAAGATGGATTTTGAAGCCGCAACCACCGGCGCCAAGGCCTGGAAGGATATCTGGGGCTGCGGCCAGGGCATCGGCGCAGTCAAACAGGTGGGCCCGGTAGCGAGCCTGGTCGACCGCCTCGAAGCCGAATACAAGGCCACACGCCAGCGCCTGGCGTTGTAGCCTCAGGAGCGGATAGGGACGGCAACGGCGGAGGGGCAGCAAGGACGGTGACAATTGCTTTTGCGCACGGTAGTACGGTTGCGGTGCCAGTGGCGGCAAAAGCAACTGTCCTTAACCCGGCCCTCGCAACGCTCGGCGCGGCGCAAAATTTCTGCAGACCGGCAGATGTCGACTTGATATCGGGCGGCAATCACGGTAATTGCCCTCCATCCTGCGGTCACGGTCTTTATTGCCAACCCCGCACAGGGACTGGTACGCCGCTTTAGCTCAGGTGGTAGAGCACATCATTCGTAATGATGGGGTCGCAGGTTCGAGTCCTGCAAGCGGCACCAGACAGATTATCCTAATAAAATCAAGGACTTAACAAAGACGTGCTGGTCAGGGCGGATCTGAAGTGGTGGTTTATATGGTCCACTTTTTTGCGAAAAACAGCCCAAAACAGCCTTGTAGAACCCAAAAATATGCAGAAATATGACCGTTATGCATACGAAAAACGCGACATGAATACACGGAAATCCACTTCGGCAGTTTACTGCGTCAGAAAAGCTGACCAATGACAGTCATTATTTTCGTGTCTTGTGAGTCCGTAGACTTCTAGCGCTCAAGCGCGGGAAAATGACCGCCAACCGTTGATGAATAGGAGGAAGTTGACAACAGGCCTTTGAGGCGGCGGCACCGGAGTTATCCGAAGCTAGCGTAGTCTTCTGTCGCGCTAACTTTAATTGCCGAGGCCTAACTTGTCGAAAAATATGGCGTTGCGCGCCTGTGCGTCGAGTAGCAGTTTGTCGTAGGGAATAACTTCCACATAGGTGTCCGGATTCCTAGTGTATCCAAAAAGGCCTTTTCCGTCAGGAGTCGGGTCGAACCTGCCCCGAAGGCGTTTTGCCAAGCCGTCGGTCACATCTGCCACAATGTAGCAGTGAAAAGATGTGTTCGCTCCGATGCCGGAAATTACGTTGCCTTTTCGGTTGCGAACCGTTTTACCTGACTTAAACAACGTCACGTAATCCATAAGTTGTATGAGCGGGTCGTTCTTGTCGCTGTAGATTTCAAGGCCAGGTCGCTTGAATTCGACGAGAATGACGGTATCGCAGGCGCGCTCGCTCTCCCGCCAAGCCACGCAGCTATCATAGATAAAGGCAATATCCGGTTCACGCCTGGAAGCGGCATCCGTAAAGCTGCGGATGGGTTTGTCCGAAGCAAAGAAATTGTAGAACGCGAGCCGATCATCGAGAATCCAGAGGTTGTGGTCGTCGATACAAAGTTCGTTAGAATCGACCCGCATTGGGCAAATTAACTGATGTATGGCGTCTTCAAGGTGATGTTTTTCTTCATCGACATTTGCAAAACCGCGAAGCTTATCGAGTAAATCAAGAACCGCTTTTCTCTTTATGACGTACTCGGCGAGCGATCCGTAATTACCCACCCCCGAATTCGTGATTTCCGGTTCTTCTACCGGCCTATGCCAGGACGGATGCGATGACCTGGAAGGGGTTTGCGCCTTTGAGGCGGGCGGTGTCGATGGTCGTGCGTACATCCGCCTCGGCTTGGGCGGCCCACATGGCGCGATATCCGTTTGTCACCTTTCGCTGAATGACCCATGGACGGAGCTTTCGCTCAGATGTGTTGTTGGTGACATCGACTTCTCCGGGATAGTCGCAAAACGTCAGCAGCTGATCGCGGGCCCGCCCGATCTTGGCCTGGAGCTTTTGGGCCAGGTCGCACGAAGTCGGGGCGCATAGAAGCCCGGCAAGCTGTTTATCGAATTTGCGCTTCTTGCTTGCGACGGTAGACGCAGCGAATGTGCTTATGGCTCTGGCGAAATCAAACACACGGCCAAACCAAAGCTGGAAGCGAAGAGGGAGATCATCCTCGCCATGTTCCAGCGCAAAGGCTGTATCACGCGCCAAATGTGCAAGGCAGGTTTGATGTCGATGGCCGTGAGATTGCTGGGCTGAATACCGATCAGATATCCATACCTCGGGGACATGGCCGCCCATGGTCTCGTGAACGACCCGTGCTGCACGGGAGTAATCGGGCTGGTGGACAACAGCATCCTTGCAATGAAAAACCCAGTGTTGGGCATTTGTGCCCTCGATACGCACACCGGTTTCGTCGCTGGCGACAACGCGGGCGGCTCGAAGGCTGGCCTTGGCGGCCTGTGCTGTGGCCTGGAAGCTCGGACGGGAGCGGGAAAACATGTTCATGATCGCGCCCTCGCTCACATTAAGGCCGAAGATATCCATGAACACACCGCTCAGGCGTTCGTAAGACAATGCATGGAAACTCTTGAGGTAGATCGCCAGCGCGTGAATGCCTGGCCCGAACGGCGTTGCGGTTGCCACGGCAGGTGCGGTGGCTTTTGTTGTCGTGCCGCATTGCGGGCAATGACAGGAAAAACGCCGATGCCGGGTGACATGAGGACGGATCGCAGGAATATCGATCTCGTCATAGGCCCCGGCCAGCACCATCGTATCATCACCGGAAAACGCATGGCCGCATCTCTTGCAGGCGGTCGGTTCATGATCGCGAAACATGTCGGCAAAATCCGCCAGCACCCTATTGTGGGGTTCATGCCCGGGCTTGGCTCCACCCGGTCGTGAGTTGACGCGTTTCTCTTTCTTGTCCGTCGAGGGCGGCTTGGAAGACGTCCGAGAATCCTTGGAAGGCCGTTGGAGCCGAAGCACCATCTCGATCAATTCGTCCTTGCTCAGCTGCTGCAAATCAGTCCGATCCATATCATCATGGATTCAGACATTGTGGTGCATGGCAAGGGGGTGGGTAATTACAGCGATCCCTTTTTGTCGTCGAGGATGTACTCCTTATACTCTTCAATTTTTCGTAAGCGGTGTTCTGTCCCCACATTGCCCTGTCATCGCTGATCTGTGATCGGCTTTCCATGGATGAGCGAAGGGAGTTTCTCCATGGACACTACACTGGAGATACTCACGACTGGGAAGACCGGTCGTGAGCGACATCGCCGTTGGCCTGATGCGGTCAAGGCCAAGATCGTTTCGGAAAGTCTGCGCCCGGACGTGACGGTGAATCAGGTGGCAGAGCGCTACGGGTTGAAGCCCAACCATTTGTCTGCTTGGCGCGCGATGGCACGGCAGGGCAAATTGGTTTTGCCTGCGCCCGAAGATGCGATGGAATTCGCAGCGATGGTCGTCGAGACGCCATCTGCCGAACCGCCGGCCAAAGAAGTCAGCCGTCCCGAGATCATTGTCGGCCCTGTCACGATCCGCCTGGAGGAAGGTGCATCGACCGCTCGGGTCGTGGCTGTTGCACGTGCGCTTGCGACCTCGGCATGATCTTTCCATCAAACCGCGTGCGGATCATGGTGGCGACGAAGCCTGTGGACTTCCGCAAGGGCCATGACGGCTTGGCTGCGCTGGTGAAGAACGAGTTGCGCAAAGACCCGTTCACTGGAACGGTGTTCGTGTTCCGGTCACGCAAGGCGGATCGGTTGAAGCTGATCTACTGGGATGGCAGCGGTCTTGTGATGGCCTACAAGCGACTGGAAGATCACACCTTCACTTGGCCGGGTATCAGAGATGGCCTAATGACATTGGGCCATGCTCAGTTCGAAGCGCTGTTTGCGGGCCTCGACTGGCGACGCGTTCGTTCCGTGGAAACGAGAGCACCGGAGGCCATCGAATAGCTGCGGCACGATGACTCGGGTGGCAAATACCAAAGGCAATTCGAAGCGGGATTTAGTAGATTCCGGCCATGCTGAACGCCGCCGATCTTCCCGATGATGTTGCCGCCCTGAAGGCGATGCTGATTGCGGCGCAGGCACGCGAGGCAGGCAAGGACGCCCAGATTGTCCGCAAAGATGAGCGGATCGAACGGCTGGAGAAACTGGTTGCCGCCTTCAAGCAAGCGGCCTTCGGGCGCAAGTCCGAGAAGACCGATCCCGACCAATTCGATCTGGCACTTGAAGACCTGGAAACGGCAATGGCCGCGATCCATGCCGAGGATGAGGCGGACGCCCCCTTGGGCAAGCGGTTCATCAAGCCACGAGCGACCAATCGCGGCTCTCTTCCAAAGCATCTTCCTCGTGTCGAAGAGGTGATCGAGCCGGAAAGCCTGATCTGCGCCTGCGGCGGATGCCTGCATTGCATCGGCGACGATGTGTCCGAGAGGCTGGACGTGATCCCGGCCCAGTTCCGCGTCATCGTCACACGCCGCCCCAAATATGCCTGCCGCGCCTGCACCGACGGCGTCGTTCAGGCCCCAGCTCCTGCACGTCTGATCCAGGCTGGGTTGCCGACGGAAGCGACGGTCGCCCATGTGCTGGTCTCCAAATATGCCGATCACCTTCCTTTGTATCGGCAGGCTCAGATCATGAGCCGCCAAGATATTGATCTCGACAGGTCCACACTTGCCGATTGGGTCGGTCGCGCAGCCTTCGAATTGTGTCCCGTCTTTGATGCGCTGATCTCCGACCTGAAGCGTTCGAGCAAGCTCTTCATGGACGAGACCCGTGCCCCCGTGCTTGATCCCGGCTCCCGTAAAACCAAGACAGGATACTTCTGGGCCTTGGCTCGTGATGATCGTCCATGGGGCGGTGGTGCGCCACCAGGCGTCGCCTTCACCTACACTCCCGGTCGCGGGGGCATTCATGCCGAACGGATATTGCAGGGCTTCTCGGGCATTCTGCAGGTCGATGGCTATGCCGGATACAACAGGCTGATCGCGCCAGACCGGATTGGCCCGGACATTCGGCTTGCCTATTGTTGGGCCCACGCTCGTCGCAAGCTGGTGGAGATCACCCGCAACGGAGCAGCACCGATTGCCGAGGACGGCGTCAAACGGATCGGCGAACTCTACCGGATCGAAGCCGAATTGCGCGGCCTTCATCCGCAGGCTCGCCTCGCCGGGCGACAGGAACGATCAGCCTCGCTGGTAACCGAATTGGAAACATGGCTCGTTCATCACCGTGCCCGTGTTGCGGCCAAATCGCCGCTTGGCGAAGCCTTGAAATACATCGCCAAATACTGGGAGGGTCTGCTTCTCTTCCTCGCCGACGGCCGCATCGAAATCGACAACAACAGCGTGGAGCGAACCATCCGGCCGATAGCCCTCAATCGGAAGAACGCACTCTTCGCCGGCCATGACGCTGGAGCCGAAAACTGGGCCATCATCGCCTCGCTCGTTGAGACCTGCAAACTCAACGCCGTTGATCCGCAGGCCTATCTGACCAGGACACTTACCGCCATCGTCAACGGTCATAAACAGAGCCGGATCGATGAGCTGCTTCCTTGGAATTATCCTGCCAAGGTGTGAGCGGAACACCGCTTACAATTTTTCCAGCAATAGCTTCGTCATATTGAAGTGCATCAACTATATCCCGCCGCACACCATTGAATCGGCGTTGTCGGCGATAGCGGTGTTGTGCCATCTCAACATATATTTTCTCTTCATTGTTACTGTTAGGTTGAAGGTTGCCAACGAAATCGTCCATCTACCCCTGAAGATAAAGATACTGTGGGTGTTTCTTGATGATATCGGTAGTGAGTACCCTTTTTTGTGCGAGCGCCTCTTCCACATAATCACTCAAGAATTCTCTAACACTTGAAGCGACTTGGCGGCGAATGAGGCGTCCTTCCTCAGGGTCGAAGATGAAGTCGGTACGTTGTGGGTTGACGTGAGTGTCGAGATAGTCACCCGTCACTGTACCGACGTATATCTGTTCGCCGTCGAGCAGTTTTAAACCGATCTGCTCATCGATGCCATACTCCTTCACTCCACGGTCATTCGCACAAAAACACATCCAGTTATTTACCGGTCCGCGAGGCCGGATGCTTTTTTCGCATTTCATATGTCGAATAATTATTGGTTGCCTTTCGCCTTCTATTTCTACTTCTATTATCTGTTCTACGGACTGATTAATCCTCTCCTCGAACTCTGTTTGGAGGTCCGTCGTACCGTCGTCATGCAAACATATGCGTGGCGATTTATCTCCGGCAAAGACCGGCAAGAAGTGCGCGAGAATTCGGAGAACAATCGTATCTGATTTGACCGGACACTTCGTGCCATACGACTCCACAAATTCAGATAGTACGATGGTAGTGCCCGGCTCCTTGGGAACCGGACCAGTCGGATTCATGGTGTCGATCTGGTTTTTTTCGCGCAGCACAAAATCGAACGCTATTTGCTCAAGCCCTGAACCGTTCTGAAAGGCCGAGCTAATAGAAATCTTTCTGAACACCTTCAGCCAGCCGAGTCGCCCAACACCTTTGCCACCCTTCTTTATTTTGTGCCGGGAGAAGGGGGTGCAGAACGACGCAAAATTCTCATTGTTGAGTCCGATACCATTGTCCTTAACAATGAACCCGACAACGGGGGAACTGCCATCTGGAAGTCCTCCCCGGAGAATGTCGATATCAATACGGCCATGTTTCACCAAGCCGTCATCACCGAACCGTTCATTGATCGCGTGCAGGGAATTGCTGATCGCCTCGAACAAGGGCAACAGGGCATTACCTTCTGAAGGTCTGAGAGGAAGTCGTGCAACCTGACCAACAACGTCGCTGTGTAAATCTGCCATTTTGACCTCCCGATTACAAATGACGGATACAACCTAAGGGCGGTGGCGCGCAACTATTCATTTTCTGAGGTAAACTCGAAATGGCGGAAAAGTGCGCGTTTAGCCAGCGGGTGAATCCTAGCCGAGAGATTCCACAAATGTCTGGGGTCCGGATGGTTTGGTAGAGTGAGCCGTTATGCAATGACTCGGTATTCGTTGGTTATCTCCGTGAGATTGATACATTGAACTTCCCGACGGATCCGACCGAGGGTGGCGATCGATGGAAGAGCGGACAGTGCGCCTTCTCAACTTGCTCGGTCGTATATTGTTCACAAAGCTCTCTCAGAAAGGGGCCGCGGCCTATAAATCATTAACGGCGGCTCCGGCATGTGGCTGTCTAGGCGGTTCTGGGAGTGCAAGCGTTTTGCTGAGCTGATTCAGCCTAAAAGCCAAAACGATCTCATGCGTGGGTCGTGCCTGTGATGGCAATTGATATGCCGTAAACATTAGGCTTTGGTGTCTCACAAAATCGCTGTCGAGGGTTTTTCGGTGGTTCTGACTGCGGCCGTGCTTACCTCTAATAAACAGCCTCATTTATCATTTCATAACTGGTGTCATCCGTGCGCTGCGCGTCTCGCTATTCCATCGATTGCGTGATGATCGAACGGAACGTGGCGGCTGCAAGCGCCACAAAACTATACTTTACAGTCAAATAGAATGACATTATATTGAACATATAGTCACAGATTAAATAGCTTAAAATGCATACTCTGACATACTGAAAGATAAAAAGTACAATTATATCAATATGTTAGATATTCTTCCTTTTCTTCGTAATGATGGGGTCGCAGGTTCGAGTCCTGCAAGCGGCACCACTTTCCTGCGCTCCTCGTCTCGGGGTGCCCATCGTTTGGTTCCCACTTTTTGGTCACAGAGTTGCGCGGTTTGACAGCTTTCGCGTGTGATCGGCACATTTGGGTGGCAGGGGCTGAGGCTCGCTGACAGGCTGCCAAGGTTGCCGCTTACGCAAGCCATTTCGTCAGCTCTTGTTCGGGTCTTCCGGTTCGCCTGCTTCCGGCATTTCTTCGAACCCGTGATCTGGCTCCGCCGGAAACGACAGCGCGGCCGAGAGCTCATGCACTTCACCGCCAAGCGGTTGCTGGGTTGTTTCATCATCGAGCAGTGCGGCTATTCGCTCGAGACCAGCCAGAATCATCGCCTGTTCCCAATCCGGTATGTCGGCAAACGCTTCCAGAAACCGTTGATGGAGCGGGTCTGGCGCGGTCTCGAGTGCGGTGTGCCCAGCATCGGTAAGGGAAACCCAGTATTTTCGGCGGTCCGTTTCACTGCGCCGGCGCGTGAGATAATCAAACCGCACCAGTTTTTCGATCAGCGCGGTGGCGCTGGCCGGTGCGACCCCGGCTCGCTGAGCGATCGCTTTTGGTGTGACTTCATGCAGGCTCTTGACCAGCCGCAGGACCAGCAGCTGGGCGGTCGTCAGCCCTGTCGAGCGGGCGAGTGCACGGTCATTGCGTTCGGCAATGTCCAGTACGCCGCGTAAAGCCGCAAGGCAACTCAAAGCCCGGTCCATTCGGCCACTCACTTTAAAAACAATCTGACTACCCTGTTTAATCCTCAGTAGCAGGTCGCGCAATTGAAATTCCCGATGCCGAAATGAATTCTCCTTCTTTCCGCCATAAATAGTTTAAAAAACGAATTAGATTTTGCTGCGCTGCGAAAGAGATATTGTATATAACTAAACAAAAACAATATCTTATTTGCAAAATGGGGAAGACCGCAGTTAAATATGATTTAGGGTTGTAAACGATCTCGTAATCCGTATGGTTCGGAAAACGAACAAAAACGAGGAATTTATGCGTCCCCATATCCTTAGAAACGAGGCCAGCAACCCGAACAGGAATGTTATTAAGTTCCGCACACCGGAACCCGAAGACGGGTCCCTGATCTGGCAGCTCATTCGCGAATGCGAGCCACTCGACCGCAATTCGATGTACTGCAATCTGCTGCAGTGCGACCATTTCGCAGATACCTGTGTAGTGGCTGAAAAGGATGGCGACATTGTTGGCTGGGTGTCGGGCTACATAGTTCCCTCCGACCCCGATACGCTGTTCGTCTGGCAGGTGGCGGTATCCGATCGCGCCCGCGGAATGGGTGTCGCCAAGAGGATGCTGAACGAACTGGTCTCGCGGAAATGCTGCGCCGGCGTTTCAACTCTGAAGACCACGATCACACGCGACAATGATGCCAGCTGGGCGCTGTTCAACGCTTTCGCCGACCAGAACAACGCGCCTCTCGCCCATGATGCCCATTACGTGCGCGACGATCACTTTGATGGTCGCCACGCCACCGAGCACATGGTGACGATCGCCCCTTTTGGCGAGCGCAAGTCAGCAGCAGCCTGACCCCCGGCGCATCCCTGTTATCCCAACACTAGAGGTTCCCATGACCATTGAAACAACGGTTGATACAGCCGTGTTCGAACGCCGCGAGTCCGAAGCGCGCAGCTATTGCCGCAGCTTCCCGGTGGTCTTCACGAGCGCTGAGAATGCGACATTAACTGACCAGAACGGGCGAGAATATATCGATTTTCTCGCCGGTTGTTCGTCGCTCAACTACGGCCACAATGACCCCGACATGAAGGCAGCCCTGATCGATTACATCAGTGGCGACGGGGTTGCGCACGGGCTCGACATGTTCACCAGTGCCAAGGCCGATTTTCTGGAGACTTTCGAGGAACTGATCCTCAAGCCGCGTGGCATGGACCACAAGGTGATGTTCACCGGCCCTACGGGCACCAATGCCGTTGAAGCTGCGATGAAGCTTGCGCGCAAGGTCACTGGTCGCAACACCATCATCGCGTTCACAAACGGCTTTCACGGCATGACGCTCGGCGCGCTGAGCGCAACCGGCAACTCGGGCAAGCGCGATGGTGCGAGTACGCCTCTGACCGGAATTGCCCGCATGCCCTATGAAGGCGCCTTCGGTGCCGCAGCTGATACCCTGGCCCAGATCGAGATGATGCTGAGCAACCCTTCCAGCGGGCTCGATGCGCCGGCAGCCATCATTGTCGAGCCGGTGCAGGGCGAAGGTGGGCTGAATGCGGCTTCCAAGAAATGGATGCAGGGCATTGCCCGGCTCGCCAAAAAGCACGGCGCCCTGTTGATCATCGACGATATTCAAGCTGGCATCGGCCGCACCGGCAGGTTCTTCAGCACCGAGGAATTCGGCATCGACCCGGATATGATCACGCTTGCCAAGTCACTGTCGGGAATGGGGCTGCCTTTCGCCACGTTGCTGCTGAAGCCGGAACTCGATGTTTGGCAGCCCGCCGAGCACAATGGTACATTCCGCGGCAACAACCATGCCTTCGTGACGGCCACCGTGGCGCTGAAAAAATTCTGGGCCGATGACACTTTTGTCAAACAACTCGGCGACAAGGCTGCCTTTCTGGAGCGGCGTCTGGAACTGATGCGGGACAAGTTTCTGTCGGGTGCGACGATCAAGGGTCGCGGCATGATGCGGGGTATCGACGTTGGCTCGGGCGAGCTTGCGGCGGAAATCTGCGCGGACTGCTTCGACAATGGTTTGATCATCGAGACATCGGGTGCCCATGACGAAGTCGTCAAGGTGTTGGCACCGCTGACCATCCCGATGGAGCAGTTCAGTGTTGGGCTCGATATTCTTGAATCAGCAATCGCTGAAAACACATCGTTTCTTCGCATCGCCGCCGAATAGGAGCCAACAATGATCATTCGCGATTTCAACGAACTGATAAATACTGACCGGACGGTAGCCGATGCCAAGTGGAAATCGGTGCGGATGCTGCTTGCCGATGACGGCATGGGGTTCAGCTTCCACATCACGGTTATCGAAGCCGGATCGGAGCACACATTCCACTACAAGCACCATTTCGAGAGCGTCTATTGCATCTCGGGCAAGGGCGCGATCACGGATCTGGCGAACGGCGAGACCCACCAGATCAAGCCCGGCGTGATGTACGCCCTGGATGCTCACGACAAGCATACGCTGGTTGCCGAAGAACAGCTGGTGCTCGCCTGTTGCTTCAACCCGCCGGTGACCGGAACGGAAGTGCACAGGGAAGACGGGTCATACGCACCGGCCTCAACCGACGCCTGACCCCGAAATACCATCTTCCGTTTTAAAACAGCATAGAGGAGGTCGGCGTTGATGACGCCGGCCAAGGAATTTTGTCATGAGTACGCATACAGTTGAAAAAATCGGCGGCACATCAATGAGCCGGTCAGACGAGTTGGTCGACACCTTGTTTCTGGGCAACCGCGAAGGCGCCGATTTTTACGACCGCGTATTTGTCGTCTCTGCCTATGGCGGCATCACCGACCTGTTGCTGGAAGCCAAGAAAACCGGAACGCCCGGGGTCTACGGGCTGTTTGCGGCTTCCGATTCAAGCCTCGCCTGGAGCGAGGCGCTCGACAGTACTTTTGAAAAAATGTCGGAAATCCATAACCGCCTTCTCGAGCATCCGGCCGACCGCAGGACAGCGGACGGCTTCATACGCGAACGCATCGAGGGCGCGCGCAGATGTCTCATAGACCTGCAGCGGCTCTGCTCTTACGGGCACTTTCGGCTCAACGAACACATGATGACAATCCGCGAATTGCTCTCCGGGCTGGGCGAAACGCACTCGGCATTTACCACTGCCCTGATGCTGCAGCGGCGCGGTGTGAATGCCCGCTTTGTGGATCTCACCGGCTGGCGCGACGAAAGCGAGCCCGATCTCGGTGAACGGATCGAGCGTGAATTCAGCGATATCGACCTGAAGACCGAATTGCCCATCGTCACCGGCTACGCACAGTGCAGGGAAGGCTTGATGAAGCTTTATGACCGCGGATATTCCGAGGTGACTTTTGCCCGGATCGCAGCTGCGACCGCCGCACGCGAAGCGGTGATTCACAAGGAATTCCACCTGTCGAGCGCCGACCCGAAGGTCGTTGGCGCGAATTCTGTTCGCAAGATCGGCCAGACCAATTTCGAAGTTGCCGACCAATTGTCCAATCTGGGCATGGAAGCCATTCACCCGCGCGCAGCCAAGATCCTCAGGCAGTCCGATATCGCCTTGCGCGTTGCCAACGCCTTTGAACCATCCGATCCCGGAACACTGATTGACGCCGAACCGGGTGGCGATGCACGGGTGGAAATGGTCACAGGCCTTGATGTTCTCGGCCTTGAGGTTTTCGAGCAGGATATGGTGGGCGTCAAAGGCTATGACGCAACGATCCTGAAGGCTCTGACCCGTCATGCGGTGCGTATCGTTTCAAAGCACTCAAATGCCAACACCATCACCCACTATGTGGATGCCTCGTTGAAGTCCGCCCGCCGCGTCGAACACGAGATCGCCGAGGCCTATCCGTCTGCCCGTGTGCACACCCAGAGCGTTGCGCTTGTCAGCGCGGTGGGGCGCAACCTGAAAGGCGTGCCGGTCTGTCTGGATGGGCTGAATGCATTGGGCGAGGCGGGCATCACGCCGATTGCCCTGCACCAGGGTGGCCGGTCGGTCGACGTGCAGTTCATTGTCGAGCGCAAACACAAGCAAGCCGCAATCTGTGCCCTGCACAAAGCCTTGGTGGAAAGCAGCGCTGAAACAGGAAGTTCCGCCAGCGTGGGCACTCAGGAAAACCTGATGAAAACTGCGGCTTAACGGGCCCTCTGGTTGGAAAATCCGCCCAAAATAGACCTTTAGTTCAGCCCCTATTTCACATATAGATCACAGATTTGGTGATATTATTGGCAGATTTTGCTATAAAAATCAATGTCATACACACATCAGAACAGACGCACCTCACGTCACCCGGCGGGTGAAAGCAAAAAGTCCCCTTTGCGGGTCGATTTTGACCGCCGACTGAAGCTGGATTCCACGGTTCCAAGATTACCTCCGACGGTGGGCTTCTCGCCTATCGAGAGCTTGATGACGCCCTTGGCCTGACCGAGGTTGCCGGTCATGTTTTTCAGGACAGCCGTACTGGCAAGAACGGATGGCATGGCATGACGGGTCAGTTCCGCCAATCTCTGTTTGGTCGCGTTGGCGGTTATGAAGACGTGAACGATGCCGAGCGCCTGGGTCATGATCCCGCCATGTGTTGGGTTGTTGGCGGCAAGGCCGTCGAAAGACAGGCTGTATCAAGCAGCCAGATGGGGCGCTTCGAGACTAAAATTCTGGCGGCCGATGCTAACTTTGAATCCCTGACCGATATGAGCGGGGCGTGGATTGACCGTGTTCATGACCGCCGTCCACCGAAGATGATCATTCTCGACATGGACAGTAGCGTTAGCCCGACCCATGGCGAACAGGAGGGAACGGCATACAACGGCCACTTCGGCTGCAGCTGCTATCATCCGCTATTCCTGTTCAACCAGTTCGGTGATCTGGAAAGATGCTCCCTGCGCCCCGGCAATGTCCACAGCGCCGATGGTTGGCGTGCTGTTCTGGAGCCGGTGGTGAACCGCTACAAGGAAAAGAAGGTTCGGCTTTATTTTCGTCGCGACGCGGCATTCGCTTCGCCGGACATATACGAGTTTCTGGAAGCAGAAGGTTTCTTTACGCCATCCGCCTCAAAGCGAACAAGATTCTCCAGGGATGCATTGCTCATCTGCTGACCCGCCCCGTCGGTCGCCCACCGAACCATGTGCGGCGCTATTACGCCAGCTTCAGCTATCAGGCCGGATCGTGGAACAGAAAACGCCGCGTCGTTGCCAAGGTCGAATGGCATCCCGGCGAGTTGTACCCCCGCGTCGGCTTCATCGTCACCAACCTGTCTCGTCCTGCCAATCGGGTTGTGGCGTTTTACAATCACCGTGGCACGGCGGAGCAGCACATCAAAGAAGGCAGGAACGCCATAAAGTGGACCCGGCTGTCGTGCCGCAAGTTCCGCAACAACGAGGTTCGCCTTCAGCTTCATGCCCTGGCCTACAACCTCGCCAACTTCATGCGGACATTGGCCCTGCCCGAAGAGGTCGAGCATTGGTCGCTGACGACGCTGAGAGAGAAGCTGGTCAAGATCGGAGCCAAGGTCGTTCGCCATGGCCGCTATGCCACTTTCCAAATGGCGGAGGTCGCCGTGCCGAGGGAACTGTTCCGGAAAATCCTGAGCCTGATTGACGACCTGCGACGAAGACCCGCTCCGGCGTAGGCCGGGATCATCGACAGCACAGGGAACCAGATGGGAGAAGTGCGTTCGGATGACGACAAAAACTGCGAACAGGGAGCCTGAGCTTGACCAGACCGTCAAATCGAGGCTGTCGCATCACCGATCGGGGAAAATTCTATCTTCTGGTAACGGGAGCTGCTAAATTGGCGACCAAGTAAAGGTATATGGGAAATGTCGGTTAAGTAAGAGTTTGGCCCATCTGTCAACGCCGGAGTAAATTTCCACCAAAACTCGCGACCAGACACGACAGCAATCATGCGTTCGCTGCTTATGGCTGACACCACTCCCCCCGGGGACCCGCCTTTGCCCACGCCGTTCTAGGAGTTTGACTACATGAAACCCATTTTATCCGGCCTTTTTGTTCTGGCTCTCGTCCTCCAGCCGTCTTCATCTTTGGCCGTTGACGGGATTGACGGGTTCGTCGGTCGGTCGGCTTGCGCGGTTGCCGGGTTAGCCGGTTGCGCGGATGACCGCGCATTGTCAGAGAAAAAAGCTGAAGTATGCGCAGCCGCCGCCTTCAGGTCTCACGCACGCTGCCTGGACGATTTAGAGCCCACCCTTGCTCAACTGAGAAAAATTGAAAATATACTCGAGAGATTCGAAAAGATAGGTGATCAAATAGAGGGATGCACCAAAATTTCTGAACAGGATAGGAGTAGGTGCCTACAGAATTGATTCCTTCGTTGACCAGGTGATGTCCGTCAGACTGCTTGCGACTTTTATGCTTATAAATACTCTTCATCACTCCATGAACGCCGCTTTCGTCGTGCCACAGCAAAATCCTCAATGTCCACCCAAAACTAGGGCACTTCCGGCTTAGATTGAACCATTTGATGGAGTCAAATCAGTTCATTCTGTTAGGCACGAACCGTAGCGCGATCTGGTTGATCGGGCATAAATGATCTTGCGGATCGCCGGATCGAAGGCGAAGAACGGGATCACTTCGGCCCAAGCCCTCCGCCAGGCCGGGGCGATGGACGCATATTTTCCGGCCCATTTCCCCTCGAACGCGTCCAGCTCGGCCGCCGCTTGGTCGGCGGTCGCGGCCCCGTAAATCCGGCGCAGATCAGTGGCCACAAGCTTGCGGTCTTTCCAGGCGCAGAAGTTCAGAGAATGGCGCACGAGATGGACAATACAGGTTCAGGAATAATCGGCGTACCGGGCAAGTCTCTTGGCTTGGGTGGGCGATCCGGCTCGACCGGACAAGCCCACCCCCATGAGATCCGGCTACACTACTAATTGAGGGAGAGCCGGTCCTTCACCCTCTATTTGCGCCATGCTAGAGGGTGATTTCCTTCCTTCGACCAGTCGTCTCCCCCAATGCGTCGCTTTGACTATTTCGAACTCGTAATCATGCTGGCCACAGTGATCCAGTGGCTGGTGCTTGCAACCATCGCAGGCGCCATCGTCGGCACAGGAACCAGCCTGTTTTTGCACGGATTGTTTTTCCTCACCGATCGCACTGCCGACGTCTCGCTCTGGCTGCAGATGATGCTGCTGCCCTTGGGCGGACTGCTGAACGGTCTGCTGCTGCATTACGGCTACCTCAACAGTCCGAGCGGTTTGAAGGATTCGATGTTTGCAGCCGTTCATGTTCAGAACGGGCGAATGCCATTCCGGACCATGCTGATCAAGCCGGTTGCCGCCATCATAACCCTGGCCAGCGGCGGCTCGGCCGGCAAGGAAGGGCCATGCTCCCATATCGGGGCGTCGCTGGCAGCGGCAATTGGTCAGCTTCTGCATCTCAATTCCGAACTCCGCCTGCGTCTTGTTGCCTGCGGCGTGAGCGCTGGCTTTGCCAGTGTCTTTGGCACGCCGATCGCCGGCGCCATCTATGGTGTCGAGGTACTCGCAGTCGGCCGCATCCGCCACGACTTTCTGTTTCCGGCAGTTGTCGCAGGCGTTGCGTCTTTTGAGATCACCAAATTCTGGGGTGTGCCGTTTGACTATTATGACGTCGCCATCCTTCCGGTGTTTTCCGAACTGGTTTTCTTCAAGACCATGATGATCGGCATCATCGCCGGGGTCGTGGCACTGATCTTTGCGGAATCCGTACACCGCATGACCCGTCTTTTCACGGCAGTGAAGCTCCGCTTCAATGTCTGGCCACCCTTGATGCCTGTCTTTGGCGGTGTGGTTCTCGCGATGTTGATTGTATTCATACCGACCGATTATCTGGGCCTGAGCCTGCCCATGGTTGAACGCGCGGTTTCGGGGGAAACGATGCCGTATATGGGGTTTGTGTGGAAGACGCTGCTGGTGGCAATCACCCTGGGATCGGGTTTTTACGGCGGCATCGTCACGCCGCAATTCGTGATCGGGGCCATGGCCGGAAATGCCTTCGCGCCGTTGTTCGGGCTGGATCCCGGCCTGGGAGCGGCCGTCGGGCTGGTTTCGGTCATTGCCGCGGCTTCCAACACGCCGATTGCTGCAGTGCTGATGGGCATGGAGCTGTTTGGCGGCGCGGTCGATTCCATCTATGTGGCCGGTGCCGCAATCGCGGCCTATGTCATCATCGGTCACCGCAGCGTCTATCTTGAACAGCGCGTGGCCTATACCAAATCGTCCTGGATACGGATCCAGCCTGACGTGCTAATCGGTGCCGAAAAGGCGCGTCTGTCGCACGGCTTGCTCAGATGGTGGCAACGCCATCGTCGCAAATAGGCGTCAGCAAAACTGCTGGACTCATGCCACCTGGGCAGTGACCTCGATTTCGATCAGCATTTCCGGACGGATCAATTGGCAGACGATCATTGTGGCTGCGGGGTTGATGTCACCCAGGAACTCGCGCAGCACCGGCGCCACCGCATCGAAATGCTCGGGCTTGGTGACGTAATAGGTCACCCGCACGATGTTGCCGAGCTCGGCATCCAGCGCCGTTAGCGAGGCGGCGATGGTGGTAAAGCAATTGCGCGCCTGGTCAGCCACGCCCGCGGGCATCTCCATACTCGCATAATCATAGCCGGTGGTGCCGGAGACATGCACGAACGCGCCCACCCGCACCGCGCGCGAATAGGCCGCCGCCTGTTCCATCGGCGACCCGGTTGAATGCGTGCGGCGCGGGTTCATATCCGGTGATCCGCCACGATGCGCGGTGTCTCAGCCATGCGCCCAGTCCATGTAGAGTTGGCGGGCGTCGCGCGCCACCGGTCCGGCCTGCAATTCGCGGTCCTCGATGCGGATGATCGGCACCACCTTGGAGTGGTTGCCGGTCGAAAAGATCTCGTCGGCATCCTTGAAATCGGCGACCGAAAGCGTCTTCTCCACGACCTCGGTGCCGGCCGCGCGCAACAGTGCGATGGCGCGCGCGCGGGTAATGCCGGACAGGAAGCTGCCATTCGGCACCGGCGTGAACACGACGCCATCCTTGACCATGAAGATGTTCGAGGTGCCGGTCTCGGCCACATTGCCGAGCATGTCGAGAACCAACGCATTGTCGAAGCCGCGTGATTTGGCTTCCATCACGGCCCGGCCATTGTTGGGATACAGGCATCCCGCCTTGGCATTGGTCGGCGCGCATTCATAGGAGGGGCGGCGGAACGGCGACACGCTGACGGAAAACCCGCTGGAAGCGATCATCGGACTTTCAAACAGACACAGGCAGAAGCGGGTCGATTCCGGATCGGCCGGAACCGACATGTACCCGCCGTGCTCGGCCCAGTACATCGGCTTGATGTAGACGGCGGTCTTGCCGTCGAATTTTGTCAGCCCCTCATGTGCCAGCGCTTCAATTTCTGTCGCCTGCATGATTGCCTTCAGACCCAGCGCCTCTGCCGAGCGGTTGACCCGTTGGCAATGCAGGTCGAGATCAGGAGCGACGCCGTCAAACCAGCGGGCGCCGTCAAACACGGTCGATCCGAGCCACATGGCATGGCTGACCGGGCCAATTAGCGGCGGGTTGCCCTCCAGCCATTCGCCATCAACAAAGGTCCAGGTCTTGGTGCGCGCTTGGGTGTTGACGGCCATGTGTTCCTCCTGCCGGTGTCATCTGCTTGGCAATGACAATCGACCAGTGCCGCTGCCGCCGTCAAGTCAATCCCCGGCGCGAAACCATGGCTGCAGCCGCAATCGCATGATCCTTGCGCACAGCGGTCGCCAGCGGCAACAAATCATACAGGCATTTGTTGGCATCCATGCGCGGTCCGGCGCCCGCCGGTTACGTTTGGCAGTTGCCGGGTCTACCTGAAGGTGTCAGGCCATGCTTGACTGTTGCACTGCAACAGGCGCATCGTTGCTCCAATTGCA
The DNA here is from genome assembly GCF_026619415.1 of Hoeflea algicola. NCBI lineage: Bacteria > Pseudomonadati > Pseudomonadota > Alphaproteobacteria > Hyphomicrobiales > Rhizobiaceae > Hoeflea > Hoeflea algicola. Next base: position 3,905,063 of record NZ_JAOVZR010000001.1, read on the forward strand.
CGAGGGAATTTCGAGATGTCATACGCCGCTTATGTCTTTGACGCCTATGGAACTTTGTTCGATGTTCACGCTGCGGTGCGTCGCCACGCGGCAGCCGTTGGCCCCGATGGCCAGCTTTTGTCGGAGATCTGGCGCGCCAAGCAGCTGGAATATTCTTGGACACGTAGCCTGATGGGACAATGGCGTGATTTCTGGGCGTTGACCGAGGAAGCGCTGGATCATGCTTTTGCGCGGGTGCCGAGCGCCGACAAAAGCCTGCGCGCGGAATTGCTCGACGCTTATTTCAAGCTGGATTGTTATCCTGAAGTCCCTGCCGTGCTGAAGACGCTGAAAGCCACCGGAGCACGGGTGGCCATATTGTCCAACGGCTCGACCGAGATGCTTGCGTCGGCGGTCAAGAATGCGGCGCTCGACAGCGTCATCGACGACGTCTTCTCAGTCGACGCGCTCCAGACCTTCAAGACCGATCCGTCGGTCTACGACATGGTCACCACCGCCTACCGGCTCTATCCCGATGCGGTCTCGTTCCAGTCGTCCAACCGTTGGGACGTGGCTGGCGCAACCAAGTTCGGATTTCGCACCATCTGGATCAACCGTACCCAGATGCCGGACGAATATCTCGATCTGTCGCCGTCGCTGATCCTGCCGGATCTCAATGACGTCATATGAACCCCGCGCCTGTTGCTGGGCCGGTGGCCGATGGTCATGGGGTTTTGACAGTGACCGGGACAGCTAATATTTTACAGGCCCGCTGTGGAACGAAGCCGCGGCAAATCCGTTGAGAAGGAGATCAAGGAGAGTTTCAGCCATGCAACAGCACCTGGACTATTACAGTCTGGTTGGGTTCAAACCCGATTCGACTTTGCCAGATGAACTCGACAGGCTGGGCTTGTCGGCGCAGCAGACAGCATTGCTCGTCGATTTTGACGGCACCTTGGTCGATATCGCTCCGACGCCGGGTTCGATCCGTGTCACCTCTAGCGACAAAGCGCTGCTCGATCAGTTGCACGCACGCCATGGTGGCGCCCTGGCAATCGTGTCGGGTCGTAATCTTGAAGAAATCGTCCATTATCTCGACACATTCAAGGGCACAATTTCCGGTGGCCACGGCGCTGAATTGCGCCGCAACGCCCGCACATTGCCAGGTATCGACTGCAACTTTGACCGGCTTGAGCATATCAAGAGCGCGGTCATGGAGTTCGCCGTCATTGATCCGCGCGTGATCGCCGAGGACAAGCGCTTCGGCATCGTGCTGCATTTTCGTCAGCACCCGGAGGTCGAAGGCAAGGTGCGTGACTTTGTCGGATGTCTGATCGAGGATGACGAGGAGTTCGAGATGCAATCGGCCAAGATGGCGATCGAAATCAAACCGAAGGATGTTTCCAAGGCCCGAGCGATTGAGCGCATCATGCAGTTCGACGAGTTCAGGGGGCGTGACATCGTCTTTGCTGGCGACGATACGACCGACGAGGTGGCCTTTGCCTGGGTCAACGGGCAGGGCGGTACGACAATCAAGGTCGGCGAGGGCGTCACCGCGGCCCAGTACCGCACGGCCAACCCCGCGAGTTTCAAGAAATGGCTGCGGGCCCAGTTCAATTCGGCCCAGCTCAAGCTTGCACGGCAGGGGAATTGACCGTGGGACGTCTGATTGTTGTGTCAAACAGGGCGCCGTCAATTGATGGGAGCAGCGATTCTGGCGGCCTCGTCGTGGCGCTCAAGGATGCGCTGTCGAAAGATGGCGGATTGTGGATCGGCGGTGCCCCCGAGCAGCACGAGAACCCGTCGTCTGAACTTGTCCTTCACCACCGGCCGGATTTCGACGTCGCTCTGTTCGAACTCGAGCCGGAGCTTCATGACGATTACTATCTGGGCTATTCCAACTCGGTGCTGTGGCCAGCGTTTCATGGTCGGGTTGACCTGATTGTCGTCAAGCCACGCTATGCAGCGGCCTATCGTCAGGTGGCTGAGCGGCTGGCCCGACAGATCGCCGAAACAGTACGTGACGACGATCTCATCTGGGTGCACGACTATCAGCTGATTCCGCTGGCACACTATCTCAAGGCGCTCGGGGTGAAGTGCCGGATCGGCTTTTTTCTGCATATTCCATTGCCGGACCTGCAAACATTCATGGCAATTCCCGACTGGCGCGAGATGGTAAAGTGGCTGGCCGATTACAATCTGATCGGATTCCAGACCCGGCGCGATCTCGCCAACATGATCACAATTTTCCGTCATGGCTTGCGTGGCGAACTGCGCGCCAATGGCAATATCGGCATCAACGGTCGTGAAGTGGCGATTGGCTGTTTTCCGATCTCGATTGATGTCCAAGGTTTTCGGCGTCTTGCCGCCGAAGGTGCGGTTGCCACCGAGCCGCCGCCGCTGCCCCGCCTGATTGGTGTCGACCGGCTGGATTATTCCAAGGGGCTTCCGCAGCGCCTCGCCGGCTACGAGACCTTCCTGAGCAAATACCCGCAGTTCCGCAGCAAAGTGTCGCTGTTGCAGATCGCGCCACCAACCCGCGACGATGTCGACGCCTACAAGGACATCCGGTCCGAACTCGAACATCTTTCCGGCAAGATCAACGGCGATTTCGGCACCATCGACTGGACACCGGTGCAGTATATTCACCGTGCCATGCCGCGCGACGAACTGGCGGTATTGTTCCGGTTGTCCCGCGTCGGTCTGGTAACGCCGTTGTTCGACGGCATGAATCTCGTCGCCAAGGAGTATGTTGCCGCCCAGGATGAAGCCGATCCCGGCGTGTTGATCCTGTCGCAATTTGCCGGTGCGGCAGAGGAAATGACGGCGGCGCTGATTATCAATCCGCATAATCCAGTCGGCATTGCCGAAGCCATCAAGAAAGCGCTCGACATGCCGCTGGGCGAACGCATCGAGCGTCACACCACATTATATGCCCATCTCGAAGGCAACGATATCGCCCGCTGGAGCGCAGCATTCCTCAAACGATTGAGAGCCCCCGATGATATAGGTCCGGACAATGTGGCTCGGTTTCCAGGCCAGGGCGTGTGGTCGAAGACTGGATGAGGTGCAATCACCGCAGGGCTCGTATTCGGCCAGAGTCGCCCGGAAATAGTGGCAATTCGGGCACTCCCAGCAGCCGCCGACGAAATTTTTTCCTTTCACACTGCTGGCAGGATCACATAAACGTCAATCCGTGGTCGGCCGCTGTGGCGAATTGGCCACAGCACGGGCCTTGGATGGTCACAATCGGAACTCAAATGTGATCTCGCGGCTTTATACCCGTCGGAGCGAATTCCGGTCCGGCCTGACGAGACGCCGATACCCCGAGCCTTAAGGACTTTCCGCGCCATGACCGGATCAAAAAACAAGAATATGACAGTGACCGGTATCACCGGAAACCAAGATGACTATCGCACACCTTCCCGTCGGGGCTTCCTGGCGCTTGGCATGGGAGCCACGGCCGCTCTTGCCGGCTGCACGTCTACGACAACCGAACGGTTCAACGCCGAAACCACACCCACGTTCCGCACACCGGTCAATCGTGGATCGGGTCTGGCGCGGCGGTCTGATTATTACGACATTATGTATGGCCCCAAGCCCGATGAGCCGTTTCCGCTGCCGGCGATTCCCTATTACGAGATCGATCCGGCCTTCCTGCGTCAGGAAGTGGCCGATCCCACCGGCGAACGTCCGGGAACCATTGTCGTCAACACCTCGGAACGGATGCTCTATCTGGTACGCGAGAACGGCCGCGCCATGCGCTACGGCGTCGGTATCGGTCGCGCCGGCTTTTCCTGGTCCGGTCGCGCAATTGTGCAGTGGAAGCAGAAATGGCCGAAATGGACCCCGCCGCAGGAAATGATCGCGCGCCAGCCTGATCTGGAGCCTTACTCAGCCGAAAACGGCGGTATGGCGCCGGGATTGAACAATCCGCTCGGGGCCCGCGCACTTTACATCTTCCAGAATGGCGAAGATACACTTTACCGGCTGCACGGTAGCCCCGAATACAAGTCGATCGGTAAGGCCGTTTCCTCCGGCTGCGTGCGGCTGATCAATCAGGATATCGTCGATCTCTATGATCGCGTGCCCAACCGGACACCGATTGTGGTCGTCTAGAACCGCAGCCGAAAGGCTGCCCCGCTTGAGGCTCACGGGCGATTTGTGCTAGAAGCGCGCTTCAGAGCATCATCCTGTCAGGATAATGATGCTCTTGGGCCTGAGCGATTGGACATGCGTCCGGCTAGCGATGGCGGCGGGGGCGCGCATGAAACATCTTGGACGCGGTGCGGTCCTGTTGGCCTGCGGCCTGATTGCCGCCGGATGTGTCCCGCAGGGGCAAGGCTGGGCATCGCTCTACAAGTCGCCGCAACAACCGAAGCTCAAGGTGGTGATGCCCGCGGGAGCCCCGTCGATTTCCCAGCAGTTCCTGTTTACTACCAGCGATGCAAAACATCTCGGCATAGATGTGATCGGCGCCGTTGGTGATCCGGTGATCGCGGTGGCCGACGGCTATGTGGCGGGATCCTATTCGGAGCCCATGTATGGCAACCGGGTTGTTGTCGAACACGGACCGGACGCCACTGGCAGGCGTATTGTCGCCGTTTACAAGCATCTCGACAGCCGTCAGGTAGCCAAGGGGACGATGGTCATGCGTGGCCAGCAACTCGGCACCATCGGCACCACCGGGGTGCTCGGCGGCGGCAGGTTTCCGCATCTGCATTTCGAAATCTACCGGCAAAACGGGTCAAGCGGCGAAACCCCGACCGACCCGCAGATCTTCTGGGTCAATGGACCCGGGCAGGTCACCTGCTTTGATCCCGCTATCACCTATGACGCCACGGTGTTCCGCTCCACCTATCCGGTCCCTTGCCGCGGCCAGTGACTGATGTGCAACGCTGCGCATCCGTGTGGAGGCGCGGCCGGCTTCAACGCTCTGATTTGAATGCGCCACGCATCAGGTACCAGCTCTAAATGCCACAATCTTGTGGGCGCCGGATACTCCAAAAGAACGATTTGAGACATCCGGCCACGTGACCTTGAATCGCTTGGCCTCGGGAGTTCCCCCCAAAGGCCAAGCATCGATTATACGGCGATAGCAATAAGGTCAGTCCCTATTCCTATTCGCAAACCTGAAGCGGTCCGATCTGGATGCAGGATCCTCTGCGTCCACGACCTCTTCCGGTAACCCGGTTGCAAAGCCGCCGGTTGTTGCGACGGAAGCGCCTTGACCGTTCGCATTGCCGTACAATGTCTCGGCGGTTGACCCGGCGGCCCCCTCGATCATCCCGTCGCCGTCCGCGGCGGTCACGTCTCCGGCGGCGGTCTCTACGGTCGTCGCGTCTCCGGCGACGGTCTCTGCGGTCGTCGCGCCGCTGCACCAACTCGACCAGGCCATCATCTGCCTCATTCAACGGGACTGCTGCCGAGGGTGTTGCCAATACATCGGAAACGCCAAGACCGGTGGCAACAGAAGCAGTTCCAATCACGGCGCAGGCGCCGACCAGAAAATGACGTCGCGACATCGTCTCGGCATCGTCACGCTTCGCCTCAGATGAAGCCTTAATTTTCATCCTGAAAAATTTTAGCATAAAGTGTCTGCTCCTTCGGGCTCATGGCTGCTCGCGGCACCGCTCGGGAATCCAAGCGTGAATACTGAGCGAACGGGCACTTATTGGTAGTTCAAATCTCTCGTCCAGAATTACATTGTCAACATTCTACGATTTTTTATCAAAAGCCAAGTATTGACATTTGGATATTTTCGACAAGCTCAGGTGACGAATTGCCCGGATTGAGCCTCAATTCCGTTGATTGTCGTCAAAATCGCTTAACCAAGCGCAAGTTCTAGAATCCCTTTTTCAGTGACCCGAGGATGCCGCGCACCAGTGCACGGCCGAGCGAACTCGCGGCTGACCGCGCCATCGATTTGATCGCTGCCTCGGTTACGGTCTGGCGCTGATATCCGGGCCGCGACTTGCTCGATTTGCGCCGCTTGGGTGAGGTGCGGCGGCGGTCGTCGTCATCATCGTCATCGCCATAGCCGGGCAAGGTCCAGCGGCGGCTCTCGGGCTGTTCCTTTTCATCATCTTCCTCCTCGCGGCGGCGCTCGGCTTCTTCCGCCTTGGCGGCTTCCGCAGCCTTGCGTTGCAGCATTTCAAAGGCGCTGTCGCGGTCGAGATCCTCGTCATACTGTCCGGCCACCGGGCTGACGGCCATCACTTTCGCCCGTTCCGATTCCGAAATCGGGCCGAGCCGTGAGGACGGTGGGCGGATCAATGTGCGCTCTACCATCGAAGGCACGCCCTTGGCCCCGAGCGTTGAAACCAGCGCCTCGCCGACACCCAGTTGGGTGATAGCCTCGAAACAATCGAAGGCCGGGTTGGGCCGGAACGTCTCGGCCGCCACTTTCACCGCCTTCTGCTCGCGCGGCGTATAGGCCCTGAGCGCGTGCTGAACCCGGTTGCCCAGCTGCGACAGCACGGTTTCGGGCACATCAAGCGGGTTCTGGGTGACAAAAAACACGCCGATGCCTTTGGATCGGATCAGCCGCACAACCTGTTCGACCCGGTCGATCAGGACTTTTGGTGCTTCATCAAACAACAGATGCGCTTCGTCAAAAAAGAACACCAGCCGCGGCTTGTCGGAATCGCCCACTTCGGGCAATTCCTCGAACAGTTCCGAGAGCAGCCACAACAGGAAGGTGGCGTAAAGCCGGGGGTTCATCATCAACTTGTCTGCGGCGAGCACCGAAATCGCCCCGCGACCGTCATTGGTGGTACGCATGATGTCGGCGATCTTCAGCGCCGGTTCGCCGAAAAAGTGTTCTGCGCCCTGTTGCTCCAGCACAAGAAGACCGCGCTGGATCGTCGCCAGCGACTGCTTGCTGATGTTGCCATACATCGCAGAGAGCTTCTCGGTCTCGCCCGCCATGTAGGACAAAAGCGAGCGCAGATCCTTCAAATCGAGCAGTGGCAAACCGTTCTCGTCGGCCAGCTTGAAGGCAATGTTGAGCACGCCTTCCTGCGCGTCCGACATGTCCATCAGCCGCGCCAGCAGCAGCGGCCCCATCTCAGAAATGGTGGTGCGGACCCGGTGCCCCTTGTCGCCGAAAAGATCCCAGAAGATGACCGGGAACTCCTGGTACACATAGGGATCAAGCCCGATGGTCTTGGCGCGCTTTTCGAGGAAATCCTTGGTCTCACCGATCGCCGCGATGCCGGACAGGTCGCCCTTCACATCGGCGCAGAACACCGGCACGCCGGCATTGGAGAAGCTCTCGGCGAGGATCTGTAGCGTCACCGTCTTGCCGGTGCCGGTGGCGCCGGTAACCAGGCCGTGGCGGTTGGCATATCTCAGGTCGAGATATTCGCCCTTGTTGATACTGTCATCGGGATTGCGGCTGGTGCCGAGATATAGCTTGCCATCTTCGAGCATGTCGTCCTCGTGTCGCGCCGGTCGTGGCGGCTTGCATTCGCGTGCGGCGGGCGCAGGCATGGTCGTCCACTTATAGGCATGCCGTGCTTTGCGAACAATGGCCGACGCCGATTGTCGTTGCCGACGGTGCTTGGTTGCCAACAGTTTCGCGAAAGCTTGCCGGCCTAGCCTCGGCAAACTGATTGCCAGGGGATCTTCGGGCGGCATGGAGCATGGGGCAGACACCAGGCGTAAGAGCATGCGCGGGCAGAAAAGCCTGGCGGGCGGGCTCAGCCGTATTGGTGTTATCCCGGAGATGCGAAAATGAAGGTTGTCATTCTTGCCGGCGGACTAGGGTCGCGGCTGTCGGAAGAAACTCATCTCCGACCCAAGCCGATGGTTGAAATCGGTGGTCGGCCGATTCTGTGGCACATCATGAAGCTCTATCACAGCCACGGTCTGCGCGATTTCATCATCTGTTGCGGCTTTCGCGGTTACGTGATCAAGGAATATTTCGCCAATTACGCGCTGCACATGTCGGATCTGACCTTCGACATGTCCGACAACACCATCCATTTTCACCGCCAGAGTGCCGAAGACTGGCGTGTCACCCTGGTCGACACCGGCGAATCGACGCTGACCGGCGGTCGCCTCAAGCGGGTGGCACCCTACCTTGAGGGCGAAGAGAGTTTCTGCTTCACCTATGGCGACGGTCTGGCCAATGTCGATATTTCCGCCACCATCGATTTCCACAAATCACATGGCCATCTGGCCACCGTCACCGCAGTTCGCCCGCCAGCCCGGTTTGGTGCGCTCAAGCTCGATGGCGACGAGGTGCAGGGGTTCATCGAAAAACCCGAGGGCGAGGGCGGCTTTATCAATGGCGGGTTTTTCGTGCTCTCAACCCCGGTGCTGGAGCGCATCGAGGGCGACAGCACCAGCTTCGAGGGGGCGCCGCTTGCCGGTCTTGCAAGTGCGGGAGAGTTGCGCGCGTTTTTTCACCGCAGCTTCTGGCAGCCGATGGATACGCTGCGCGACAAGAACATGCTCGAGGCATTGTGGAACGAGGGAAATGCGCCTTGGAAAAACTGGTGACCGAGGCGAGCCCCATCCGCGAATTCTGGTGTAGCCGCAAGGTGGCGATGACCGGCAGTATCCGCCACGCCGCCGCAGGAGCCGTTTCGTGAGTACGACGCCGTTCTCCCTGACCGAACTGATGCCCGGCACCTCCGGCGGTCCGATGCTTGTCACAAGGTCGCCTCGGATTGACGACCGCGGCGCCTTTGCCCGTATTTTCTGCGCCGAGGCGCTGGCAGCGGTCGGTTGGCCGGGGCCGGTGGCACAGATCAACCATAGCCAGACCCGCAAGGCGGGCACCCTTCGTGGCCTGCATTTCCAGCGCGCGCCCCATGCCGAGGCCAAGCTGGTGATCTGCATTCGTGGCGCGGTGTTCGATGTTGCTGTCGATACCCGCGAGAATAGCCCGACACGCTATCGGCACGCAGCGGCCAAGCTGTCGGCGGAAGCCGGCACGGCGATGTATGTGCCCGAAGGCTTTGCCCACGGGTTTCAGGCGCTGAGCGACGATGCTGAACTGATCTATGTTCATTCCACCGCCTATGCGCCAGATCATGAAGCCGGGTTGCGCGCCGATGATCCGGCGCTGGCGATTGCCTGGCCATTGCCGGTTACCGGTATTTCCGCGCGCGATGGCTCCCATCCGCTGCTCGACACTGCAGGAGAAAACCCATGATCAGCTGCAGGCATTGCGGCGGCACCGCGTTCGTTCCGTTTCTTGATCTGGGTCGGGCCCCACCCTCCAATTCCTATCTCGATGCGGAAACCCTTTCCCAACCGGAAAAGCTTTACCCGCTGGTCATCAGCACCTGCACCGAATGCTGGCTCACCCAGACTGAAGACTTTGCCGACCGCGAAGAGTTTTTCTCCGACGACTATGCCTATTTTTCCTCTTTCTCGAAAACCTGGCTCGAGCATGCGCAAACCTATGTCGCCGACATGCAGACGCGTTTCGGCCTCGGCGCGGACAGTATGGTGGCTGAAATTGCCGCCAATGACGGCTATCTGCTGCAATATGTGAAAGCGCTCGGCATCCCATGCTACGGCGTCGAGCCGACCCACGGCACGGCCGAGGCGGCGCGCGCCAAGGGCATCGACATTGTCGAGGAATTTTTCGGCCGTGAGCTGGGTGAAAAACTGGCAGGCGAGGGCCGGCAGGCGGATCTGATCGCCGCCAACAATGTGCTCGCCCATGTGCCAGACATCAACGATTTCGTTGCAGGTTTCTCGGCGTTGCTCAAGCCCGCCGGTGTCGCCACCTTCGAGTTTCCGCATCTCTACGAGATGGTTCGTGGCAACCAGTTCGACACCGCCTATCACGAACACTATTCCTATCTCTCGCTGCTTGCCGTCGAGCCCATCTTTGCCGCCAATGGGCTCACCGTGTTCGACGTCGGGACCACGCCGCACCATGGCGGCAGCCTCAGAATCTATGCCTGTCGCAGCGACGTCTGCGCCCATCAGCTGACGCCTGCCGTTGAGGCCATGCGCGAGACCGAGCGCCAGGCCGGGATGGGTTCTCCAGCCTTTTACGCAGGCCTGCAGGCAAATGCGGAAGCCGTGCGCGACGGTTTTCGCAGCTTCCTCAACGAGGCTCGTGCGGCAGGGCTGAAGGTGGCGGCATATGGCGCGGCTGCCAAGGGCAACACGCTGTTGAACTTCGCTGGTGTGGACGCTGGCGACATTGCTTTCGTGGTTGACCGCAACCCGGCCAAGCAGGGGCATTACATGCCCGGTTCACATATTCCGATTGTCGGCGAGGACCGGCTTGTTTCTGACCAACCAGACAGGGTGGTAATACTGCCATGGAACATCGAGACGGAAATCAGGACGCAGCTTTCGTATATCAGCGACTGGGATGGACGGTTCGTGACAGCGGTGCCGAAGCTGAGGGTTCTGAGCTGAAATCGAAGCTCGAAATCGAACTGTCCGACAAGGCTGACAACACCGGCGAGACATCAAAGCGCAAGCCGGACGCTTGAGTCTCTGTATAGCTGATTATGCCTTCAGAAGACCACGGATCACGTCGGCCACACGCTTCTGGCCGTGCTCGTCCATGTCGTGATAGCTCGGCAGGTTGATGGCGCGCGCGGCAATGTCGTGGGCGTTGACATTATCTGGCCGGGCCTCGAACATCGGCAACTCCGACAGCGGCCAGAAGAATACCCGCCCATCGATCTCGGCGGCCCTGAACGCTTCGATCAGCATATCCCGGGTGACGCCGGTGTCACGGTCAAAAACCACCGTCGGCATCCAGTAGCCATTGGTCACGCCCTCAGGTTCGATATTCAGCGAAATTCCGTCAAGCGCACCCAGAAGCTGGCGATAGCCAGTCATGATGGCGCGTTTACGGCCGATCAATTCGTCGATCCGCTCCATCTGTGCGCAGCCGATGGCCGCGGAAATATTGGACATCTTGAACTTGTAGCCGGTGACGGTGGGAAAGAACTGGCGCGGCTCGTTGGCGTCGCGGCCATGGTTGGACAGGGTCGTCACTCGCTCGAAAAGGGCTGAGTCATTGGTCACGAACATGCCGCCTTCACCGGTGGTCATGGTCTTGGTGCCGTGAAACGAGAAGGTGCCAAAGGCGCCCATCGACCCCGCGCGTTTGGCCCCCCAGGCCGAGCCGATTGCTTCGGCTGCATCCTCTATGACGGCGACGCCGTGGCGCGCGCCGATCTCCAGCAACCGGTCCATGTCGCACATCGAGCCATACAGATGCACGGCGATGATCGCCCGGGTCTGTGGCGTGATTGCCGCTTCGACCAGATCGGGATCCAGACACCAGCTGTCGCTGAGAATGTCGACAAACACCGGCGTGGCGCCGAGGTGAACCACTGGCGCCACCGAGGCGATCCAGTTGCTGTCGGCCAGGATCACCTCATCACCGGCGCCGATGCCAAGCGCCGCGAGCCCCAGATGCAGCGCGCCGGTGCAGCTCGACGTAGCGGTTGCGTGCTTGACGCCGAGATGGACAGCATAATCGCGCTCCAGCCGATGGATGTAATCATAACAACGCGCGCCCCAGCCATGCCGCGCCGCGTCGGTGGCATACGCCACCTCACGTTCGGTGATCGACGGTTTGGTATAGGCGATGCGATTGCTCATGGGTCTGGTCCGCTGTTCTGTCGGATTCTGTCTAGTGCATCGACCCTGCGCGGAGATTGCGCCACCAGCGTCGAAAAAGCCGATGGCGAGGCGCAGCAGAATCTGGCAAGAAAGGGGCGTTTAGAAATCAGGGGATCGCCATGCGTACAGTCTATGTCAACGGAGCCTATGTGCCCGAAAATGAGGCCACGGTTTCCGTGTTCGACCGTGGCTTCCTGTTTGGCGACGGCATCTATGAAGTTGCAGCGGTTGTCGGTGGCAAGCTGATTGATTTTCCGGCGCACACCGCGCGGCTACACCGCTCGGCAAACGAGCTTGGCATGCGCTTCACCGTCAGCGACGAGGAACTGCTGGCCATCCACCGCGAACTGATCAGCCGCAACGGCGTCGACGAGGGTGTGGTTTATCTGCAGATGACCCGCGGCGCCATCGACCGCGATTTCATGTTCGATACCGAAAAACTGACGCCGACACTGGTGCTGTTTACCCAGAACCGACCGTTGGTCGATACCGGTGTGGCCAAGGCAGGCATGAAGATCGTCTCGATTCCTGACCTGCGCTGGGGCCGCTGCGACATCAAGACCGTGCAATTGCTCTATCCCTCGCTTGGCAAGATGGAAGCCAAGTCACGCGGCGCCGACGACGCCTGGATGGTGCGAGACGGCGTTGTTACCGAAGGCACGTCGAACAACGCGTTTATTGTTACCCAAGAGGGGGCGATCGTCACCCGGCCATTGTCGCCGTCGATCCTGCCGGGCATTACCCGCGCGGCATTGATGGACTATTCGGCCGTCAGCGGAACACCGGTGGAGGAGCGTGAATTCACCATCGAGGAAGCCCGCAACGCGGCCGAAGCCTTTATTACCTCTGCCTCGGTCTTCGTCGGACCGGTGGTCTCGATTGATGGCGTCGAACTGTCGGGCGGAAAACCCGGCCCGGTGACGCTTGGCTTGCGGAAGCAATATATCGAGGAAAGCCTCAAGCGTGCCATCTGAGGCCGGGGTTCGCTGACCCCGGCACCCGTGCCGTTCTATGGTGAAGGTCGAGCGTCAGACCGATTTGATTGCACCGCCGTCGCAGCGGATCATCGAACCGTTGACATAGCTTGCCCGCGCACTCACCAGAAACGCGGCCGTGGCTGCGAATTCTTCCACCGCGCCATAGCGGCCCACGGGGATCTGCGCCTGCGCCGCAGCGCCGATCGCCTCGAGGCTCTTGCCCGAACGCTCGGCATTGGCGGCGTCGAGCTGCTTGAGCCGGGCGGTTTCGATCCGGCCCGGCAGCAGCATGTTGAAGGTCACGCCATCGCCGGCAACCTCATTGGCCATCGATTTGGACCAGCCCACCAGCGTGGCTCTCAGCGCATTCGACAAGCCCAGGTTGGGGATTGGCTGGACAACGCCCGATGAGGCCAGCGTCAGCACCCGTCCCCATCCCTGGGCCCGCATGCCGGGCAGAAACCGGGCGGTGACGTCCATCACGCTCAGCACCATGATTTCGAACTGACGGTGAACGACAGCAAGATCGGCCTCGCTCATCATTCCGGGCGGCGGGCCGCCGGTATTGTTGACCAGGACGTCGAGCCCGCCGAATTCCTTGCCCACAGTTTCTTCCAGCAATGCCGGAGTGTTCTTGTCCGACAGATCCGACACCATGAATTTCGCCTGTCCCGCGCCGCGTTTGTTGATCGCTTCGCTGGCCGCTTGCAGCCGCTCCCCGTCGCGCCCGGTGATCAGCACATTGGCGCCCTCGGCCGCCAGCGCTTCGGCCACGCCGAGGCCCAGCCCGCGTGATGACGCCAGCACCAGCGCGCGTTTTCCTGTCAGTCCCAGATCCATGATGTATTTCCCTGCTTGCGGTTTGCCTGCTAAAGGCTTGCGCTATCAGTTGCCGCCAACCGTCAAAAGGTCAACCCGCGACGTGGCCGAGCCGACATCACAAATGAAGGAGTGCCCGCACGTGGTCGAAATCACCATTCCGAAACCGGACGATTGGCATCTACATCTGCGCGATGGCGCTATGATGGAAGGGGTGCTGCCCTACAGCGCCCGCGATTTCGCCCGCGCCATCATCATGCCCAATCTGGTGCCGCCGGTGGTTACCGCCGATGATGCCCGCGCCTACCGCGACCGGATCATGTCGGCCCTGCCCAAGGGGCTCGGTTTCACGCCGTTGATGACCCTTTATCTGACCGAAGGCACCGACCCCGCCGATGTAGCGCAAGCCCATGCATCGGGACTGGTCACCGCCGTCAAGCTCTACCCGGCTGGCGCCACCACCAATTCCCATTCCGGCGTGCGCGACCTCGACAAGGTGATGCCGGTGCTCGAAAAAATGGCGGCAATCGGCATGCCGCTGTGCATCCATGGCGAGGTCACCGACCCGGAGGTCGATATTTTTGACCGCGAGGCGGTATTCATCGACACGGTGCTGGAGCCATTGCGTCGGCGGATCCCGGAACTCCGGATCACGCTCGAGCACGTAACCACTTCCAACGGGGTTGATTACGTGATGGGGGCCGTCGCCAATCTCGCCGCCACCATCACCACCCACCATCTGATGATCAACCGCAACGCCATCCTCGCCGGCGGCATCAAGCCGCATTATTACTGCTTGCCTGTCGCCAAGCGCGAGAGCCATCGCCTGGCTTTGCGCAAGGCCGCGACGTCCGGCGATGCACGGTTTTTCCTCGGCACCGATTCCGCCCCCCATGTTGATCCGTTGAAGGAATGCGCCTGCGGCTGCGCCGGTATCTTCACCTCTATCAACACACATTCTTGCCTCGCGCAGGTGTTTGAACAGGACGATGCGCTCGACAATCTTGCCGCCTTCGCCAGTATCAACGGCCCGGCCTGGTACGGCTTGCCGGTCAATACCGAGACAGTCACGCTGGTGCGGCGCGACCAGCCAGTGACCTGGCCCGACAAGATCGAAACCGGCGACGGGCCGGTCACCGTGTTTGATCCGCTTTTGCCCATCCACTGGGAAATTGCCTGATCATCTTTCAACCGCTCCGCCAAGCTGGTATGCGGAGCGCAAAACAGGGCCGGATCGGGTATTTCACCCAGGTCCCACAGTCGCGGGGGTGATACCGATGTTCTCCAACAGTTTTCCTGACCGGAAGGTGATCGCCGATACGGTCGCGCGGATGCTTCTCGAGATCAAGGCGGTACATTTCAATGCCGCCGAACCCTACAAGCTGGCTTCGGGCATGATGAGCCCGGTCTATATCGATTGCCGCAAGCTTATTTCCTACCCGCGGGTTCGTTCGGCGGTGATGGATTTCGCAGCTGCCACGATCCTGTCGGAAGCCGGTTTCGAGCAATTCGATTGCATCGCCGGTGGCGAGACGGCCGGCATTCCCTTCGCCGCCTTTCTCGCCGAACGCCTCGGCCTGCCGATGGTCTATGTCCGCAAGAAGCCCAAGGGGCATGGCCGCAACGCTCAGATTGAAGGCCATCTGGCGCCCGGCTCGCGGGTGCTGGTGATCGAGGACCTGACCACGGCTGGCGGGTCGATGTTCACCTTCATCGATGCGCTGCGCGCCGCTGACGCAACCGTCGAACACGGCATCGCCCTGTTCTATTACGGAATCTTTGATGAAGCCGCCGACCGCTTTGCCAATGGTGACGTAACACTGCATTATCTGGCAACCTGGCGCGATGTGCTGGCAGCGGCGACCCGGCAGAAGGCGTTTGATCCTGCGACCCTTGCCTCGGTGGAGGCATTTCTGGATGCGCCGCTGAAATGGTCGGCGGATCACGGTGGCGTTTCTGAATTGCCGGTGCAGCCTTGAAATACAAGCCGACGGAGAAGGAAACGCGATGATCATCTGCTGCGGAGAAGCGCTGATTGACATGCTGCCGCGCACATCGGCCGAGGGCGAGGCAGCGTTCGCGCCCTACGCTGGCGGCTCGGTGTTCAATACTGCGCTGGCGCTCGGACGGCTGGGTCTTCAGACCGGTTTCTTCACCGGCCTGTCGAGCGACATGTTCGGCGACATCCTGCGCGAAGCTCTCGACAAGAGTGGAGTTGACCACAGCTATTGCGCCACGCTTGATCTGCACACGACGCTGGCCTTCGTGCGGTTGATCAACGGCCAGGCAAGTTATGCGTTCTTTGACGAGAATACCGCCGGGCGGATGATTACCGAGGCGCATTTGCCGGCGCTTGGTGCCAAAGTCGAAGCGCTGCATTTCGGCGCCATCAGTCTGATCCCAAATCCCTGCGGCGCCACCTTTGAGCGTCTGATGCGCCGCGAAAGCCGGACCCGTGTGATTTCGCTTGATCCCAATATCCGGCCCGGTTTCATCACCGACCCTGCCAGTCATCGGGCGCGGATCGACCGAATGATCGCCATGAGCGACATCGTCAAGATGTCGGACGAGGATCTCGAATGGTTCGGCATGGCCGACATGGAGACCGCCGCCCGGACCTGGCAGGGGCAGGGTGCAAGCCTCGTTGTGTTTACCCGCGGCGCCCGTGGCGCTGTCGGCTTTACCTGCGACCAGATGGTCGAGGTCGAAGGCGAGAAGGTCACCGTGGCCGACACTGTCGGCGCAGGCGATACATTCAATGCCGGCATTCTCGCCTCGCTCAAGCGCGACGGGCTGTTGAGCAAGTCCGCGATCAGCACCCTGTCGGCGGATGCCATCGGCAATGCACTGAAACTTGGCGCCCGCGCCGCAGCCGTCACCGTTTCCCGCCCCGGCGCCAATCCGCCGTGGGCCAACGAGATCGGTTTTTAAGCCTGGCTCGAAGTTGCGCGCACATCAGCTTTCGCCGCGCATCTCGCGGATGTTTTTGGCGAGCGCCAGCGTCGAGCTGTCATGGTCACCGCCAGTACTTTCGCCCCGGACCACCGGCAACAGCGCGGTTGCCAGTTCCTTGCCCAATTCCACACCCCACTGGTCGAACGCGTTGATTCCGAAGATCTGCGCCTCGACAAACACCCGGTGTTCGTAAAGGGCGATCAGTCGCCCCAGCGCGAACGGCGTCAACCGATCATAGACCAGGGTGATCGACGGTCGGTTGCCGGCAAATGTCTTGTGTGGTGCCAGCCGGTCGGCTTCTGCTTCAGAAGCACCGCTGGCGATCAGTTGCGCACGGGCCTCAGCGCCGGTGCGACCGCGCATCAGCGCTTCCGATTGCGCCAGGCAATTGGCAATCAGCAACTGATGCTGGTGGGCGAGCTCCGGCTCATGGCCGTTGGCGGCAATCATGAACTCGACCGGGATTACATCTGTTCCCTGGTGCAGCAACTGGAAAAACGCGTGCTGGCCGTTGGTGCCCGGTTCGCCCCAGACGATGGGGCCCGACGCGGTCTCAACCGGTTCGCCGTCAATGCCCACCGACTTGCCGTTCGATTCCATGTCGAGCTGCTGCAGATAGGCGGGAAACCGCGACAGCCGCTGGTCATAGGGAATGATCGCCCGGCTCGGGTAGTGGCAGACCAGCCGGTGCCAGACGCCGATCAGCCCCAGCAGCATCGGCAGGTTCTGAGCAACCGGCGCGGATCTGAAATGCTCATCCATTGCCCGGGCGCCAGCGAGAAATTCGCCAAAAGCGTCCTTGCCGATGGCAATCATCACCGGCAGGCCGATTGCCGACCACAGTGAATAGCGTCCGCCCACCCAGTCCCAGAATCCGAACACCCGGTCCGGGGCGAGGCCGAAAGCGCCGACCTTGTCGAGCGCCGTGGAGACGGCTGCGAAATGATCCGCCACCGCCCTCTCGCCCAGCTTGGCGACGATGAAGGCGCGCGCAGTTTCCGCATTGGTCATGGTTTCAATGGTGGTGAAGGTCTTCGAGGCGACGATCATCAGCGTTGTCTCGGGGTCGAGACCCGAGAGCGTGTCGGCAATATGCGCGCCATCGACATTGGAGACGAAATGGACCCGCGGGCCGTCGTGATAGGGTGTCAGCGCCAGCGTCGCCATCACCGGGCCGAGATCCGAGCCGCCGATGCCGATATTGACGATATCGGTGAAAGCCTTGCCGGTGGCGCCGCGGATGCTGCCCTCGCGCACGCCGTCGGCAAACGCGCCCATGGCGGCGAGCACCGCATGCACGCCTGGCACCACATTCTCACCGTCAACCCGGATGTCGGCCGTTGGTCCTGCCCGCAAGGCAGTGTGCAGCACCGCGCGGCCTTCGGTCGAGTTGATCGGTTCGCCTGCGAACATGCTGTCGCGCCGGGCTTCAATTTTTGCGGCGGAGGCCAGGTCGGCAAGCAGGTCGAGTGTCTCGTCATTGACCGCGCATTTGGAATAATCCATCTGTATATCATCGCAACGGGCCGAAAAACGTTCGGAGCGGGCGGGATCGGCGGCAAAGCTCGCGCGCATGTCGCGCGGTGCGCCGCTGTCGCGGTGGGATTGCAACAGGGACAGAACCTGGCGGACTTCAGGGGTCAAGGGAAAGCCTCCGTGATTGTGCTGGATCACCTATGCGGCGAGGCCCGCGGGAAATCAAGTTTCCCGCGGGCCTCGGCTGGTTCTGTCGTTGTTCGGCCTATACGTCAGGCATCGCGCAATTCACGCCGCAGGATCTTGCCGACATTGGTTTTCGGCAGTTCATCCTTGAATACCACGATCTTCGGACGCTTGTAATTGGTCAGACCCTTGGCACAGTGCGCTTTCACATCCGCCTCGGTGAGATTGAGGTCTTTTCTGACCACAAACAGCTTCACAGCTTCACCTGAATGTTCGTCGGGAACGGCCACCGCAGCGGCTTCGGCAATGCCGGGATGTTCGACAGCAACCTCTTCGACCTCATTCGGGTAGACGTTGAAGCCTGACACCAGGATCATGTCCTTCTTGCGGTCAACGATCTTGGTGTAGCCCTTCTCATCCATGAACCCCATGTCGCCGGAACGGAAATAGCCGTCCTTGGCCATCACATTGGCGGTCTCGTCGGGCCGGTTCCAGTAGCCGTGCATTACCTGCGGCCCCTTGATGCAGATCTCTCCGACCTCGCCGGTCGGCATCGAGGCGCCGTCCTCGTCGCGAATGTCGATATAGGTCGATGGCAACGGCAGCCCGATCGTGCCCGAAAAGCTCTCGGCGTCGAAGCGGTTGGCGGTCGCCACCGGCGACGTCTCCGAAAGCCCGTAGCCTTCCGAAATCACGCAGCCGGTCAGGGTCTTCCAGCGTTCGGCGACCGGGCGTTGCACGGCCATGCCGCCGCCGAGTGTCAGCAACAGCGGCTTGAAATCGAGCTTCTGGAAGTCGTCATTGTTGAGCAACGCGTTAAACAGCGTGTTGAGCCCGGGAAACACGTTGAACTCGTATTTGCCCAGTTCCTTGACGAAGCCCGGAATGTCGCGCGGGTTCGGGATCAGGATATTGTGCGCGCCTTGCGCCATTCCCATCAGCGCGTTCACTGTCAGCGCGAAGATATGATAGAGCGGCAGCGCGCACACAAACACCAGGCTCTCGGGCTTGGGCTTGTTGATGAAGGCGGCAGCCAGCCAGAGATCATTCTGCGCGGTATTTGCCAGCACGTTCGAATGCAGCAGCGTCGCCCCTTTGGAGACACCCGTGGTGCCGCCGGTATATTGCAGAAACGCCACATCGGAGGGTTCCGTGGCTGCAGGCTTGAGCGCCTTACCTGCGCCCGCAGAGAGCGCCTGCTTGAAGCTGACATGACCGGGCAGTGACCAGGCGGGCACCATCTTCTTGACCTTGCGGACCACGAAATTGACCAGATGGCCCTTCAGTCCGAGCAGATCGCCCATGGTAGCAACGCAGACATGCTTGACCTCGGTATTCTTGATCACCTGTTCCAGCGTGACAGCGAAATTTTCCAGAATGATGATCGCCTTGGCGCCTGAATCCTTCAGTTGGTGCTGGAGTTCGCGCGGCGTGTAGAGCGGGTTGACATTGACCACTGTATAGCCGGCGCGCAAGACGGCGGCCAGCGCCACCGGCATCTGCAGGATGTTCGGCATCATCAGCGCCACCCGGTCGCCTTTTTCCAGGCCCAGCGACTGCAGCCATGCGCCCAGCGTTGTCGAGACGCGCTCCATATCGGCATAGGTCATGGTCTTGCCCATACAGGTATAAGCGGGGCGGTTTGGAAAACGCCGGAAGGAATCTTCGATCAGCGCGCCAACCGAAGCATGGGCCAGTGGTGCGATGTCAGCCGGCGTATTTGGCGGGTAGGATGCGAGCCAGATGCGGTCGGCAGCAGCGGTCTTTGTCATGATGTCGTTCTCCCTCTTGTCCGGACGCGAGTAGGTGCAACACGCCGCCGGGTACCTCTTCCCTAACCCCAAAGCATATAACGGATTTAGAATGGCGTGGAACCCGTTGCAATACATTCCTTTGACGTAAACGTAACTTTCTCGGCAAATCACGCGTTTCCGCTGCTGCTACCGTGACAATTAGTCTCGATAATCGCAACTGCGGCCCCCGTTGCCGGTTGTAGTCCCCTGCCAACTCGTTCTTTCCGCTTCCGGAGTGGATATAACGCGGCCACCGCGACGGTTGCGCTTGCCCGGTCACCGCGTGCTTGCTACCGCTGCTGCGTCAAAGGAGCCGTCATGATACAGCCAGACAAACCACTGAGGCTCGGCATTGCCGGGGTTGGCAAGATCGCCCGCGATGAACACATCCCGTCGATTGGACGTACAGGTGGCTTCGTGCTTTCGGCGACCGCCAGCCGCAACGCCGGCGTTGACGGCGTCGCCGGTTTCCGCGCACTGGACGAAATGCTCGCCGGCGCGCCCGAGCTTGAAGCGGTGGCGCTGTGCACGCCGCCGCAGGTTCGCTACGATATGGCCTGCGCAGCAATTGCAGCGGGCAAGCATGTGCTTTTGGAAAAACCACCCGGTGTCACCCTGTCAGAAGTGCATGATCTTGTGGATCGCGCCCAGGCAGCAGGGGTGACTCTCTACGCAACCTGGCATTCCCGCCATGCGGCTTGCGTGGAAACCGCGCGGCTGTGGCTTGAACAACGCACGGTGACCGACGGTCACATTACCTGGCGCGAAGATGTCACCCATTGGCACCCGGGACAGGACTGGATCTGGGAGCCCGGCGGCATGGGCGTGTTCGACCCCGGCATCAACGCGCTGTCGATCCTGACAGAAATTTTGCCTTTTGCTGTGCATCTGGTTCGCTCGACACTGGAAGTTCCCGAAAACCGCAGCCAGCCGATTGCCGCTTCTCTTGCTTTCGCAGGCCCTGGCGGCGCTGAGATCGAGGCGGATTTTGATTGGCGTCAGAAGGGCCCGCAGACCTGGGATATCCGTATCGAGACGACTGATGGCACCGTCACACTGTCGCAAGGCGGCAGCCGTATTGCCTTTGACGATAGCGCGCCGAAGCCGGGCTCTGACCAGCATGTGACCGAATACGATCGGATCTACCGCAGGTTCTCCGGCCTGATCGCAGACGGGCGCAGCGACGTCGATCTCGCACCATTCCGCCATGTCGCCGACGCCTTCATGCTGGCCGACATCAAGCCGACCGCCCCGTTCGTCGAGTGATCCCCGTTCAAGAGATCACAGCCGCGGTTCAGCGGTTGGTGGGAGATGCCGTCAGCGCTTAAAACCCGTCCGGTCCATCGGTGACGATGGCGGGGTCGAGTTCGCCGATCACATTCTCGTCCTTGCCGTCATAAGGAAGCTTGGTCAGGATGGTGCGGATCACATTGATCCGCGCCCGTCGCTTGTCGTTTGCGCGTACCACGGTCCACGGCGCGTGTTCGGTATGGGTGGCCTCGAGCATCTGGTCGCGTTTTTCGGTGTAATCGTCCCACTTGTTGAGACTGGCGATGTCCATCGGTGAGAGTTTCCAGGACTTGAGCGCGCTGTGGCGCCGGTCGTGGAACCGCTTGAGCTGCATTTCCCGTCCGATATTGAGCCAGAATTTGAACATGTGAATTCCGGCCTTGACGGGCATGCGCTCGAAATGCGGTGTTTCCTCCAGGAAAAGCCGGTGCTGTTCGGGTGTGCAGAACCCCATCACCGGTTCGACACCGGCGCGGTTGTACCAGGAGCGGTCCAGCAGCACGAACTCGCCCGATGTCGGGAAATGGTCGACATAGCGTTGATAGTACCATTGCCCGCGTTCGGTTTCGGTCGGCTTGGGCAGCGCCACGATCCGTGCCGCCCGCGGGTTCATGTAGGCCCGGGTGGCCCCGATCGATCCGCCTTTGCCAGCGGCGTCACGGCCTTCATAGACGGCAATCACCCGGTGTCCGGTCTCGCCGAGCCAGGATTGCACCTTGACCAGTTCGACCTGCAGCGCCTCCAGCGTTTTTTCATATTCCTTGCGCTTGAGCTTTTCCTCATAGGGATAGTTGTCGGAGCCGAAGGCCTTGTCCTCCACCCAGTCGGGCAGTTTCGGGTCATCGATATCAAAAACCCGCTTCTTGCCGTCGATTTCAAGTTCCACGGTCCTGTCGGTTTTCTGATTGCCCATCGTTTGCTCCTTTGGATCTGGTCTTCAAACATACAGCGAAAACAGCAGCCCTGTTCATGCAAACGCCGCTCTGCCTGCGATTTCGATCTTCAGACATAGCAGTCCTGCGCCCAAACGGTAAGCGTGCAGCACACGCTTACAGAAGCGCGATGGCAGTCAGCGCGGCATTGTTGCCGGCAAACCGCTCAACCCGGATGCGTCATGTCTTCCGGCCGGACGATGCGGTCATAGTCCTCCGCGGTGACGTACCCCGCCTTCAACGCCTCTTCGCGCAGGGTGGTGCCGTTCTTGTGTGCGGTCTTGGCAATCGTCGCCGCATTGTCATAGCCGATGGTTGGCGCCAGCGCGGTGACGAGCATCAGCGAACGGTCAAGCGCCGCCTTGATGTTGTCCTCGCGGGCCTCGATGCCAACAACGCAATTGTCGGTAAACGAGATCGCGGCGTCGCTCAGCAACTGCACCGACTGAAGGAAATTATAGGCCATCACCGGATTGTAGACATTGAGTTCGAAATGGCCCTGGCTGCCGGCAAAGGTGAGCGCGGCGTGGTTTCCGAACACCTGCACGCAGACCTGTGTCATCGCCTCGCACTGGGTCGGATTGACCTTTCCCGGCATGATCGAGGAACCGGGCTCGTTTTCCGGCAGCGCCAGTTCGCCCAAGCCGGAACGGGGCCCCGAACCCAGGAAGCGAATGTCATTGGCGACTTTGAACAGCGCCGCTGCCGTGGCGTTGATCGCCCCGTGCGAAAACACCATGGCGTCATGGGCAGCCAGTGCCGCAAACTTGTTGGGCGCGGTGACGAACGGAAGCCCGGTAATAGTGGCAATGCGTTCGGCGACCTTCTCGGCAAAGCCCACCGGAGCGTTGAGCCCGGTGCCGACGGCGGTGCCGCCCTGCGCCAGTTCGTAAAGGCCAGCTAGTGTCAGTTCGATGCGTTCGATCGACGCGGCAACCTGAGCCACATAGCCACTGAATTCCTGGCCGAGCGTCAGCGGCGTTGCGTCTTGCGTATGGGTGCGACCGATCTTGATGATACCGGAAAATTTCTTTGCCTTCTCGTCTAGGGCTGCGTGCAAATGCTTCAGCGCCGGCAGCAACGCCCGCACGGTCTGCTCCGCACAGGCAATGTGCATCGCAGTGGGGTAGGTGTCGTTCGACGACTGGCTCATATTGACGTGGTCGTTGGGATGCACCGGCTTTTTGGAGCCCATCTCGCCCCCCAGCATTTCGATGGCCCGGTTGGAGACCACCTCATTGGCGTTCATGTTTGACTGGGTGCCCGATCCAGTCTGCCAGACAACCAGCGGGAAGTGGGCATCGAGCTTGCCGTCGATCACTTCCTGTGCGGCTTTGACGATGGTCGCGCCAAGTTCCGGATCAAGCCGCTTGAGGTCCATGTTGGCCTCTGCCGCGGCGCGTTTGACGATACCGAGTGCCCGCACGATCGACAGTGGTTGTTTCTCCCAGCCGATTTTGAAGTTTCCAAGCGAGCGCTGCGCCTGCGCCCCCCAATATTTGTCGGCTGCCACTTCAATGGCGCCAAAGCTATCGGTTTCGGTACGGTTGCTGGACATCATCATCACCCTGGTTCAATCAATTCGGACGGCAACCGCCGCCCACGTGCATGAATGGCCATATCGTCATTGAGATTTCAAGCAGCGCGGTTAAACAAGCTGCACCAACAGCGCTCACGTAGCGCCAGGAGCGGGCGAAGCAGATGGTTGAAAGAAGCATGAAGGACGGCGCCGAAAAGCTGGCGCCCGACACTCTCAGGGCCCGCGTCAGGAACCTCCGGCGTCCATTGGGCGTTGCGGCATTGGCGGCGCTCGCCGCGGTTCCGGCTGGAGTGCAGCCCTGGCAGGCGGTTGTAGGCTATGGGGTTTTCGCCGTTGCCCTGCTGATCCGGCTGCCCGGCAGCGCGGCCGCAAGAGCGCGCGACAAAGACAACAACACGGCCGCAGGGCCTGAGGATTTCAAGCTTCTGGATGCGCTGGATCTGCCAACCATCGTGTTTGACGATCAAACCCTGGTGATGCGTCAGAACGCCGCTGCGGTGTCGCTGACTGGCGCCTTCCCCCCAATGCCACGTTGTCGGCCCGGATTCGCTCCCCCGCAGTGCTCGAACTGGTAGCCCGCGTCATTGACCGCGGAGAGCCTGAAACCGTTGAAGATGCCGACCGTGTGCCCTCGGAGCGCTGGCACGAGGTCCGTGTCGCCCCGGTATCGGCCCGCTCCGCTGCCGGTCAACGGCTGTTCGTGCTGACCTACCGGGACCTCACACAATCGCGCCGGCTGGACCGGATGCGGTCGGATTTTGTCGCCAATGCCAGCCATGAACTTAGAACCCCTCTGGCCTCGGTGATCGGTTTCATCGAGACCATGCAGGGCCCGGCCCGCAATGATGAAGCGGCGCGCACCCGGTTTTTCGGCATCATGCTTGATCAGGCCCAGCGCATGTCACGGTTGATCGATGACCTGCTGTCGCTTTCGCGGCTGGAGATGCGGGCTCATCTGGCGCTCACAGCCAAGGTCGATCTCGGCGCCACCGTCGCCCATGTCATCGATACGCTCAGGCCCATGGCCAGTGAACTGGGCGTGGAAATCGACTTCTCGACGCCGGATCAGCCCGTCATCCTGATCGGCGATGCCGATGAACTCATTCAGGTGTTCTCCAATCTCATCGAGAACGCCTGCAAATATGGACAGTCCGGAAAGCGGGTGGAGATCAGTGTGATTAATACCGACGCGAACGGGTCGGAGGTGATGGTGCGCGACTTTGGTCCCGGAATTCCCAAGGAACACGTCCCGCGTCTGACCGAGCGCTTCTACCGTGTCGACGACGAGACGAGCCGGACAAAGCATGGCACAGGACTGGGGTTGGCGATCGTCAAGCACATACTCAACCGCCATCGTGCCCGGCTTGTCATTCGCTCCCAGTCGGGTGAGGGGGCCGTGTTTATTGTCAAATTCAGCCTCCCGGAGCATGCGGATACAGCTTAGGATGCGGAAAAAAATGATAAAAATCAAATAGATAATCTGTCACAAAACAGTATCATTACTGTCATAAAACAGAATCTCGAAGGGCCTAGAAAGAGCCAGCCTCAGATGGCTGATCCGCGGCCCCGCCAACGGGCCAAGAAATTCTGACCCATGACGGGAGATTCCCATGACCGTACTCAAAATTGCCGCTGCCGCACTCGTAGCTACCACAGCCCTTGCCGGCGCCGCTGTTGCCCGCGACCAGATCCAGATCGCCGGTTCGTCTACCGTTCTGCCCTACGCTTCCATCGTTGCCGAGGCCTTCGGCGAAAACACCAGCTTCTCGACCCCGGTTGTTGAATCGGGTGGCTCGGGCGCCGGTCGCAAGAAGCTCTGCGAAGGCGTTGGTGAAAACACCATCGACATTGCCAACTCCTCGTCGCGCATCAAGCAGTCCGATATCGACCTGTGCGCTGCCAACGGCGTTACCGAAATCCAGGAAGTTCGCATCGGCTACGACGGCATCGTCTTCGCTTCCGACATCAACGGCGCCAGCTTCGCCTTCACCCCGGCTGACTGGTACAACGCGCTTGCCGCCAAGGTCGTCAAGGACGGCGCGCTGGTCGACAACACGGCCAAGACATGGGCCGACGTCAACCCGGATCTGCCCGCCCAGGACATTCTGGCTTTCATCCCCGGCACCAAGCACGGCACCCGCGAAGTGTTCGACGTGAAGGTGCTCGAAGCTGGCTGTGAAGCAACCGGCGCAGAAGAAGCCTTCAAGGCT
Organism: Hoeflea algicola; assembly: GCF_026619415.1. Lineage (NCBI taxonomy): Bacteria > Pseudomonadati > Pseudomonadota > Alphaproteobacteria > Hyphomicrobiales > Rhizobiaceae > Hoeflea > Hoeflea algicola. The sequence goes on from NZ_JAOVZR010000001.1 coordinate 3,930,839, forward strand.
GCTGGCGATGAAAAGGCCAAGGGCTGCACCGCCCTGCGCACCGACGGCATTTCGGTCGACATTGACGGCGACTACACCGAAACCCTCGCCCGCATCGATGCCAACAAAAATGCCATCGGCGTGTTCGGCCTGTCGTTCTACGAGAACAACACCGACAAACTGCAGGTCGCCACCATGTCCGGCATCAACCCGTCGACCGAGACTATTGCTTCGGGCGAATATCCGGTTTCGCGCCCGCTCTACTTCTACGTCAAGAACGCACATCTCGACGTGATCCCCGGCCTGCAGGACTACATCGAGTTCTTCGTCTCCGACGAGATCGCCGGTCCTGATGGTCCGCTGGCTGCTTATGGCCTGGTTTCCGACCCGGAACTGGCCAAGACCCAGGAAATGGTCAAGAACCGCACCCCGATGGGCATGCTGAACTGATCAGTTTGACAATCAAAGGGGCGACGCATCCGGCGTCGCCCCTCCTTGAAACCAGGGCGAATGTCACATGACTCCCAGTGTTCTCGTACTCAGTGTGCTCGGTCTGGCGATTGTCGGCTATTTTCTTGGCCGGCAACGTGCCTTGCAGGCAGCCGCCCGGGATGGAGTGAAACTCCATTCATTGCCGGGCTATTACGGTCAGTCAGTGGCCCTGTTTACCGCAGTTCCCGCCTTCTTCCTTCTCGGCGCATGGCTGTTCCTGCAGCCGATTGCGATCGAAAGCAGCATCAGCGGCAAGATCCCTGACAGCGCCATTGCCGATGCCGGTGCAAGAAGCCTGATAATGGTCGATGTGCGCCGCATTGCCAAGGGTGTCAGCCTGCTCATCGAGCAGGGCGATGTTACCGAAAACGAACTTTCCGATATGAGCGCGGAAGTGACCAATGTCCGCGCGCAACTCGCCACGGTTGGTGTCGCGCTCGGCTCCGATGTGTCGCCCGTGGTTTTCGAGGCCGCCAAGGAATACCGCAGCATCGAACTTTCGGGCGATTTCGTCCGCAACATCGCCGTCTTTCTTGTCGCGCTTGGTTTTGGCTTCTGGGCCTGGGCCCGGGTGCAGCCGCGGATGCGCGCCCGCAATATCAGCGAGACCTTTGTGCTGGCGCTATTGATGGGCTCGTCAATGGTCGCGATCCTTACCACCGTCGGCATTGTCGGGTCATTGCTGTTTGAATCGGTTGCATTCTTCAAGCTCTACCCGGCCGAGGATTTCTTCCTGTCGACAACCTGGAATCCGCAGTTTCGCGGCGGTTCCGATCTCGGCTTCCTGCCGCTTTTGTGGGGCACCTTCTACGTTTCTTTCGTGGCGCTGGCGCTGGCTGTTCCTATCGGCCTGATGATCGCGCTTTACCTGGCAGAATATGCCGGAACCACGCTGCGCGGCTTTGCAAAGCCGGCCATCGAGATGCTCGCCGGCATTCCCACCATCGTTTACGGGTTGTTCGCGCTGATCACCGTCGGCCCGTTCCTGCGCGACTGGATCGCCCAGCCGCTTGGCCTCGGAACCTCGTCGTCATCGGTGATGACAGCCGGTCTGGTCATGGGGGTCATGCTGATCCCCTTCATCTCGTCGCTGTCAGACGACATCATCAACGCCGTGCCTCAAGCCATGCGCGATGGTTCCTACGGTCTGGGCGCCACCAAGTCGGAAACGATCCGGCGGGTGATCCTGCCAGCCGCCCTTCCCGGCATCGTCGGCGCCTTTTTGCTGGCTGCCAGCCGTGCCATCGGCGAGACCATGATTGTGGTCATGGGTGCCGGCGCCGCCGCACAACTCGGCCTCAATCCCTTCGAGGCGATGACAACGGTCACCGTCAAGATCGTCAGCCAGCTGACCGGAGACACGGAATTCGCAAGCCCCGAAACGCTGGTGGCCTTTGCGCTCGGCCTGACCCTGTTTGTCTTCACCCTCTGCCTCAACATTCTGGCGCTTTACATCGTGCGTAAATATCGGGAGCAATACGAATGACCGACCTGACAGCCGAGACTTCGGCATCAGCCAGCCACAAGCAAAACCGGTCGCTCTTCGAAGTTGGCGAGCGTACCCGCAAACGTCACGCATCCGAACGCCGCTTCCGCAGACTTGGCCTTGCCGCCGTTATCTTCGGCATCCTGGCACTGGTCGGTCTGATGGCTTCAATCCTGTCCAACGGTCTGTCGTCATTTCAACAGACTTACGTGGCGATCGACGTTTTCCTCGATCCCGCCAAGCTGGACAAAAACGGCAACCGCGATCCCGCCGATATTCAGAAGATAACCACGTTCACGATCAATCCGCTGATTCAGGCGGCGTTGAAAAAGACCATGGAGGATCGGGGCATCGAGGCCGACGGCGTCAATGCCAAGAAGGCCTTCGAGATGATCTCCAAGGAAGCTCCCGCGGATGTGCGCCGCTATGTGCTGGCCGATCCGGGCGAAATCGGCAAGACCGTCTCGTTCGAGCTTTTGGCCAACGGCCGGATCGACGGGTACTACAAGGGCCGCGTGACGATGGACTCGGCGGCGCTTGACCGCAACGTCTCGCCCGAACAGTTGCTACTGGCCGACAAGCTGAAACAGGCAGGCATCCTGCAATCGCGGTTCAACTGGTCGTTCTTGACCGCACCCGATGCGTCCGACACGCGGCCAGAAGCGGCAGGCCTCGGCGTCGCCATTCTCGGCTCGGCTTACATGATGTTGATCGTACTGGTGCTGGCGCTGCCGATCGGCGTGGCGGCTTCGATCTACCTTGAGGAATTCGCCCCAAGGAACCGCTGGACCGATCTTATCGAGGTCAATATCTCCAATCTGGCTGCTGTGCCTTCCATCGTGTTCGGTATCCTCGGTCTCGCCATCTTCATCAATTTCGTCGGATTGCCGCAATCCGCGCCGGTGGTCGGCGGGCTCGTGTTGACCCTGATGACATTGCCAACGATCATCATCGCCACGCGTGCGGCGCTGAAGGCGGTGCCGCCCTCCATTCGCGATGCAGCGCTTGGTATAGGCGCGTCGAAAATGCAGGCGATCTTTCACCATGTTCTGCCGCTGGCAGCGCCTGGCATCCTCACCGGCACGATCATTGGCCTGGCCCAGGCACTGGGTGAAACCGCACCGCTGCTGCTGATCGGCATGGTGGCTTTCGTTCGCGAATATCCCGGCGCGCCGCCGGAAGGCTTCTTCGATCCGGCTTCGGCGCTGCCGGTCCAGGTCTACAACTGGACCCAGCGTGGTGATCCGGCCTTTGTAGAGCGGGCCTCGGGTGCCATTATCGTGTTGCTGGTATTCCTTCTGTTGATGAACGCAATTGCCGTTCTTCTGCGCCGTCGCTTTGAACGTCGCTGGTAGCCAAGGTGTGGTCCTTGAAAAAACAAAGCCCTGGGTATTCTGGAATAAGGAAAGGGAAGACGGAGATGAACATCATGTCGGAAGCGGCTACGGAATTGGCGGTCAACGCCCAGACAGAGCAGCCCGAAATCAAGATGCGCGGCAAGGATGTTTGCGTTTTCTACGGTGAGAAGCAGGCCCTGTTTGACGTCAATCTCGACATTCGCAAGAACGCCGTGACGGCGCTTATCGGCCCCTCTGGTTGTGGCAAGTCAACGTTTCTGCGCTGTCTCAATCGGATGAACGACACCATCGATATCTGCCGCGTATCGGGCGAGATCACGCTTGAGGATGAAAACATCTATGCGCCGATGATTGATGTCGTTGAATTGCGGGCCCGCGTCGGCATGGTGTTCCAGAAGCCCAATCCGTTCCCCAAATCGATCTATGAAAATGTTGTCTACGGACCGCGCATCCATGGTCAGGTCCGCAGCCGTGCCGAGATGGATGAAGTGGTCGAGCGCAGCCTGATCAAGGCAGGACTCTTCAACGAGGTCAAGGACCGACTGCACGAGGCGGGAACCGGTCTTTCGGGCGGCCAGCAGCAACGCTTGTGCATCGCCCGTGCCATCGCTGTCAGCCCCGAAGTCATTCTGATGGATGAGCCCTGCTCGGCGCTCGACCCGATCGCCACTGCCAAGGTCGAGGAACTGATTGACGAATTGCGGGTCAACTACACCATCGTCATTGTCACCCACTCGATGCAGCAGGCCGCTCGTGTGTCGCAGCGCACGGCGATGTTCCACTTGGGGAAACTTGTCGATGAAGGCCCTACCGACAAGATGTTCACCAATCCCGACAGCAAGATCACCCAGGACTACATCACCGGCCGGTTCGGCTAAGACGATTGCCAATCGCACCACGTTTTCAGGATTGAAGGAATCTATGATGTCCGAATCTCATACCGTCACGGCTTACGATGACGATCTGCGTTTTCTGGTGCGCCGCCTATCCGAAATGGGCGGCATCGCCGAACGCATGGTCGCCGACGCAGTCGCCGCGCTGGTCAACGCTGACACCGCCTCGGCCCAGCGGGTCATCTCGGAAGACCTGCTGCTCGACAATGGCGAGCGCGAAATCTACGACAAGGCGGTGCTGCTGATCGCCAAGCGCCAGCCGATGGCCTCGGACTTGCGCGAGATCATCGGGTCGATCCGTATCGCCTCTGACCTCGAGCGGGTTGGCGATCTTGGCAAGAACATCGCCAAGCGGGTACTTGCCGTGCACACCATGGCGCAGCCGCGCAAACTGGTGCGCGGCCTCGAGCACCTGGCCGAACTGGCGCTGACCCAGCTCAAGGAAGTGCTTGACGCGTTTGCCACGCGTTCTCCGGATTTGGCCAACTCGATCCGTGAGCGTGACGAGGAGATCGACGCGATCTATACCTCGCTGTTCCGCGAGCTTCTGACCTACATGATGGAAGACCCGCGCAACATCACCGCTTGCACCCATCTCCTGTTCTGCGCCAAGAACATCGAGCGCATTGGCGACCACGCCACCAACATCGCCGAGACCGTCTATTACGTTGCCACCGGTGAACAACTGACGGATGACCGACCCAAGGATGACGATACGGCGAGCATGATCGTCCAGGCACAAGGCGAGGCATGATGGCTGCGGGAGCAATTCGATAATGGCAATGAGTCCGCGCATCACCGTGGTTGAGGACGAGGAAGCACTCTCGGTGCTCCTGAGATACAATCTCGAATCCGAAGGCTATGAAGTCGACACCGTGCTCAGGGGAGATGAGGCAGAAATCCAGTTGCAGGAGCGGGTGCCCGACCTGCTGATCCTCGACTGGATGCTTCCGGGCATCTCCGGGATCGAATTGTGCCGGCGGCTGCGCGCCCGGGCCGAAACCGAGCGCCTGCCGATCATCATGCTGACCGCCCGTGGCGAGGAAAGCGAACGGGTCCGGGGGCTCGCCACCGGGGCTGACGATTACGTCGTCAAGCCGTTCTCGACGCCGGAACTGCTGGCCCGGGTGCGGGCCATGCTGCGCCGCGCCCGTCCGGAAGTGATTTCAAGCCAGCTCAAGGTGGGCGATATCGAACTTGACCGCGAGACTCACCGGGTGCGCCGTCTGACCCGCGACATCAAGCTCGGACCGACCGAATTCCGTCTGCTGGAGTTTCTGATGAGCTCGCCAGGCCGGGTCTATTCGCGCGCGCAACTGCTCGATGGCGTCTGGGGTCATGATGTCTATGTCGACGAGCGCACGGTAGATGTCCATGTCGGACGGTTACGCAAGGCGGTCAATCTGTCGGGCATGCGCGACATCATCCGCACCGTACGCGGTGCCGGCTACTCGATCGAAAGCTGAGCCGCATCGCGCTCAACATAGGTAAAACGACAAAGGCCCTGGATCGACGATCCGGGGCCTTTGTCTGATTGAGTGCTCAAGCGGCGCGCGTTCAACTGAACCCGCCAATCCCGCCTTGATCTGATCTCAGCGCGCCCGACGGCGTTCGCTTGATGGCTGAAACGCCAGCTTGGCGTGATAGCCGCAATAAGGCGAAGCTTCGCCGGAATCGTTGCCGCAGAAGTGAAACCCTTCCTGCAGCGGATCGCCGATCGGCCATTTGCAGGTGCGCTCGGAAAGCTCCACCAGCGTCAACCGGCGCGAAATCGGCACCACCACATCTTCCGTCGGACGGGTATCGATTTCTTCGACAGCCACCGCGTCAACTTGCTGCTGAAGGGCCGCACCGCCGCTCGAACGGCTGACCGTCCGGGTTGCCTGGGCCGCAGTCCGGCCGGCATAGGCCGGTGCGCGCGGGGCTGCTGTCGTGCGCTTGGTGCGTACGGAAGCCTGGCCGCCGCTCTTGGCGCGTCCGGGAAGATTGAGCCGGTGCACCTTGCCGATCACCGCATTGCGGCTGACGCCGCCCAATTGCGCTGCGATCTGGCTCGCGCTGAGCCCGTCCGCCCAGAGTTTCTTGAGCCTTTCGACCCGTTCATCAGTCCAATTCATGCTATGCACTCCCTGTACCCCGTGTTGCGGGATGGCAGAATCGCTCACCATCGCCCCGGATGACCGGAGCTGAAACGCTCGCTTACTGTGAGGTAATTAGTGCCCGCCGCGGACCCCTAATTCATGACTATAACCTAGTGCTCGCAGGACTCCGTGACAAGAGTCAGCCAATTCAAGGTGATTCGTTTTTTTGGTTTTCCCCAACTTACCGGGCGTGCAGCCGTGTTGCTGAGCAATCCTTGCGGTTGAGCGCCGAGCCTGCACGTCGATCCTAGTGCTTTCGCGATAAAAGGCAGGTTGGCGCCGGACGGGCACGCTGCCATGGCTGTCTCATTGACAGCCTCGGGTGAAATGTAAATAGTGCTCGGGCCGCCCCGGAAAGGGCGGCGTTTTGGTTTTTCGGCAACTGTTTGCCGGGCCGGTCAGGCTAACCGCTGAAGGACCGGTCCGGGCTTCGATTTGTCGGCTTCTAACGAGGAGACGAGCGCCATGGCTGATGCCAAGCCGCTTTATGAAACATATACCCGCGCGCCAATGGTTTTCGAGCGCGGGCACGGCGTATGGCTGGAGACGGTAGACGGCGAGCGCTATCTTGATTTCGCCGCCGGCATTGCAGTCAATTCGCTTGGTCACACCCATCCGCATCTGGTGGAAGCGCTAAAGGCGCAGGCCGATCGCCTCTGGCACCTGTCCAATCTTCACGAGATCCCCGATCAGACCCGTCTGGCCGAGCGCCTCACCGCAGCGACCTTCGCTGACAAGGTGTTCTTCACCAATTCCGGCGCCGAGGCGCTCGAATGCGCAATCAAGACCGCGCGCCGCCATTTCTACGTCAACGGTCAGCCCGATCGCTACCGTATCATTACCATCGAGGGCGCCTTTCACGGGCGCACGCTGGCCACCATCGCTGCCGGCGGCCAGGCCAAGTATCTTGAAGGCTTTGGCCCCAAGGTCGAGGGTTTTGATCAGGTTCCGTTTGGTGATTTCGAAGCCCTGAAGGCGGCCGTCACCGATGATACCGCGGCGATTCTGGTCGAACCGGTTCAGGGCGAGGGCGGTGTTCGCCCGCTTCCCAAGGAGATGCTGCGGGAATTGCGCGATCTCTGCGATGAGCACGGAATGCTGTTGATCCTTGATGAAGTCCAGTGCGGCGTCGGCCGTACTGGCAAGCTGTTTGCCCATGAGTGGGCCGGTATCGAGCCCGATATCATGGCCGTCGCCAAGGGCATCGGCGGCGGCTTTCCGTTTGGCGCCTGCCTGGCGACCGCCGAGGCCGCCGACGGCATGACGCTTGGTACTCATGGCACCACCTATGGCGGCAATCCGTTGGCCATGGCGGTCGGCAACGCCGTGCTCGACATCGTGCTCGAAGACGGCTTCCTCACCCATGTCAACGATATCGCCTTGGTCCTGCGCCAGGGCCTGGCTTCGCTCAAGGACCGTTATCCGGATCTGATCAAGGATATTCGCGGAACCGGACTGATGCTGGGTATCCAGTGCGCCAAGTCCAACGCCGATCTCGTCATGGCGATGCGCAACGAGTATATTCTGGGTGTCCCTGCCGGCGACAATGTCGTGCGGCTGCTGCCGCCGTTGATCGTTTCGGCGGAAGAGGCGCGCGAGGCACTCAACAGGATCGACGCTGCACTCGGCATGCTATCCCAAAAAGCCCAAGCCAGTTGACTGGACCATTATGATGACTGAGACAATAACCGCCGGCACCCGCCATTTTCTCGATCTTTCCGCCGTCAGCGCCGCCGACGTGCGCGCAATGATCGACGGCGCCCGCGCCGCCAAATCCGGAGCCGTCGAGGACCGTCCACTGGCCGGCAAGATGCTGGCGATGATCTTCGAGAAACCTTCGACCCGTACCCGGGTGTCATTCGATGTCGGCATGCGCCAGCTCGGCGGCGAGACCTTGTTCCTGTCGGGCACCGAAATGCAACTCGGCCGTGCCGAAACCATTGCCGACACGGCGAAGGTACTGTCGCGCTATGTCGACATGATCATGATCCGCACAATGGACCACGAACGCATGCTCGAACTTGCCGAGCACGCCACCGTGCCGGTGATCAATGCGCTGACCGATGACACCCATCCTTGCCAGATCATGGCCGACGTGCTGACCTTCGAGGAACATCGTGGCCCGATCAAGGGCAAGACGCTGGCCTGGACCGGAGACGGCAACAATGTGCTGCATTCGCTGATCGAGGGCGCGGGGCAATTTGGCTACCGGATGCAGATAGCCACTCCGGAAGGCTCCGAGCCTGACGCAAGGTTTGTCGAATGGGCGCGTGCCAAGGGCGCAGAAATTGATATCAGCAGCGATCCGGACCGGGCGGCCTCCGGGGCCGACTGCATCATCACTGACACCTGGGTGTCAATGAACCAGGAACATCGCGCCCGCGGCCAGAACGTGTTTCAACCCTATCAGGTCAACCAGGCCCTGATGGACAAGGCCAATGACGACGCTCTCTTCATGCATTGTCTGCCAGCCCATCGCGGCGAGGAAGTCACCGACGAGGTGATGGACGGACCGCGGTCGGTGGTGTTTGACGAGGCTGAAAACCGGCTTCATGCGCAAAAGGCGATCATGCGCTGGTGCATGGGCGTACTGTAACGCCTCTGGCACTTGCGCGTGCGAGTGCCTATATGCGGTTTTTGGAAATGGTGGACACGGCGCCCGGCTTGCCTGTGCGTGACTAGTTGCGCCACCTCTGACAATCGGGATTGATGATGGAAACCGAAATCCGCACCCTCGGCGAGCCGGGCTTTGCCGGCGATGATTGCGTGCTGCCCTTCGAGGTTGATGGCCTCGACGTGCGCGGTCGTACCGTTCAGCTTGGCCCGATGATCGATGCCATACTCGGGCGTCACGATTATCCTGAACCGGTCGCCCGCCTGCTGGCCGAGGCGATCGCGCTGACCGTGCTTCTGGGCACTTCGCTCAAGTTCGAAGGCAAGCTGATCATCCAGACCAAGGGCGATGGGCCGGTGGATCTGATGGTGGCCGATTTTACCACGCCGGGCAGTCTGCGCGCCTATGCGCGTTTTGATGCCGATCGCGTCGAAGCCGCCGAGCGGGCCGGCACCACCAGCCCGACCGAGCTGCTGGGCAACGGCATTCTCGCTTTTACCATCGACCAGGGCGCCTACATGCAGCGCTACCAGGGCATTGTCGAAATGAAGGGCGAAACCCTGGAAGCCATGGCGGAGACCTATTTCCGTCAGTCCGAGCAGATCCCGACGATCGTGCGTCTGGCCGTGGCCGAACTGTTCGACAAGGACCAGGACGGCAACCCGCGGCACAGTTGGCGCGCCGGTGGCATCGTCGTGCAGTTTTTGCCCCAGGCCCCGGACCGGATGCGGCAACCAGATCTTCCCGGCGGCGATGAGTCGGAGGGGGCCGAGGGCTTCCATATCACCGACGATGACAGCTGGGCCGAAGCCAAGGCGCTGGTTGCCACTGTGTCGCCAGGCGAGTTGACCGATCCCGAAGTTGGCGCCGAGCGGCTGCTGTTTCGCCTGTTCCACGAGCGCGGTGCGCGGGTCTATCCGCCGGTGCCGGTGTTTGATCAGTGCTCCTGTTCGCGCGAGCGGCTGGGAGAGGTGCTGGGTGGCTTCTCCGCCGAGGAACTCGCCGAAAGCGTCGAGGACGGGGCGATCACGGTGCAATGCGAGTTCTGCTCGACTGCCTATCGTTTCGATCCCTCGGAATTTGAAGGCTGACGACGTCTGCCTGTTCCGGCGAAAGATGACGAACAGCCGAGCGCTTCATGGTTCTACTGGCTATGAAGCGCTTGGAATAGCCGTGCGCGCCCTGCCATTCAGGGGCTGTCCAAGAACCGGTGCCGGTTTCAATTGTTTGCGCCCGCTTAAGACCGCCAGAAGCGCGGCAGGAACAGAACCAGCACGGTAAACAGCTCCAGTCGACCAAGCAGCATGCCGGCGGCCAGCAGCCATTTCTGGACATCGCTGAGCGATTGGAAATTGCCGGCCGGGCCGATGATGTCGCCAAGCCCGGGGCCAACATTCGACAGCGCCGTGCCGGCGCCGGACAAGGCGGTGATGGTGTCGAGCCCGCTGAACCTGAGCAGCAGTGCCAGCACCACGAACGACGCCATGAACAGGAAGAAGAAGCTCATCACCGAGGCGACAACCCGGTCCTCGATCGGCTTTCCGTTGAAATGCGCCCTGAACACGCCATGCGGATACATCACCTGGGCGATGTGCTGGCGAACCGCCTCGAACAGTACCTGGAAGCGGAAGATCTTGATCCCGCAGGAGGTTGACCCGGCGCAGCCGCCGGCAAACATGATGATGAAAAAGAACGCCACCGCGTGGCTGCCCCAGAGGCCGTAGTCGGTTGAGGAATAGCCGGTTCCGGTGACAATCGAGACGACATTGAAGGCAGAGTGCCGCAACCCCTCCAGACCGACATGAAACTTGCCGAAATGGGCCATCATCCAGGCCATCAGAATCGCCACGCCAAGAAACGCCAGGAACGCCTTGACCTGTTCGTCGGCCAGGAATGGTCGGAACTTGCCCTGCAGCATCTGCACATAAAGCAGGAACGGGATTGACCCCAGGGTCATGAACACGATGGCGACCCATTCAACGCCGGGATTGTTGAAAGCGCCGATCGAGGCGTCCTTGGTCGAGAAGCCGCCGGTGGCGACCGTTGTCATGGCGTGAATCACCGCGTCGTCCGCCGCCATGCCGACAGCCATATAGGCCACCGCGCTGAGCCCGGTCATGGCGATGAACACCAGGGTGATCGAGGTGGAAATCTGGGCGGCGCGGGGCAGGATCTTTTCCGCCGTGTCAAATGCCTCGGCCTTGAACAGCTGCATGCCGCCGATCTGCAGCATCGGCAGCACGGCAATCGCCATCACGATGATGCCGAGGCCGCCGAGCCATTGCAGCAGCCCGCGCCAGAACAACAGCCCCACTGGTGTCGAATCCAGCCCGGTAATCACCGTGGCGCCGGTGGTGGTCAGGCCTGACATCGATTCGAAAAAGGCGTCGGTGTAAGTGGGAACAATGCCCGACCAATGAAACGGCAGCGCGCCAAACGCCACCAGGGCAACCCACGATACCACTGTCATCAGCATGGCCTGACGCGTCGAAAGCCCTTTCGGTGCGCCGCGATTGGCGATGAAAAGGCCAAAACCGAACAGCATCGTCACCATCGCCGCGCTGACGAAGATCATCCAGTCGTCATTGTCCGCGGCCAGGTCGACAAGTGCGGGCAACAACATCGCCAGCCCGAGTGTGCCCACGAGCACCCCGGTTACCAGCATGACGGGCCGGAATTCGGAAAGAGCGGTCAATTCAGTGTTCTTGCCATGCCCGGCAGGTCCAGCGAGAACGCGGGAATCTCAACATCGAAAAATTCGCCTTCCGATGATTGCATCTGATAGCTGCCGACCATCACGCCGGACGGTGTGTCCAGCGGACAGCCGGAGGAGTATTCATAGGTATCGCCGGGTCCGAGAACCGGTTGCTCGCCGACGACGCCGGGGCCGCGCACTTCATCAATGAGGCCGTTCTCGTCTGTGATCTTCCAATGCCGGCTTCTGAGCTGGACGATCTGGTCGGAATGGTTGGTAATTACCACGCGGTAACCCCACACATAGCGCCCGTCCTCGGGGTCCGATTGGTCCTCGAGATAATACGGATCGACAGTCACTTCGATGTCACGTGTTAACGCGCGATACATGCAGCACTCCTTGGCTCACTCATTGTACAGTGTCGCGCTCTCGTCAACCATATCCGCGCCTGCGTGCCGCTGTACCCCCATGATTGGATTGGTGTTGACCTGATTGTGATGCCTGAACCAGGCGGTCGCGCGTGACGATCGGTGGTAGCCGCGCTATCACAGCCAGAGAAGATCAAAGGATGACCTCATGTTGGATGGAACCGCGCGAAAACTGATCCAGCCCGGGCTCGACGGCGCGGGACGCTGGCTTGCGGCGCGGGGCGTCAGAGCCGATCATGTGACCGTAACGGCGTGCCTGCTCGGGCTTGCCGCCGCTGGTCTGATTGCGTTGGGTCACATGTACTGGGCGCTGACGTTGATTCTTGTCAGCCGCATCGGCGACGGTCTCGACGGCTCGGTCGCCCGTGCATCGAAAAAGACCGATTTCGGGGGCTATCTCGATATCACCCTCGATTTCGTCTTTTACGGTGCCATTCCGCTGGGCTTCGTCATTCATGATCCGACAGCTAACGGTCTGGCCGGTGCGGCGCTGATCTTTGCTTTTTACGTCAATGGTGCGAGTTTCCTCGCCTATGCCATCGTCGCTGAGAAGCGGGGGCTGACGTCGACCGCGCGCGGTGTCAAATCGATCTATTTCACCACCGGTCTCGCCGAAGCCAGCGAGACCTTCTTCGTGTTCGGGCTGTTCTGCCTGTGGCCGGCCTGGTTCGCACCCATCGCATGGGTGTTTGCCGTCATCTGTCTGTACACGGCGCTCTCCCGCATCATGCAGGCGCGCGCCGTGTTTGGTGAGCCGATCTTAGAGGCCTGAAAGCGCCCGGTCGAAATCCTCAATCAGATCCTGGACATCCTCGATCCCCAGCGAAAGCCGGACCATGCCCGGGGCGATCCCCAGCTCGTCGCGGGCTTCGTCGGTCAGGTTTTTGTGGGT